>JAHEJV010000001.1 GCA_024638705.1 Deltaproteobacteria bacterium | reverse complement strand
CGTCGCCTTGTTCCAGTTGAGGATGCCGGTGCGCACGCGTCCGACGCAGCGCTCGTAGGCCGCGCGGTCGCGCGTCATCACGCTGGCCGCGAGCCCGTAGTCGGAGTCGTTCGCGGCGGCGATCGCCTCGTCGAGGGTGTCGAACGCGTAGAGCGCGGCTTCCGGGCCGAACATCTCCTCGCGCTGATAGGCGTGAGTCTGCGCGAGCCCGGCGAAGCGGACCAGCCCCGGCCCCACATAAGGCGCGGGCAGCTCGGGCTGTACGTCGAGCACGCGCTCGCCGCCAGCCTCCTTCCAACCCGAACGCATCGCCTCGAAGCGCTGGTGCGCATCGAGCGACGCGAGCGGACCCATGAACACGCCCTCTTCGAGCGGGGCCCCGATGCGCAGGCCGCCTAGCACCGCGCACAGCTTCTCGGTGAATGCGTCGACGATCGACCGCGCGACGAACAGCCGCCGCGCGCAGGTGCAGCGCTGGCCCGTCGTCGCGGCGACCGAGAGCGCGGCCTCGGCGACGGCGAGATCGAGGTCGGCGTCGGCGCACACGATCATCGCGTTGCTGCCGCCGAGCTCGAGGGCGAGGAGCTTCTCCGGCGCGTCGAGGGTCGCGGCGCGCAGCGCGCGGCCGGTGCCGTACGACCCGGTGAACAGGATCCCGTCCACCGCCGACGCCGCCAGCGCCTGTCCCGTCTCGGGCCCGCCCTGCACCACCTCGAGCACGCCCTCGGGCAGCCCGGCTTCACGCCAGAGTCCGGCCATCCACGCGCCCACCGCGGGCGCCTCCTCACTCGGCTTGAACACGACGGTGTTGCCGGTCGCGAGCGCCGGCACGATGTGGCCGTTGGGCAGGTGTGCCGGGAAGTTGAACGGCCCGTACACGGCGAGCACGCCGCGCGGGCGATAGGTGGCGCGCTGTCCCGCGGCGGGCTCGAGCGGCGCGACGAGGTCCATCCCGTCGCCGAGCGTCACCGCGACCTTCGGCGCCAGCAGGCGCGCCTCGCCCGCGGCGTCCCAGCGCGCCTTCCCGACTTCGCGCGCGATCAACAGGGTGAGCTCGTCGACGCGCTCGCCGGCGAGACGCGCGAAGCGTTCGAGCACTTCGGTGCGCGCGGCGAGGCCGGCGTCGCGCCAGGCCGGAAAGGCTTCGCGGGCGCGCGCCACCGCCGCGTCGACGTCCGCTGCATCCGCGACCGGAAAGCGTCCGACGACGTCGGTCGGGTCCGACGGCGAGACGCTCTCCAGCTCACTCACCGTCGCGGGCTCACGGCAGCGGCGTGATCGACACGCGGTCGCCCGCGCCGACGCCCAGCGCCTCGCGCGCCGCCTCGCACACGTAGGGCGACTCATCCGCGTCGATCGGCACGACCGTCGCGCGGAAGCCGTGACGCCCCTCGGCCGAGATCAACACCAGCGTCTCCTCGTCGGTCGCCGGCGCCTCGCGGGCGAGACCCGGCAGCACGAGCTGGCGCCGTTGGTTCACCGATGCGATCGCGTCGCGCGACGCGCCGACGTAGGGCCCGCCGTCGAAGGGATCGACCTGGCAGAGGTGGCGGAAGCCGATTTTCTCGAGGATGCGCAGCGCCGCGACGGCGGTCTCGTTCGCCTGGCCGATCACGTCCTGCACGCGCTGCGGGAAGAGCGTCGCGTACACCGGGTCGACCGGGAAGAGATCGGCGATGAACTGCTTCGAGCGCGAAGAGAGGTGGTCGGCCTCGCGGTAGGAGAGGCCGGTGAAGTGCTTGCCGAAGGCGTCCCAGAGCAGGTTGCGCCGGCCTTCCTCGAAGGGTGAGAGCATCTCGGCGATCACTTCGCGTTCGAAGCGGTCGGGATGCATCGACATGTAGGCGAAGCGCACGATCGAGAGCGCCTTGCCGCAGCGTCCCTTGTGACGACGGTAGGCGGGTTCGAGGACGATGCCGCCGATCTCGGTGGGGCCGTCCTCGGTCGAGCGCAGCTGCAGCTTCTTGTGCTCGAAGCGGACGCCGAGGTCGTCGCTGCGGCGCACTTCGTTCGTCACTTCGAGCCAGAAGTAGGGATGCCCCGGGCGACCGTGTTTGGCGAGGATGGTGCAGGTGCCGACGCAGCGTTCGACGTCGCTGTCCTCGAGGACGAACACGTAGATGCCCTCGCGCCAGTCTTCGAGCTCGCCGGCGAAGGAGCGCTGGGAGAGCGCGATGCGCTCGGCGAGGAAGGCGGGCTCGGCGGGGAGGTTCATCGAGTCGAGTTGCGTCGCGAGACCGAGCAGCGCGTCGGCGTCGCGGGGCTCGATCGGCCGCAGGATCAACATGTCCAACCGAACTCTTCCGCGACGCGGCGCAGCGCCTTCTCGAGGATCGTGAAGCCGCTCTCGAGCTCTTCGTCGGTCGTGTTCACCGGCAGCAGCATGCGCAGCTTCGCCGGCCTCGAGCCCGCGCTCCAGACGAGCAGACCCTCTTCGAACGCCGCGTGGATCGTCGTCTGGGCCGCTTCGGGCGAGCCGTCGAAGGGGACGAAGGCCTGCATCGCGCCTGTGCCCGAGCGCGGACCGATCGCGTGGGGCATCCGCTTGCGCAGGCTCTCGAGCCAGCGCTCGAAGCGCGTGCCGAGCAGGGCGACGCGTCCCTCGTGCCCGAGATAGCCCTCGCTCTCGAGCCGCTCGATGATGCGCGTGCCGACCGCGAGCCCGACGGTCGATCCGGCGTAGGTGCCGGCGATCAGCCCGGGCTTCGGGTTGTAGCCGCGGGTGAAGAGGACGGCGCTGCCCTGGAGCGCCTTGCCGCAGGTGACGACGTCGACGAGGTCTTCGAGCCCGAGCGTGCGATAGGCGAAGAGCTCGCCGGTGCGCGCGAAGGTCTGCACTTCATCCACCCACACTGCGACACCGGCGGCCCGACACCGTTCCATGACGCTGCGGAAGAACTCGGGCGGCGCGGTGTGGAAGCCGCCTTCGCCCTGGATCAACTCGAAGAGCATCGCGGCGATGCGCCCCTTGTAGCGTTCGAGATGCGCATCGAGCGCGGCGAGCGTGCGATGCGGATTGTCCGGGTCGTAGAAGGGGACGTAGAGCGCTCGGCCGGAGAGCGGCAGACCTTCGCGGAAGGCCGCCTTGTCGGTGATCTCGGCGAGCGCGAGCGTGCGTCCGGAGAAGCCGCGCTCGAAGGACACGATCATGTCCGCTGGTGCGTTCTTCTGGAGCACGATCTTCAGCGCGTTCTCGTTCGCCATCGCGCCGGAGACCGAGAGCCAGCCGTGTTGGATGCGCGGCCCGGTGTGGCGCAGCAGCGCCTTGAGCATCCCGTGGTATTCGGCGCCGGGCATCAGGTGGCCCTGGTAGACCGCGTCGCCCGCGGCCGCGACGACGGCAGTTTCGAGCAGGTCGTCGTCGCCGTGCCCGAAGAGGTAGGTGCCGATGCCGCTCACGAAGTCGAGCAGCGTGCGGCCGTCGGCGAGGCGAACGCGCGCGCCGCGACCGGTGCCGCCGGAGAGCAGCGCGAGCGGCAGCGGGCGACCGCGCATGCGTCCGATCTCGCGCAGGGCACGCTCGTAGCCCTTCGCCGAGAGCTCCCGCTCACCGGCTTCGGCGCGGACGGCCGCGACGAGCGCCTGGGCGGCTTCCCGCACGGCGGGCGCGTCGAGCAGCGATCCGAGAGGCGGTTGCTTCGGACGGGCCATGTCCCGAGCGTATCGGTCCTCCCGGAAGGCGGCTTGCGCTCAAGTTCGCCGCGTCGCCAGACGACGCGGCCGAGGCGGGCGAGCGGGCGCGAACGCCTCGCGTCCGACGTAGGACCTTCACCTCGCCGGCCCGGGGCAGCCGCTATTCTTCACGGCGGCGGGGGCCGGAGAGGCGCGAACCGCGGGAAAGAGAGGGATTGGGACACCGTGTTGCTGGAGGATGAAGAGGCAGCGCCGCAGCGGCGCAGTCGGCGAAGCCGGAAGGACGAGCCTCGCGGTGACGCGCCGCACCTCGCCCTGCTGCGCGCGCCCCGTCGCCCCGCGGCGCCGGTCCCGCTTTCCGGCGAGCTCCGGGTGGCCACCTACAACGTCCACCGCTGGACGGGCCTGAACGGCCGCAGCCGTCCCGACCCGGCGCGCGCGGGCTTCGTCATCTCGGAGCTGGACGCCGACCTGATCTCGCTCCAGGAGGTGTTGCGCCCCTCGCGCGGCGATGACCCGCTCGAAGCGCTCGCCGAGGCCCTCGGCCTGCACGTCGCCTTCGCCGTCACGCGCGTGCACAAACGCGGCAAGATCGGCAACGCGATCCTCTCGCGCTGGCCCTTCGCCGGCGTTTCGATGTTGGACCTCTCCTTCAGCCGCATCGAGAAGCGGCTCGCCGTGGCTGCGCAGCTCCGGGACGAGCAGGGCGAAGTCGACGTCGTGGCGACGCACCTCGCGCTCGCCGACCGCACGCGCCAGCGCCAGGTGCGGTCGCTGCTCGAACACCCGCGTCTGGTGCACACGCCGACGCTGCTGATGGGCGACATGAACGCCTGGCGGAAGTGCAAGGCGACGCGCGAGCTCGACGAAGCGCTCACGGAGCACCACAACACCGCGTGGCCGGCGTCGTTTCCGTCGGCCAGCCCGATGCTCGCCCTCGACCGCATCTATGCGCGCGGCCTCGAGCTGATCGAGCTCGAAGCCCACGATTCGCGCGCGGCGCGACGCGCGTCCGACCACCTGCCCGTCGTCGCGCGCGTGAAGCTCGAGCCCGCGAAGGCCGCGCTCACCGCGTGATACCCTGCGCCGGGTGCGCGGCGCGATGAGCACGACGGAGCGGAGCGGGCGACGATTCGCCGCCGCGTTCGGGTTCGCGTGCGTCGTCGTGACCGTCGGCGCCTGCAACTCCGACGCCCGGGTCGTCGCGGAGGAAGCTCCGCCGCCGGAGGCTTCGGGCGACTCCGCGCCCACGGGTGAGCTTCCCGCCGCCGGGCGCTTCCTCGTCGCGACGGAGAAGATCCGTGGCTCGATCTTCCACGAGTCGGTGGTCTATCTCGTGAGCTACAGCGAGAGCGGCGCGCTCGGGCTGATCGTGAACAAGCCGATCGACGTCGCGCTCCACGAAGTGGTGGAGGGCGCGGTCGAGGGGTCGGGCACGTTGTACGTCGGAGGGCCGGTGGAGACCTCGAAGGTGATGATGCTGCTGCGCGCCGACGAGCCGCCCGAGCACTCGTCGTCCGTCGCGGACGACGTCTTCATCAGCGCCGACCGGGAGGTGCTGCTCGCGCAGACGGCGAAGCTCGAGTCGGGGCGTCTACGCGTCTACGCGGGTTATGCCGGGTGGCAGCCGAAGCAACTCGACGGCGAGATCGCGCGCGGCCAGTGGTTGGTCGTCTCGGCCTCCTCCGACGCGATCTTCGCGGAGAAGCCGGACGGGTTGTGGGAGAAGTTCCATCGCCGGTTCCACCGTCTGGTCGCGCAGGCGAAGCGGTCGCGCGACGCGGCGCTCAGATCGTGATCTTGCGCCACGCGCCCGAACGGAACCGCCGCGCCATCACCGCCGCCAGCACGAAGACGTATACGAGCCCGCCGCACCAGGCGCCGAACAGGCCGTAGTCGAGGACGATGCCGAGGGTGTAGGCGCCGGGGACGAAGAAGCCCCAGCCGGCGAGGGTGTGCGCCAGGAAGGGCCAGCGCGTGTCGCCCGCGCCGCGCAGGGCGCCCTCCGAGATGATGCCGATCGCGTCGAAGAGCTGGAAGAGGGCGCCCATCGCGAGCAGCGGTGCGCCCAGCGCGATCACTTCCGGGTCGTCGGTGAAGATCCGCAGCAGCGGTCCGGGGATGACGAGATAGAGCACCGCGACCCCCAGCCCGAGCACGACGCCGAGCTGCACCGACGTGCGGAAGCTGCGTTCGGCGGCGTCCTCGTCGCGCGCGCCGACATAACGCCCGACGAGCGTGGCCGCCGCCATCGAGATGCCCATCGCCTGCATGAACGAGAGCGAGAGCAGCACGACGAACACCTGGCTCGCCGCCATCTCGATGTCGCCCATCTGCGCGACGAGCGTGGTGAACACGGCGAAGGAGGTCATGCCGAGGAACCACTCGCCGCCGATCGGTGCGCCGGTGCGCAGGAAGCGGCGCATGGCGTGGACGTCGGGGGCGACCGGCGTCGTCGCGTGGCGTTCGCGCGCGCCGCGACGCAGGAGGAGTCCGATCATCAGCACGGCGGCGCACCAGTGGCCGATCGCCGTCGCCACGCCCGCGCCGAACACCCCCCACGCGGGCAGGCCGAGCTCGCCGAAGATCAGCCCGTAGTCGAGGACGACGTTCACGAGATTGCCGCCGATCGTCGCGTAGAGCGGCGTGCGCGTGTCGCCGAGGCCGCGAAAGAAGGACGCCGCCGCCATGCCGACCACGATGCCGATCTCGCCGGGCAGGCGCGCGCGGATGTAGCCCGCGGCTTCTCCGCCCAGTGCATCCGAAGGACCCATCCAGGCGATCCACGGCTCCAGCACGAACGCGAGGACGAGGAGCACGAGCGCCATCGGCGGAACCAGCGCGTAGAGGCTCTGCCAGACCCAGGTTCCGCACGAGCGCGCGTCTCCGGCGCCGTCGGCCTGGGAGACGAAGGTCTGCACGCCGGTGGCGCTGCCGTAGAACAGCGAGAAGAAGGTCCACAGCCAGATGCCGCCGAAGCCGACAGCGGCGAGCTCGGTCGGTCCGAGGCGTCCGACCATCGCCGAGTCGACGACGCCCATCAGGGTCGTCGAGAGCGTGGTGAGGACGACCGGGTAGGCGAGGTCGAACACCTCGCGCAGGCTGCCGCGCTCGTGCCGCGGGATCGCGGACGCCTCGAGCGCGGGCGGGGTTTCGAGAGACATGATCGGAAGACTCCGGTGGTGCCGGCGGGCCCGGATGAAACGAAGGCCACGGTCGCCGTTCGCGTCCGTGGCCTTCTTCGGGGTCTCCGAGCTCTTGCGAGGCTCTCGAGCTAGTGCCGGACGCGAGCTCCCTGCGCGACGACGACGAGCACGCCCGGGAACGGGGCGATGGTGTCGGTGCGGTCGATGGCGAGCTTCATCCGGATGATCCTCGGCCGGCAGAATACCCCCGTGCTCCGACGGAGCAAGGCGTACTCGGCGCGTCCGAAGCGATCCGCTGGGGGATCAGCTCGATCCGACGGCGGATCGACTCCGGCCGGGATCGACGCCGTCGGCGACGACGTCCGTCGGTGCGCATGACGCCACTTCGAGCAGGGTGGCCGCCCACTGCTCGGCATCACGACGGTGTTCGTCCCAGACGTAGAAGCCCGGCACGGAGATCGCGTGTCCGGCTCTCTTCTCGGTGGAGGCACGGAGCCCGTGGCTGCGACTCATCCCGTCATTCTCGTGAGACCGCACGGGCAGGTCATGGAGCTTGGCGTAGATCTCGGTCTGCATGGTTCCGGTTCTCCTTTCTACGAGTTGAGAGCTGCGATCGACGCCGTCCGCCGCGCCACGAGGATCGCGTCGATCTCGACACCCAGAACGCCCGGGATCGATGCGATCCGATGCTTGAGGGTCAGCAGATCGGCGGGATCTTCGAAGAGTCCCCGCAGGCGGACGAGCCCCGCGACCACATCGAGCTCGAGCTTCGTGTCCACGAAGCGGCCGTCGGCTTCCAGGACCTTGCGCACCTGGCGCTCGATCGCACTGTCGTCGATCGGTCCAGCGCGCACGACGCGAAGCTCGTTCTCTACATCGATCACTCCGTCCGTCTTCCAGGTCGCTCGTTCGGCGCGCAGCGACTGCTCGAGCAGGCGGACGCTCCCTTGCAGGAGCACTCGCCCGTCGCGCACCGCGACGCGGATCTCCGCGCCTTCGCGCTCGGGCAATCCCTCGAGCTTCGCTTCGATCCGGTCGCGCAAGGCTTCGTCCTCGCCGACGGCCTCCTCACCCTGGACCGCACTCGCGAGGACGAGTGCGATCGCGAAGGCCGAGACGCAGATCCATCCCGGCGCTTGACGCAGGCGCAGGTTGCTCACGTCGCTGCCGCCTGGAGGGTCGGCTGCGGCGGCCCGGCGTCTCCGGCGGAACCGGCGACCTCGATCTGATTGTGGATCGCTGCGACGAGGTCGTCCGGAAGGCCCAGACGCGCGGCGAGCATCGCGAGGTAGGCGCGCTCCGCCGCCGTGTCCAGCTCGATCGCGAGCAGGGACGCGGTGTAGATCTCCGCGGCGATCTCCGGGGTCGAGGCGGCCGCCACGAGTGAGCTCATGTCGACCGGGTCGTCGAGCTGGGCCAGCAGGTTCGCCTTCTCCGCATCGGAGAGATCGAGGGACCCGACACGCTCGTAGATCGCAGCGCGCTCGGCTCCGTCGAGACGGCCGTCGGCCTGCGCCGCGGCGATCATCGCCCGGAGCAGCGTCAGGGCGAGAGCGTCCGCTTCGGCGGCGCGATGAGGCGCGGGAACGAAGCGATCCGGCGTGACGGGCTCGGTACGCGAGACGGCGGTGGCCCCGGCGAGCTCCTGATTATCGCGATACCGGCTGAATGCGGCGTAGGCGAGCCCGCCGATCGCGGCGATTCCTCCGACCTTGAGCGCCTTCTTGCCGAACTTGCGCCCGGACTTGCTGGTGAGGAGGCCACTCGCCAGTCCGCCGGCGAGACCGCCGGCGAATCCGGATGCGGCGCCACTTCCGAGAAGCTGAGAGAGAATGCGATCCGTGCTCATGAAGAACTCCTTCTGGGTTGGAGCCTGCGCCCGGAGCGCGTCGTGCGCTCCTTCTGCGAAGGCGGGTCGGGAACTGCGGTCGATGGGGAAACGATGCCCGCGGTCGCGTCGACATCCAGCAACGCGGTACGTGCGCGATGCGTCGTGCGACGTTGGTCGCGGGGCTAGTAGCCTGCGATCGTCGGACCGATCGCGCGGCGATCGTCGGATTGCGCGAGGCGACGCCTCGCGAGGCGATGCTCGATCCGCCACATGGCGGCGTCGAGTGCCTCCTTCGGATCTGCGCCGCACCCCTCGCCGAGGAGCGCCTCGCCGTTGCGCAGACGGATGCGGATGCGGGACTGCTTCTCGCCGAAATCGCAACGGCGGGACGGAGACAGTGCGACGCGGGCCTCCGCGATGATCGCCGAGTAACGACCCAGGTCGAGACGCACGCCGCGCTCGATCGCGTTCTTCGCCTCTTGCGAGATCTCGAGATGTCGGAACTGGATTCGCAGCTGCATCGTCACTCCTGTGTTCGAGAACGAAGCTAGGGAGCCGTCGACCTATCTACAAATAGGAAATGTTTTCGATACTCTTCGGAAAAACCGAAAGGACGAATCCCGTGGAATGGCTCAACTACCACCATCTCCTCTACTTCTACACGGTGGCGCGCGAGGGCAGCGTGACCAAGGCGTCCGAGGTGTTGCGCCTGGCGCAACCGACGCTCTCGGGCCAGATCCGCAAGCTCGAGGACTCCCTCGCGGAGAAGCTGTTCGTCCGGGAGGGGCGCAATCTCGCGCTCACCGAGGTGGGGCGGATGGTGTACCGCTACGCCGAGGAGATCTTCACGCTCGGCCGCGAGATGCAGGACGCCTTGCGCGGTCGCCCGACGAATCGCCCGGCGAAGCTGCTCGTCGGGATCTCCGATGCCGTCCCGAAGATCGTCTGCCACCGCCTGTTGAAGACGGCTCTCGATCTGGAAGACCCGGTGGAGCTGGTCCTCCACGAGGGCAAGACCAACGGCCTGCTCGCGGCGCTCGCCGTCCAGGAGTACGACATGGTGCTCACGGATGCGCCGCTCGGTCCGCCGTTGCGGGTCAAGGCGTTCAATCACTCGCTGGGAGGATGCGGGATCGGCTTCTTCGGGGAGCCCGCCCTCGCCAAGCGTCACCGTCGGAGTTTTCCCGAGGGTCTCGACGACGCGCCGATGCTCCTTCCCACGTCCAATACGACCCTGCGCCATTCGCTCGATCGCTGGTTCGAATCGGTCGGAGTGCGGCCGAATCCGGTCGCCGAGATCGAGGACACCGCGTTGATGAAGGTGTTCGGCCAACACGGCACGGGCATCTTCGCGGCGCCGATCGTCGTGGCCGACGAGATCCGCAAGAGCCATGGCGTCCATCTGGTCGGGAGCACCGAAGAGGTGCGAGAGGAGTTCTTCGCCATCACCGTCGAGAGGCGGATCACGCATCCGGCAGTGGCCGCGATCGCCGATGCCGCACGCGATGGGTTTCTGGACTAGCGCTGATCGATCGCTACCGACTTCTGCCGCGACCGGTCGAATCTAGGCCGCCTCCGTCGCGAGGGCGCTGGCGAAGACCCGTCGGATCCTCCCGATCACTTCACGTTCGCTCGCGGAAGCGGCGCCGAAACCGAGCACCCCGCCCGCCGCGAACGCGACCGCTTCACATCCCGCGAGAACGCGCGGGGCGCGAGACGAGGACTCCGGCAGCGAGGCGAAGCGGCACCAGGCGTCGAAGATCTCCGGCTCCGGCGGCTGGGTCAGCCAGAGCTCGAGCAGGGCGTGCGCGCTGCGGCCCAGCTCGAGCCCGAACGCCGTCGCCTCGCGCAGGACGCGCCAGCGCTCCTCGGGATCGACGCTGCCGTCGGCCCACGCCACCTCGACGAGGGGAAGGGATTCGAAGGCCGACGCCGTGTTGGGGCTGACCCCCAGATCGAGCAGGTCGTCGACGAGGGGGCCCGCTTCGATGCCGAGCTCGGCTGCGAGGTCGGCGCGCAATCGATCCATTCCGACCTCCGATCGTTCGAGCCGCTCCTGCTCGGCCTCGACCTGGCGGCGGTAGGCGCACTCGGACGCGATCTCGTCGTTGTGGAACGGGTTCGCATCCATCGCGGCCTCCTTGCTGAATGGAAGGCTAGGAAGCGTCGGCGATGTTGAAAAATAGAAAATCTGTGGATGATCCATCGAGAAAACCAATCCTCGAGGCAGAAGCGGCAAGCGCTACCGAGACGCTTCCGAGCGGTGCTTCGCGAGGTCGTCGCGGACCGTTCCCGACCAGCGCGGTACACCGGCCCAATAGGCCGCGTGTCCCAGCCGGTGCGCCGCGACCGGCGCCGTCGCGAGGAAGAAGAGAACGATCAGGAGCGCGCGCACCGCGATCCCGAGGTCGCCCGCGTGAAGGCCGAGCGCTCCGACGATCAGGCTCACGCCCAACGTGGCTGGCTTGGTGCTCGCATGCATGCGCGTGTAGAGATCGGGAAGTCGCAGCAGCCCGATGCAGGCGACCACGACGAGCAGGGAGCCGAGGAGCACGAGCGCGGCGACGAGGAGGTCGCTCATTCCTTTCCTCCTCCGGATTCGATGGCATGGGCCAGTGCGACGGTGCCGAGGAACATGACGAGTGCGATCGCCAGTGCGACGTCCACGAAGACCGCGAGACCGGTCCGGATCGCGAACAACACGGCCGCGGCCACGATCGTCGCGGCGATCACATCGAGCGCGACGACCCGATCGGCGAGACTCGGACCCCGTGCCAGGCGCGCGAATGCGATCGCGATCGCGATCGCCAGCAGGACGAGCGCGACGTCGACCGCGCCGGTGACCAGCTCGGACGTCATCGGAGCAGCTCCAGGACGCGGCGCTCGAAGCCGTCCTTGATCTCGCGTCGACACGTCTCGGCGTCCTCGAGGAACATCACGTGCACGAAGAGGGTGCGGCGATCCTCGGAGACGTCGAGGCTCAGGCTTCCCGGAGTCAGGCTGATGAGGTTTGCGAGGAGCGTGATCTCGCCGTCGGTTCGCGCATCGAGGGGGATCGACACGATCGCGGGCTCTGCTCGCAGACGCGGCGTCAGGACGTCGGTCGCGACGCGAACGCTCGAGAGCACGAGCTGAGCGAGGAAGAAGCCGACGAACTCGACGAAGCGGACGGCCTTCGCGAAATAGCGTGTCGATCCGATCCAGCCGCCGACCAGCGCGAGAATCGCGAAGCCCAGCACGAATCCCGCCGCCAGGTTGGCGAGGGAGAAGGCGCCGAGCACGGCGGCCCAGAGCAGGGCGAGACCGACGTTCCAGGCGAAAAGCTTCACGTCCGCGACCCCAGCACGACGCGGAGATAGTCGTCGTGTCCGGACAGCTGATCCGCCGCATCGACGGCGATCGACCAGAGGGCCTCGGCCCCGAGCCCGAGCGCGATGGTCACCGTCGCGAGCGCTCCGCTGGCGACGAGCGCGGACCACGGCAAGGTGCCGTCGCCGGGGCGCTCGTCCTCCCGAGCCGGTTTCCAGAACGCCTCGTTCCAGATCTTCGTCATCGAGTACAGGGTGAGCAGACCGACCGCCGTTGCGATCGCGGCGGCCACGAACGCCTCGGCATCCAGCGCCGCTCGGAGCAGGAGAAGCTTCGCGAAGAACCCCGACAGGGGCGGCACGCCTGCGAGCGACAGCGCGGGCACGGCGAACAACACGGAGAGACCGACGCGACGCACGCTGAGGCCGCCGAGGCGGCCGAGCTCCTCGCTTCCGCCGGCGCGCGCGATCAGACCTCCCACGAGGAAGAGATTGGTCTTGGTCACGATGTGGTGGACGACGTAGAAGATCGCCGCGGCCAGGGCGAGCGGCGTCAGCAAAGCGAGGCCGAGCACCATGTATCCGATCTGGCTGATGATATGGAACGACAGGATGCGGCGGACATGCGACTGCGACGCCGCCGCGAGCACGCCGCTCGCCATCGTCGCTGCGGACAACGCGAGCAACAGGTCTGCGATGCCGTGTTCGGCGACCGGGAAGAGCAGGGTGAAGACGCGGATCAGGGCATACACGCCGACCTTGGTGAGCAGGCCCGCGAAGAGCGCGGACACCGCGAAGCCCGCGCGGGGGTAGGCGGCAGGGAGCCAGAAGAAGACCGGGAAGAGGCCCGCCTTGATGCCGAACGCCACGAGGAGCAGCAACGCGACCGGTCGAGCGGCCTCCGGCCCGTCGGATGCGCTCAACTTGATCGCGAGATCCGCGAGGTTCAGCGAACCCGCCTTTCCGTAGAGGATGCCGACCGCCACGAGGAAGAAGGCGGAGGCGAGCAGGTTCAGCGTGACGTAGGCGACGCCGCTGCGCAGCGCGAGCCGGCCGGGGCCCGAGACGAGGAGGACGAACGAGGCGAGCAGCATCACCTCGAACCACACGTAGAGATTGAAGAGGTCGCCCGTGAGAAAGGCGCCGCAGACGCCCATCAGCAACACGTGGAAGAACGGGAAGAAGCCGATCTCGAGCGCGGCGTCGTCCACGTCGGTCGTGGCGTAGATCGCGACTGCGAATGCGACGACCGCCGTGACGAGCACCATCAGCGCCGCCAGGAGATCGGCCACCAGGGTGATGCCGTAGGGGGCCGGCCAGCTTCCCAGCTGGATGGCGACCACGCCCGCGCGATTCACTTCGACGAACAGGGCGACGACCGCGACGAGCAACGCGCCCGTTCCGAACACGCCGATGGAACGCTGGAAGCGAGCGTTTCCCCAGCCGAACGCACCGGCGATCGCCGTGAGGAGCGGAATCAGGATGGGAGCAACGAGGAGTGCGTCGGTCATCCGGAATCGCCCCCGTAGGCGTCGATCTCGTCGGTGCCGGCGGCTTCACCGGCGCACAACCCGAGCACCAGCGCGAACGCGAGCACCGCGAACGCGATGACGATCGCCGTCAGGACGAGCGCCTGCGGAAGGGGATCCGCGCTGCCCGCGAGCGGCGCGAGACTTCCCTCGGAAACCAGCGGGGGGCTGCCCAGCACCATGCCCCCGCCTGCGAAGATCAACAGATGCGCGCCGTGGCTGAGCAGCGCCAGCCCGAGCAGGAGCTGAACGAGGCTGCGGCGCAGGAGCAGCAGCACCGACACCGCGTAGATGCCGCCGACGGCGATTGCGACGAGCAGCGTCATGACGTCTCCTCGATCAGCGCCAGCAGGATCGTCAGCACGACGCCGACGACGGTGAGGAAGACGCCGACGTCGAAGAGCAGGGGCGATCCGATCGCGAGTGCGCCCGCCTCCTCCGACTTCGACCAGAGACCCGTCAGGAACGGCCGACCTTCGAGGAAGGCGAGACTCCCGGCGCCGGCGCTCGTGGCGAGGCCGATCGGCACCAGCGTCGTCGGTTGCACGCGCAGCACGCGCCGCGCGGTCTCCGACCCCTCGGCCAGCGCAATCAACACCAGCGCCGCGGCGGCGACCAACCCTCCGACGAAGCCACCGCCCGGTTCGTGGTGTCCTCGCCAGAGCAGGAAGACGGAGAAGAGCAACAACACGGGAACCAGGTAGCGCGTCGCGGTGCGCAGGATGAGGGTGCTCATGTCTCTGCTCCCGCGCCCGGAGCGAGTCGTCTCCTCGCGAGCAGCGCCAGGACGCCGAGTGCGGCGACGGCCAGCACGGTGATCTCGCCGAGCGTGTCGAGTGCGCGGAAGTCGACGAGGATCACGTTCACCACGTTCCGGCCTTGCGCCATCGGGACGCTCTGTTCGTCGAAGTAGACCGAGATCGGCTCCGCGAGCTGCACTTCGAACGCGAGCCAGGTGAGCGCGGCCATGGTCGTGCCCGCGATCGCCGCGAGTGCGATGGCGCCGGGTGTGTGGCCCGAGCTGCGGAACGACTGCGATCGCGGTAGGCGACGCAGGATGAACACGAAGAGCACGACCGTCAGCACCTCGATCACGAGCTGGGTGAGTGCGAGGTCGGGCGCGCTGTAGACGAGAAAGAGGAGGGCGACGCCCAACCCGACGGACCCGAGCGCCGCGACGGCCACGAGTGGCGTCGATGCGACGAGCAGGAGCACCGCGCCGCCCAGGATCAGGAGACCCGAGGCGATCCCGATGCTCGACACGGGAGGGCCGAAGGGCGCCGACGGCATGGGGCCCGCATCGAGGAGCCCCCATAGCACGGCGGCAAAGCCCGCCGAGAGGGTGACGGCGAGGTAGCGGCGCAGCGAACCATTCTGGAGCATCCGCGACTGCCACGCGCCCGCGCGGAGGAGGCCGTCCCACGCGGCGTCCCAGACGCGACCCGCTCCGGGGAGCGCGAGCGCGCCCGCGGAAGAAGCGGTTTCGAGCACGAGCGAGCGGGCGCGATACACGCCGAAGCCCAGCACGAGGGTGAGAACACTCAATGCGAGGATCGGCGTGAAGCCGTGCCAGAGCGCGAGCCCGGTGGGGGCCTGCTCCTGGAGGATCGCCGTGGCGGCGGGCGCGATGAGCCAACGCTCCGCCCCGCCGACCAGCATTCCGCCGAGCAGACCGATCGTCGCGAGAACGGAGGGCCCGAAACGCATCGCGGGCTCCGGGTCGTGCGCGGCGCGAGCGGGCTCGCCGGGCGAACCGGCGAACGCCGACCAGCCCACGCGAAGGGCGGCGAAGACGAGACAGACGCCCGTCAGCACCGTGGCCGGTCCGAAGAACGCGGCCCAGCGCGGCGCCTCGAGTGCGGCTTCGTAGGCGGTCTCCTTCGCGAGGAACCCGAAGAGCGGCGGCGCTCCCGCCATCGAGATGCCCGCCACCAGCGCGGCGCCGGCGGTCCAGGGCATCGCGCCGCGCAGCCCGCGCAGTTCGCGCAGCGAACGCGTTCCCGTCGCATGGTCGACGTTGCCGGCCACGAGGAAGAGCGTTCCCTTGTAGAGCGCGTGCGCGAAGAGCGTGACGGCGAAAGCGCGCGCCGCGATGGGGGTCCCCAATCCGAGCAGCATCGTGAGCAGGCCCAGCACGCTGATCGTCGAGTAGGCGAGCAGGCGCTTGAGGTCGTCCTGACCGAGCGCGAGGACGGCGCCGAGCATCATCGTGACCGCGCCGAAGCCTCCCAACGCGACGAGCCAGAAGTCGGTTCCGCCGAGGGACGGGGAGAGCCGCGCCAGGAGGAAGACGCCTGCTTTCACCATCGTCGACGAGTGCAGGTAGGCACTCACGGGAGTGGGCGCCTGCATGGCGTCCGGGAGCCAGAAATGGAAGGGCACCTGGGCCGATTTCGTGAAGGCTCCCGCGAGCACGAGGCCGACGATCCAGGGGTAGTGCGCGTGGCCGCGGAGCGCCTCTCCCTGTTGCGCCAGCGCCGAGATCGACGTCGTCCCCGCCGCGGCGGCCAACAGGATGAATCCCGCGAGGAGCGCGAGCCCCCCGGACGCGGTCACCAGCAGCGATCGACGCGCCGCGTTGCGGGCGGCCTCCTTCTCCTGCTGGAATCCGATCAGCAGGAAGGACGAGACCGTCGTCAGCTCCCAGAAGACGAAGAGCAGGATCAGATCGTCCGAGGTCGCGATGCCGAGCATCGCCGCCATGAAGAGGAAGAGGAACGCGTAGAAGCGCCCGATCCTCGGATGCCCGCGCAGATAGGCGCTCGCGTAGAGGACGATCAACGCGCCGATGCCCGCGATCAACAGGACGAAGAGGTTCGACAACCCATCGACCCGGAAGGCCCACTCGATGCCGAGGCTGGGCACCCACGCGAGACGCGTCGTCGCGTACTCCCCCCGCGCGATCGCGCTCTGCGCGAAGAGCGCGTGAAGCGCCACACCTGTCGGCACGAGTGCGAGCACGAAGCCCGCGCGCTCTCGAAGGCGCACCGACAAGCCGGGCGCGGCGAGCGCCGTCGCCAACACGATGGGGACGATCCATTCCATCGATCAGACGTACTTCTCTCCGCGGACGACGGAGACGTCTTCTACGAAAGCGACGACCGCGTAGTTCTCGAAGTAGTGATCCGCGAGTGCGCTCGTGATCCGCTCGGCCGTCTCGTCCGAAACGAGACATTCGAGCCGGACGTTCGCGCCTTCGACGTCGCTGACGCGGCGTCCACGCGATCCCTCGCCGCGCACTTCACTCCGGGTGAAGCCGCGGGCGCCGAGTTCCTTGATCTCCCGGATCAATCGCGCCTCGAGAACGGACTCGGCGACGATCGTCACGAGCTTGACACGCGTCATCTTCATCGGAGCTCCCTCATCCCTGCCACCATCGGGCGAACGTGTGGAAGAGCGGGATCCCCACCGTCAGGTTGAATGGGAAGGTGATGGCGAGGACCGGCGTGAGATAGAGGCTGGGGTTCGCTTCGGGCAGCGAGAGCCGGACGGCCGCGGGAGCGGCGATGTACGAGCCGCTGGCTGCG
This sequence comes from Deltaproteobacteria bacterium, assembly GCA_024638705.1. Taxonomy (GTDB): domain Bacteria; phylum Myxococcota_A; class UBA9160; order UBA9160; family SMWR01; genus JAHEJV01. The sequence goes on along the minus strand of JAHEJV010000001.1, from coordinate 47,043 downwards.
AGGAGTCCGAGCGCGAAGGCGCCGCCCTCCGAGAGCCCAGCCCACGATCCGGCAACGACGCCCAGCAAACCCTGGAGGATCGGAATGACGATGGCGAAGGCCAGGAGGAAGGCGCCGGAGCTGCGCAGATCCTGCAGGCGACTCGCGGCGAGGCGTCCCATTTCGAGCATGAAGAGAGCCAGGGCTCCCTGGAACGGTTCGACGAAGAAGGGCGCCACCTTCGCGAGGCCGGGAGGTCCACTCAGGATGCCGATGACGAGACCGCCGACCAGCAGGACGACGCTGCGACCGGTGAGGGTCTCGCGCAGACCTTCCATCATGCCGCTCTCCGAATCACTCGCGCGGTGGGCCAGCAGCAGCGCGACGACGATGCCGGGAATCTCGAGGAGCGCGGCGAACGCCGGCATGAAGCCTTCGTAGGGAACCGACAGCGAGTCGAGGTAGGTGACGCCCGCGATGAACGTCACGATCGAGATCGAACCGTAGTGCGCTGCGACGGCGGCGGAGTCCACGACGGTGAAGCCGCCGAGCGTGCGCAGGATCGCGAAGCACCAGACGGGCGTCATGGCGCCGATCCCGAGGGCAACGAGCGCCGGCCCCGAGACCTCGAGCAGCGAGGCTTCGGAGAGCGCCGATCCGCCCTTGAGTCCGATCGCAAAGATCAGATAGATCGAGAGACCCGAGTAGATCGCGTCGGGGAGCCTCAGGTCGCTCCCGATCCGCGCGCCGACGACCCCGAGAGCGAACGCCAGGACCATCGGAGTCAGGACATTGCTCTGGATGAGTTCCACGTGCGTCTTCCTAGGTCGATCGAGCCCGGAGCGAGGTTTAGGGTTGTCCCTTTCATTCAACAAGTAGAAAAGTTAAGAAAATTGATTCGAAAAAGACGATTCCGGGGAGAGCTCCAAACCAGCGAAAAAGACGATGGGAACCGGGTGAAGTTTCTGATTGTGGATTGATCAGTCCCCCGTAGGTTCGGCCTCGGGAGGACTGCGAATGAAGTTCGAGAACGTGCTCGCTTTCTCGGACGGTCGGCCGAGGACCCGTTCCGCGACTACGTCGAGAGAGCTAGATGCCGGGCCGAGGAAGGACTCGATCGCGCGATCGATCCTTTCGGCGACGCGATCGACCCGGCGCGCGTGCATGTGCGCGACGGCGTGCCCTTCCTCGAGACCGTCGAGATGGCGAATCAGGGAGCGGATCTGGTCGTGATCGGGACGACACTCCCGAGTGGCGGCGCCGCGTTCGTGATCCGCGAAGAGGCCGAGGAGATCATCAACCGTCTCGAGACCTCGATCGTCGCGGTGAAGCCCGACGGTTCCGTCTCGCCGGTCGGGGATTCGTGAGGCGCGTGGTCCGGTTCAGGCGGCGAGGCGCCGCGTCGCCGCCGCCACCAACACGGTCATCGCGCCGGACAGGGCCACCTCGAGCCGGTCGGCCGCCTCCTGGATCGCCTCGCAGCAATCGCGGGCTCCCGCCTCGGCCGAAACGATGCCGAGACCCGCCGTGGTCGCGCGAAGTCTGCACAGGAAGAACGGCTCGCCGGCGGCTCCGCTCGATCGCTCGATCCGGACGTCGACGCGCTCGACGCTTCGGTCGGCCCACCAGGTGGCGAACGCGACGGTCGTCCCGACGTACTCGTCGAGCCAGGGGTCGATCTCACAGCGCTGCGTTTCGATTGCCAGTCTCACGATGATTCCTCCCGTTGCATCGAACGACGTGAGTATCGGCTGGCCGAGCCGATTCGAAAAATAGGAAATGCAGGGGTGAAGATTCGTCAGAACCGATGGGTCCGAGGTGCGCGCCCGGACGCCGCGCCGAGCGCTGCACGCGGCGGCAGCCTCCCGTCCCCGAGTTCCGCCCCCAGGGAGACGGCTTGCCCGGGCCCGCGGCTGCCGGTAGAAACGAGCCGTGTCACGCCGCGGTGTCTGCACGCGTCCCGATTGGATCCTCGTCGGGCTACTCGCCTTCCTCGTGAGCGCCCTCGGCTGCAACACGTTTCAGGGCGCCATCCTCTATCGCGACGGCACCCGCGCGCTCGACGCCGGCGATCCGATCGCCGCGATCGCCGCGCTCGAAGAGGCCGCCGTGCTCGCGCCGCAGGCGTCGGAGGTGCAGAACCACCTCGGCCTGGCCTATCTCGCCGCGGAGCGACGCGACGATGCGCGGGGCGCCTTCGAGCGCGCCGTCGCGCTCGACTGCGACAACGAGGCCGCGCAGCGCAATCTGCGGGGGATGCGCGCGGCTGCGCCGCCCCGCTGAGCGTCGCTGTTTGCCCGGCCTCCCGCCCTCGATTACCGTCGGTGCGATGGCGCACGAGGTCGAACACCGCACGCTCGCACGCTACCTCGAAGACAACCAGCTCAAGCACACGAAGCAACGTGAGGCGATCCTGGATGTCTTCCTCGAGGTGTCGGGCCACATCACGAGCGAAGACCTCTATCAGCGCGTGCGCGACAGCCACCCGCAGATCGGTCACACGACGGTGTACCGCACGATGAAGCTGCTATGCGAGGCCGGGCTCGCCCACGAGCACAACTTCGATGGCACCACGCGCTACGAGATCGCCCACGAGCACCACGACCACCTCGTGTGCACGCGCTGCGGGAAGATCATCGAGTTCGAGTGCGAGATGATCGAGTCCGCCCAGGAGAAGATCGCGGCGCGCTACGACTTCCGCGTCCTGCGCCACCGCCACGAGCTCTACGGCCACTGCGGGAAGTGCCAGGAAGAGCTGGCCACGTAGGTCGCGCGGAGCGCGGTCGTCACCGAGCGGATCCGGGCCGCGGCCTCCGGGCTTGCCCGAGCGGCGGCTTCTCGCCTCGACGCCCCGCGTCGGGCGCGCACTGCCGCCGGATCGACCCGAAACCCCCGCCAGAGGGCCGCTCCGGGCGCTTGACACGTCTCGGGGCCCGGCGTACCGTGCCGATCCTGAAATTGAATGTGATTTTCAATTTCATTCGCGCCCCCAAACCGACGATCTGACAGACCCGGCTCCCGGGCCTGAGATCGGGGTGGGGAGCGCGGCGGAGGAAGCCCCCGGTGCCGCGCGCGGAAACCAACGCCCTCGTTCGACGACGCGACGTGGACGATTGCCGCTGCCTGTGCGGCAGCCTCGTCGCGCGCCGGGTGCCCGGCGGCGTCGAGCTGAAGTGCCGCCGCTGCAAGCGCCGTCTGGTGGTCGCCCTCGAGCCGGAAAGCGGCGAAGTCGCCGTCGAGGCCCTTCCGTGATCCGAAACCCGTTCTCGATCCTGAGGCCAGCGGTCGATCGCCCCGAGCCCCACCGGCTCTTCGTGAGCCCGGAGCCGAGCCCGTGATCCGCATCGAATCGATCGCTGTTGCCATTCTCCTGGCCGGCGCGCTCGCCGTCCCGGCCTTCGCCCAGACCGAGGACGAGGCGCTCGCCACCGAAGACCGCATGCGCGAGCTCGAGCGCAAGGTGGAGATCCTCACCGACGAGCTGGCGCGCACGCGTCAGGACATGGGCGTGCCCGAGGACATCGAGCTCGAGAGCGAATGGGGCCTCGGGCCAGCGGCCTCGAAGGTCTACTCGGTCAGCAAGGGTCTCTCGATCGGGGGCTACGCGGAAGCCCGCTACACCGACGTCATCGCCGACAAGCGCAAGAGCAACCAGGAAGACACCTTCGACTTCGTCCGCACCGTCCTCTACACCGGCTACAAGTTCACCGATGAGATCGTCTTCAACGCCGAGTTCGAGTTCGAGCACGCCTCGACCAGCAGCCACGAAGGGTCGAGCGGCGGATCGGTGTCGGTCGAGTTCGCCACCCTCGACTACCTCTGGCGCGACGAGGCGAATCTGCGCGCTGGCCTGATGCTCGTGCCGATGGGCTTCTTGAACGAGCTGCACGAGCCGCCCTTCTTCTTCGGGAACAACCGTCCGCTTTCCGAGACGAACATCATTCCCTCCACGTTCCGCGAGAACGGTGTCGGCGTGTTCGGTCGCGTCGCCGAGATCGTCGAATACAAGGCCTACGTGATCACGAGCCTGAACGGCGCGGGCTTCTCGGACTCGGGCCTGCGCGGCGGACGCATGCGCGGCAACCGCGCCAACGCCGACGATCTCTCCTTCGTCGGCTCACTCGACGTCGAGCCGTTGCCGGGCCTCCAAGTGGGCGGCTCGGGGATGATCGGCAATACCGGCCACGACCAGCGCATCACCGTGCTGCCGGCATTCGGGGGCGGATCGCTCGTGCTACCCCAGGCGCGGCTCGCGGTCTGGGAGGCGCACGCCCAGTTCCAGCGCTTTGGCCTGCACGCTCGCGCCCTCTACACCCAGGCGCTGCTCGACGGCGCGCGCGACCTCACCAACGCGCTGCGCCTCACCGGCGACATCGCCCCGAACGAAGTGATCGCCGAACAGATGGAAGGCTACTACGGCGAGCTCGCCTACGAGATCATGCAGTGGCTCGCGCCGCAGAGCGGCTGGACCGTCGAGCCCTTCGTCCGCTTCGAGCAGGTCAACACGCAGAAGGACGTGCCGACCGGCTTCGCGGCGAATCGCAATCGCATGGAAACGATCTTCACGACGGGCGTGTCGGCGAAGCCGATCCCCAACGTCGTGCTCAAGGTCGACTATCGCAATCGGAACCCGCGACGCGGGGCTCTGGCCGACGAAATCAACGCGGGGTTCGGACTTGTGTTCTAGAACGACGATCGCGGCGGCGCTCTGCGCGCTCGCCCTGGGATTCCTCGGTGCGACGAGCGCCGAGGCGAAGGTGTTCTTCAGCCGCAGCGAGGCGCTGGAGCTGGCGTTTCCCGACGCCGACCGCATCGAGGACGAATCGATCCTGCTCGGCGACGATCAGGCCCGCGCGATCGAGACGCTCGCGAAGAGCCCGCTCGAGTCGCGCGTGGTGCGCGTGTATCGCGGCTTCCGCGAAAACGAGCTGCTCGGCTACGCGTTCATCGACGTGCACAACGTCCGCACGCTGCCCGAGGCCTTCCTCGTCGTGTTGTCGCCGGAGGGGGAGGTCCGCACGCTGCGTGTCCTCGCCTTCCACGAACCGCTCGAATACATGCCGACGGAGCGCTGGTATCGCCAGTTCGAGGAGAAGAGCCTCGCCGAGCCGCTGCGCCTCGGCGGCGACGTGCACGGCATCGTCGGCGCCACCCTCTCGGCCCGCGCCACCACCAACGGCGTGCGACGCGCGCTGGCGCTCTATCAGGTGGTGGTGATGCGGGACGACGAGTAGCGAGTGTCCTGTCCCAGAAGTTCGGCTGCATTCGGACGTGTCTGCGGACCGCTGGCTGCGTTGCGCTGCCTGCGGCGTGACTTCGGCCATGCCTCAGTCGCGCGCCTTGCCAGCGGTCCGCAGACACGCCCTCGGTGCACACCGAGCCACGCTTCGGCTGTCTCGATTCGACGCCGAATTTCTGGGACAGGACACTAGTTGCGCTTCGTCATCACCGGCGAGTGGAGCCGCAACCGGCTGCTCCAGACGATCGTCGTGCTCTACAGCGTGTACGTGTCGGGCCTCTGGCTCACCAACGCGCTGCTCTACTTCGAGAAGATGGGTCTCACGCCCAGCTCGGTGGTGAGCTACTACCTCGGGAACGAGGAGGCCTTCCTCTCGCCGCGCTCCTATCAGGGGATGCTCGAGGTGGCGCACTTCCACCTGTTCGCGATGGGCATGCTGCTGCTCGTGCTCACCCACCTGATGCTCTTCGTGCCGCTCAAGAACACGACGAAGGCGTGGCTGATCGTGTTGCCCTTCGTCTCGGCGCTGCTCGACGAGGGCGGTGGCTGGCTGGTGCGCTTCGGACACCCGGGCTTCGCCTGGGTGAAGATCGCCGGCTTCCTGCTCTTGCAGGGAAGCCTCGCCGCGCTGGTCGGGCTCTCGCTGTGGAGCGTGTTCGCCGGGTCGCAGCGCAACTACGCCAGCGGCGAGCGGTGACGCCGCGGGCCGCGCTCCCGCTCCTGGGCATCGCGCTCGGCTGCGCGACCGCACCGCCGCCTGCACCGATCGAGCGCTCCGCCGGCGACTACGCGATGGGCACGGCGCTCGAGGTGACGCTGCTCGGCACCGACGTGCTCGCGCTCGAGCGCGCGATCGAGGACGCCTTCGATGAAGTGGAGCGCATCGAGTCGCTCGTCTCGACCTGGCGCCCCTCGAGCGACGTGAGCCGGATCAACGCCGCGGCGGGCGGGGAGCCCGTCCTCGTCGACGGCGAAGTCGCCGCTCTGCTCACCCACACCTCCGAGCTCACGGAGAAGACGTCCGGCGCCTTCGACGTGACGGTCGGTCCGCTCGTCGCGCTGTGGCGCGAAGCCGAGGAGCGCGGACGCCGGCCGTCGCGCGCCGAGCTCGCGGCCGCGCGCGCGCGGGTGGGGCCGGCTCATCTGGACATCGAGACGGACGGGACCCGCGCGCGGATCGCGCTCGACGCGGGCAGCGCGATCGATCTGGGCGGCATCGCGAAGGGGTATGCGCTCGATCGCGTGCGCGCGAAGCTGCCGGGGCGGGTCGTCGCGGGGCTGCTCTCGTTCGGTCAGAGCAGCGCCTGGGCGATCGGCAAGCCGCCGAACGCCGCGGGTTGGCGCCTGCTCGCGCGCGCGCCGGACGGCGGCTTCGCCGGTGTCCTCACCCTGCGCGACCGCGCGCTCTCGGTTTCGGCGAATCTCGGCTCGTCGCGCGAGATCGCCGGTCGGCGGTACGGCCACATCCTCGACCCACGCACCGGGAATCCGCTCATCGCGCGTCGTCAGGCGCTCGTCGTGGGCGGCGACGCCACCGACGCCGAGGCGCTCTCGAAGGCGCTGCTCGTGCTCGCCCCGGAAGAGGGCATCGCGCTGGTCGAGTCCTGGCCCGACGCCGAGGCGCTGCTCCTCGACGCCGACGGACGCAGCTGGCGCACCGAAGGCTGGGACGCGGAAACGCGTTTCGAGGAGCTGGACGGCCCCCCCGCGGAGCCCGTTCCCGCCGACTCAAGCCGGGCCTGCGGCGCTCCGATCTTCTCGAGATGCGCCAGCAGGAACTCACCTGTCCGATCTGCCAGGCCGACATGCCCATGTCCGGCGACGAGCGCCCCGGCGACGAGTTCTACTGCTCCTGCTGCGGCTCCCCCGGCGTGATCCAGAAGAAGGACGACGAGGAGCTGGAAGTCGAAGAGGACTTCTAGGCCGACCTACGCGAAGTCGACCAGACGCTCCGTCGATTCCGCCAGGCGCGGCGCCTTCGCGTCCTTCTCCGAGAGGACCGGCGCATCGACGGGCCACGGGATGGCGAGATCCGGGTCGTTCCAGGCGACGGAGAACTCGCCTTTGGGGTCGTAGAAGGCGGTGCACTTGTACTCGACCTGCGCGATGTCGCTCGTGACGACGAAGCCGTGGAGCAGGCCGGGCGGGACGTAGATCTGCTTCATGTTCTCGGCCGATAGCACGACGCTCACGTGCTGGCCGTAGGTGGGCGAGCCGCGCCGCGCGTCGACTGCGACGTCGAACACCTCGCCCTCGATCACGCGCAGGAGCTTTCCCTGCGGATTCGGGTTCTGCGCGTGCAGCCCGCGCAGGGTGCCGCGCGCGCTGTGCGAGTGGTTGTCCTGGACGAACGGGCCGGGGATGCCGCCCTCGCGGTACTTCTGCGCGTGGTAGCTCTCGAGGAAGAAGCCGCGCGCGTCGCGGTGTACCTGGGGCTCGACGAGCACGACGCCCGGGATCGCGGTCGGTACGAATTCGAGCGCCACTGCGCTAGGCCGTCTCGCCGGCGGCGACCTGACGGAGATAGGCGCCGTAGCTCGACTTCCCCATCTCGTCGCCGAGCCGGGCGAGGTCGTCGCGCGAGATCCAGCCGTTGCGGAACGCGATCTCCTCGAGACACGCGATCCGCAGCCCCTGTCGCTCCTGGATCGTCTCGACGAAGGTCTGCGCCTGGAGCAGCGACTCGTTGGTGCCGGTGTCGAGCCACGCGACGCCGCGTCCGAGCAGCTCGACGTAGAGATCGCCCGCCTCGAGATAGGCGCGGTTGACGTCGGTGATCTCGAGCTCGCCGCGCGCCGAGGGCTTCAGGCCCGCCGCGATGTCGAGCACGCGGTTGTCGTAGAAGTAGAGGCCCGTCACCGCATAGTGGCTGCGCGGCTTCGCCGGCTTCTCCTCGATGCCGATCGCCACGCCCTGCGCGTCGAACTCGACGACGCCGTAGCGCTCCGGGTCGTGCACGTGATAGCCGAACACGGTCGCGCCCGACTCGCGCGCGGCGGCGCGCTGGATCACCTCGGTGAAGCCGTGGCCGTAGAAGACGTTGTCGCCGAGCGCGAGGGCGACGTGATCGTCGCCGACGAAGTCGCGTCCGATCAGGAACGCCTGGGCCAGGCCTTCGGGCTTCGGTTGCTCGGCGTAGGAGACCGCCAGACCCATCGCGCGACCGTCGCCGAACAGCCGCCGATAGGAGGGCAGATCCTCGGGTGTCGAGATCAGCAGGATCTCCCGGATGCCGGCGAGCATCAGGCTCGACACCGGATAGTAGATCATCGGCTTGTCGTAGATCGGCAGCAGCTGCTTGCTGACGCCGCGCGTGATCGGGTGCAGGCGCGTGCCCGAACCGCCTGCGAGGACGATGCCCTTCATGCGCGCGCTCGCCGTGTCACGGCAGGAAGCGCCCCGGGTTGGCGAGCTTCGCCGGCAGGTATTCGTCGATCACGTAGTTGAGCCCCCACTTCGCCAGCGCCTGCTGCTCGGCGCGCACGCCCATCTTGAGGAGCTGCTCGATCGCCTTCTGCCACGGCTTGTGCGCCTTGAAGAAAGGGTCGTTCTTGAGGGCGTCCTTCGCGCGCTTGATGTCGACGTCCTGGAGCGGGTGGGTCGGGAGGTCGTAGTCGATCACGTCCTGCGGGGTCACTCCGAGGTAGCGCGCCTGGGGCACACAGAAGAACTGGGAGAGATGAGCGGCGTTTCCCGACCCGACCTTGAGCGTCCGGTAGATGTTCGAGATGCCGTACGGATCACAGTCGACGAAGGCGTAGACGGGAATGCGGCACTCGTCCGAGAGCTTGCGGATGAAGCGGCGCGTCGCGCGCGTCGGCACGCCGGCCATCGACACGAGGATGCAATCGGAGGTCTGCCAGAACTTGTGGCTCTGCAGGCGCTGGAAGATGCCGCCCGTCTCGATCGCGAGGATGAACTTCGCGTCGGTCTCGAAGGAGAGGTGCTCGACCGTCGACGGGATGGAGTAGGCGCCCGACCCGAAGCGCGTGCAGTCGATGCGCTCCACCTCGCCCGTCTCGCGGTCGGGGTCGAGCACGACGAGGCGCCCGGCCACGGCGCCACCGTGCTCGTCGGGGACGAAGCGCAGCTGCTCGCGCGACGACCCACGAATCGAGAAGAGCGCCTCGATGTCGTCCATCACCGCGTCCGATTCGCTCTGCTCGTCGAACTTCGCCGCGTCCCAGTTCTTGCTCTGGTAGTAGGCGTCTCGCTTCGTGGCGAAGTCGTTCGTCTCCACCAGCTCCTTCGAGAGGCCCATCATGCGCAGCGTCTGGGCGAAGCTCTTCACGGTGTTCACCGTGAGGGTGCGCACCTTCTTCGCCTTGCCGATCTCGAAATAGCCCTTCCCGGTCGAGTAGGAGACGTTCTTCAGCGAGCGCACGGGGAAGGCGAGGTCGGGCTTGCTGCGCTTGAGGATGTCCTTGTGCACGTCCGTGGCCGCGTTCTGGATCTGCTGCAACACGACGTCGTCCTTCGCCGCGTTGATCTTCGCCACCTCGTCGGCGTGGGCGCTGGCCGCACGCGCACCCTTCTTGCCGCCGGACTTGCCTCCCGACTTGCGACGCGGCGCCTTCTTCTTCGCGGCGGCGGTCTTCGCCGGCGTGCGCTTCGGACCGAAGTGCATCGCCGTCTGGCCGTCCTTCGCCGCGGGCTTCGCCTTCGGCTTCGCCGCGGGCGCCTTCCTCCGCGTCGTCTTCTTCTTCGTCGTCTTCTTCCGGGCCGCCATGGTTCCTCTCGTTACATCTTTCGGCTGCGCTCGAGGACGTCGGTGAGATTCGACGTGACCTGGTCGCGCTGCTTGTCCGAGAGCTCCAGGATCCTCTGGAGCCCGATCGACACCTGTGGGATGTACTTCTCGATGTAGGCGCGCTTCTTCGCCTCGTCGGCTTCGCGCTTGCGCTTGCGGATGAAGGTGGCGACGCGGCGTCCGCACTCCTGCAAGGCGAGGCGCATCTCCTTGATGATTTCCGGATAGTGCGCGATCGCTTCCTTGCTCTCGCTCGTGAACGGCACCCAGACGCTCGCGATGTGCACCATCAGGAGCATGGGCCCGACGGGCAGCGCGCCGCGCGGCTGCTGGAGCTGGTAGGACTTCCAGTCCGTCCCGGTCACGCCCTTCGTGATCGCGCAGGCGCCCTGCTGGTATTGCAGCGGGACCCGGTTCGCATAGCGGAAGACCGTCACCGAATCCTCGGCGGACAGCTCGCCGCCGTAGGCGAGCGCCACCTCGATGAGGAAGGGGTTGCCGCGGTAGACCGTCGCCTTGCGCGTCACCGACGCGTAGAACTCGGCGTCCACCTCCGCTTTCAGGGCGGCCTCGATCAGCTCCTCGCCGATCGGCGCGATGCAATCGGTGGGCGGCGACATGATCTTCGTCTTCTGGATCGCGTCGTGGATCTTCTCGGCCTCTTCGCGGGTGATCTCCGACGGACGCCGGTTCTCCTTCACGCCCGCTTTCTGGCAGATGTCGAGCGCCGTCTTCGACGACACGCGCGAGAAGTCCGACGACAGACACGACCGAACGTTGCGCGCCTTCGTGTCGCGGAACATCTGCATCAACACGCCGAGCTCGACGCCGTAGGGATGCGGCTGGATCTCCGCCGTCTCCGGCGGGAGGTCCTTCGTGACGCGCGGGAAGGTGTGGCTGGCGCCGTGCTCCTCGGCCTTCGGCGGCACGAAGGTGATCTCGGCGTGCGGGTTCGCGAGCGAGATCTGGCGGATGTAGGCGTCCACCGAGTGCTGGCCGCCGCGATAGGCGCCCTCGAGCTCGATTTCCACGCGCGTTCCGTGGTCGATGTCCCACTCGACGACCTCGTCCTTCTTCACCTTCGGCTCGTTCTTCTTCGTGTCGATCACGAGCTCGAAGTAGTGCGCTTCCTTGCCCTTGCCGGTGCGCGTCGTGATCTCGATCGGCTTGCCCGTCGTGAGCAGGCCGTACATGCCGGCGGCGCTGATGCCGATGCCCTGCTGGCCGCGGCTCTGCTTCAAGCGGTGGAACTTCGATCCGTAGAGCAGCGAGCCGAAGATCTTCGGCACCTGCTTGCGCACGATACCGGGGCCGTTGTCCTGGATCGCGATGCGGAAGCGCGTCTCGGAAACCTGTTTGATCTCGACGCGGATGTCCGGGAGGATCCCGGCCTCCTCGCAGGCGTCGAGCGAATTGTCGACGCCTTCCTTCACCGTCGTGAGCAGCGCCTTCGACGGATTGTCGAAGCCGAGCAGGTGACGGTTCTTCGCGAAGAACTCGGAGACCGAGATGTCGCGCGCCTGGGCGCCGAGCTCGGCCGCAGAGCGGCTGCGGTTCTCGGGCACCTTCTTCGCCGAAGCCTTCTTCGCGGTCTTCTTCTTCGCCCGCTTCTGGCTCGACGCGGGCTTGCGCGCGCGCTTCTTGCTGCCGGTTTTCCTGCCGCCGGTCGTCACCTTGCTCCCCTGCGTCGCATCGTCCGACGCATCGCGGGCAGACGCCACCCGCGGGACGGACCTGTCCCCTTCGGCCATCGACATTCACCCCCGTGCGGCGCTCCGGGCTGCGCCGTCGGGTGGGATGTTCCTTCCCCGTCGCGGGGCGGTCAAGCGCTCAGCGGGAGGAGATCGCCCGGGGCTCGCCCGGCGGGTGGACGGATCGCGTCGGGCGGCCGCTACGCGAGGTCTTCGGGGTCGTGGCCGCGGAAGTTGCCGCAGAGGCGGACTTCCCCGCTGCGCAGCATGTGGAGGACCGTCGCGACCACTTCGCTCTCGTCGTCGGTCACCTCGCCGATGGCGCGGACGAGGGCGAGCAGCGTCGTGGCCCGGGGCTTCGTAGCCGCCCCGGATCGGGCGATCGTCGTCGCTGCAGCGCTCATGACCTTCCTTCCATACCCCGGTGAGAAGCATCAACCGTGCCATCTCTTAGTCGATGCCGGGCCTTCGCGCGAGAAACGAGGCAATCCCAGGAATTCCAATGGGTTGTGGAGGCCGCCGCGCGGGACGCGCGCGGCGGCTGCGCTGCGGATGCACGTCGGGGTGACGACTTGCGTCCCCCGACTGTCAATTTTCGGACGTTGCGCGCGGGGTGCCGGGCGGAGATCGGGCTTCACCGGGCGCTCGCGGCGGGGCCGGCGTCCTGGCGGTAGGCGAGGGCTTCGGCGATCGCCTCCGGTCCGGTGCGCTCCTCGTCGGCGAGATCGGCGATCGTGCGCGCCACCCGCAGCACGCGCCGCGCCGCCCGGGCCGAGAGACCGAAGCCGTCGACGGCCCGCCCGAGGAGTGCGCGGGCCTCGGGCGTGGCGTCGACCTGCGCGTCGAGGGAGTGGTCCGGGAGTCGCGCGTTGGAGGCGACGCCGCGGACGGCCTGCCGCTCGCGCGCGGCCACGACCCGCTCGCGCACGGCCCGGCTCCCGGTCTGCGACGCCGGCGGGGCGTCGAGCTCGGCCCAGGCGAGCGGCTGGACGCGCAGGTGCAGATCGATGCGATCGAGCAGCGGGCCCGAGATGCGCGCGCGGTAGCGCGCCACCTGACCGTCGTCGCAGCGGCAGTCGCGCAGACCACTCCCCAGCCAGCCGCACGGGCAGGGGTTCATCGCCGCGACGAGCTGGAAGTCGGCCGGGAAGCTGACGTGGCCGCCGGCGCGCACCAGCACCACGCGCCGGTCTTCGAGCACCTGACGCAGCGACTCGAGGGCGCGCCGCTCGAACTCGGGGAGCTCGTCGAGGAAGAGCACGCCGCGGTGGGCGAGTGACACCTCGCCGGGGCGCGGCGGTCGCCCGCCCCCGACCAGGCCCGCCGCGCTCGCGGTGTGATGCGGCGCGCGGAAAGGACGCTGGGAGACGATCGCCGCGCCGAGCGGCGCGACGGCGCCGTGGATGCGCGTCACGTCGAGGGCCTCGTCCCAGGACAGCGGGGGCAGGAAGCCGGGCATGCGCCGGGCGAGCATCGTCTTTCCCGCGCCGGGTGCGCCGACAAGCAGCGCACCGTGCCCACCCGCCGCCGCCACCTCGAGCCCGCGTTTCGCGAGCTCCTGACCGCGCACGTCCGCGAGGTCGGGCGCGTCGCTCGGCGCGGGAGCCGGCGGCGCCTCGACCGCAACCGGCAACGGCTCTCCTCCTCGCAGGTGTTCGAGCGCGCTGGCGAGGTCGCTCGCCGCGCGCACCTCGAGCCCCTGGGCCAGTGCGGCCTCGGCCGCGCTCGCATCGGGAGCGATCAGCGTGTGACAGCCGGCGTCGCGCACGGCGAGCGCCAGCGCCAACGCGCCGCGGACCGGCCGCACGCGACCGTCGAGCGCGAGCTCCCCCGCGAGCGCCACCCCCTCGATCACGGCAGCTTCGAGCTGGCCCTCGGCGGCGAGCAGCGCGACGGCGATCGGCAGATCGAGGGCCGCTCCACTCTTGCGCAGCTCGGCCGGCGCGAGATGGATCGTGACGCGTCGATCGGGAAACTTCTCGCCCGCCGCGGCCAACGCCGCACGCACGCGCGCTGCGCTCTCGCGTACAGCGGCCTCGGGCAGGCCCACGATCTCCACACGCGGCAGCTGGGAGCTGATCCGCACCTCGACCTCGACGGGCACACCGTCGACGCCGGAGAGCGCGGCCGTCCGGACACGCGACATCTTCGAGCTCGTCGGGACCGGAGGGCGGCGGGGGTGGACGCCGGGAAGCCGGATTGCGGGCCCCGGGCTTCGACCTGGGAGCCCGGAACTCCTAGAGACGAAGGCAGGATCCCGGGGCGGGATCCTGCCTTCTACTCTTGAGAAGCCCCAACACCGAGGAGGGGCCCACAGAGAGGAAGTGGCCATGAGCCGCTCCACGTGTCACGGAAGATTCGGGGAATCCTGGAACCGTCGTCTCGGCGTCTGACGTAACATCCACAAGGCCTCGGAAGCGTTAGAGTCTCGACCCGCCCCCGAAGGATTCCGCCGCTCGTGATCCACGCTTTCCGGACGTTTCGACGCCTCTCGCCCGTTCTTCTCGTCCTCGCTTGCGGCGGGTCTCCGCCCGTCGCGCCCGAGCCGCCGCCGGCCGAGATCGTCGAGCCGGGCGACGTCTTCTCGAAGGATCTCGCTTGGGGCGACCTCGAATTCCTCGCGGCGCTCGGACCGCGGCCACCCGGATCGGACGCCGCCGTCGGTGCGCGCCGCCATCTGCGCGATCGCCTCGAGGGCTGGGGCATCGAGGTCCGCGACGTCACCACCGAGCTGGAAAACGAGGGGCGCGACACGAAAGTCGTGCTCGAACACCTCGTCGCCACGCTCCCCGGTCGCTCCGGCGATCGCCTCGTCCTCGTGGCGCCCTACGACAGCGGGTCGTACGACGGCTTCGCCTTCCGCGGCGTGAACGACGGTGCCTCGGGCGCCGCGCTGCTCGTCGAGATCGCGCGGGTGCTCGCCGGACGCGAGCTTCCCTACACGATCGAACTCGTCTGGCTCGCCGGCGAAGGCCGGCTGGGGCGCGCGCTCGGCCCCGACAACGACATCCGCTGGCTCGGCAGCACTTCGCTCGCGAACGAATGGAAGGAAGCAGGCCGGCTCGAGAACATCCGGCTGCTCGTGACCTTCAACCGGGTGTGCGACGCCGAGCTCCGCATCGCGCGCGACCTCGGCTCCCATCGCGCCCACCGCGAGGAGTTCTGGCGCTCCGCGCGTCGGCTCGGGCGATCTTCGGTGTTCCCGCCCGACGCCCACTACGAGAGCTTCGAGGCGAGTCACTCCGCCTTCGAAGAGCTCGGCGTGCGACGCGTCGTGGCGATCGAGGACACCGCCTTCGGAGGCGACGAGCCGCCGGGCCGCTACGCCGGCGAGGGCGACGCGATCGAGCACTGCGCGAAGGGGAGTCTCGAGTCGGTCGGCGTCGTCGCGATCGAAGCGCTGGAGACGATCGGCCGACGCCTCGCGAAGATCGATCGCTTCGCGCGCACCCCGACGGCGGATCCCGAGGAGGAGCCGCCGGCGCCGGAGCCGGCGACGCCGGAACCCTCAGCCGGGGAGCCGGCCGACGGATCCGTCGCACCGGACGAACCCGCCCCCGAAGCCGAAGCACCGCCGACCGCGGAGCCCGGCGCCGAAGAGCCCGCGAGTGATGCCGCTGCGCGTTAGTTCGTGTCGCGCGCTCGCCTGCGCCGTCGGGCTCGGCGCGCTCTTCGCCATCGGCACGGTCGCTGGGGCCCAGCCGAGCCACGCGCCGCTCAAGATCCTCGTCGAGTCGCCCGTGCCCGGCGACACGGTGAAGAACGACGTGCACCAGGCGCCGATCCGCGGGACTGCGATCGCGTTCGGCGAACGGCCGGTCGACTTCGACGTGATGGTCGTGATCGACGTTTCGGGCTCGACGAAGAACGCGAGCGGCGTCGACGTCGATCGCGACGGTCACGTCGGCGTCAACCCCCGACTCGAACTCGTGCCGCCGGGCACGTTTCCGGAGGGAACGCTCTCCACCGATCCCGACGACACGATCCTCGCGGCGGAGATTCGCGCCGCCGAGGCACTGCTGACGACGCTCGCCGGCAGCCGCCGCACCCGCGTCGGCGTGATCAGCTTCTCCGGGGAGATGAATCCCGACACCGGCCTGCGCGCGCGCTACGACCAGCAGGACGCCTGGCTCGAAGTGCCGCTCACCGAGAACTTCTCGGTCGTGCGCGCTCGGCTGCCCGACATCCTGCGGCGCGGTCCGCACGGCGGCACCAACTTCGCCGCCGGTCTGCGTCTCGCCATCACCGAGCTCGCCGGACTCAGTGGCGCATACAGCGCGCCACGCCCCGACGCCAAGAAGCTCGTGCTCTTCCTCACCGACGGCCTGCCGACCTTTCCGGCGGGCCTCGGCTCCGAGTCCGACCCGGGCGACGTCGAGGCGGCGATCACCGCCGCGCGCCTCGCCCGACGCGCCGGCATCCGGGTGAACACCTATGCGCTCGGGCCCTCGGCGCTCACGAACCCCGTCGCCGCCACCGAGGTTTCGCGCATCACCGGCGGCACCTTCTTGCCCGTGCAGAACCCCGGCGACATCGTCGCCTTCCTCCAGGGCGCGTCCTTCTCGGACGTCGACGACGTCGTGCTCTCGAACCTGACGACGAAGGAAGTCTCCTACGACGTGAGCCTGCTGCCGGACGGGAGCTTCTCCGGGTTCGTGCCGGTGCGCGAGGGTCACAACCGTGTGCGCGTCACGGCGCTCACCTCCGACGGCATCAGTGCGAGTGTCGAGGTGGACGTCGACTTCGAGACGTCGGGCGTCGACGGACGCGAGCTGTCCCTCGAGCTCGAGCGCATCCGCAATCGCAACAAGGAGCTGATGCTCCTGATCGAGCGCGATCGCATCCAGCGCTTCCGCGAGCGCCAGCGCAAGGAGATCGAGTTCGAGCTGGAAGAGCCGCCGCCCGAGGCGCCCTAGGCTTGCTCTCTAGAGCGGGACGAGATCCGGGTCGTTGATCTCGCGGCGCACGAGCTTGCCGGCGCGGTAGATCGAGGTGATGTCGATCGTGCCGTCGCCGTTCTTGTCCTCTTCGCGCTTCGCGAGCAGGGTCTCGCGGTCGACCGTCTCGTAGGTCTCGAAGACGTCCGGCTTGCCGTCGCCGCTGCTGTCGCGCTCGACCCGCGAGACGACCTCGTCGTCGCCGACGACGAGGTACTGCGTCCACTGGTCGAAGCGGCCGTCGCGGTCGCGGTCCTCGTCGAGGCGGGCGCGGACGCGGTTCTCGAAGCGCACGACCAGGTCGATCGAGCCGTCGTCGTCCGAGTCGTGCTGCTGGAGCGTGAGCGAGTCGCCCTCGTAGGTGTAGAAGGCGTCGCGCGTGCCATCGAGGTTGCGGTCGACCTCGCGCGACGTCATCAGGCCGGCGGCGTACTTCTCGACGGCGTCGGGTCGGCCGTCCCCGTCCTCGTCGAGCTCGCGCCGGACGAGTTCGCCTTCGTCGTAGGTGTTCCAGGCGTCGAGCTGGCCGTCGTAGTCGCGGTCCTGCTCCTTGCGCAGGAAGGCGCCGGTCTGCGCGTCGAAATAGCGGATCTGCTCGGGGTTTCCGTCCTCGTCGGCGTCGAGGCTGCGCGCGATCACGAGCAGGTCGGGGTGGTCGCCCCAGGCTCCCGCCTCGATGCTGCGCTCCTCCTTCTCGAAGATGGCGAGAGGAAGCGCGCGATCCTTCGGCGCGGCCGGGGCGCTGCGCGGGTCGGCGCGGCTTGCGAGGTCGCGGTCGTCGGCCGGGGCGTCGGGGGAGCGCATGCCGGCTTCGCGCTCGGAGGCCATCTGGTCGAGGAGCGCTTCCTGGCGCTCGAGCTCGGCCTCGATCTGTCGCTCGAGGGCGTCGCTGCGCTCGAGCTCGCGGCCCAGCTCGCGGTCGAGCTCTTCCTCGAGCTCTTCCTCGCGGATCTCCTCGTCGTCGCGACGGTCGCGGGGCGCGGGTGCCGCACCGCCAGAGAGCGGCACGTGTCCGGTGGCGGCGGCGTAGAGCATCAGGGTGCCCGCGCCGACGGCCGCCCCGATCGGGCCGGCCTGCGCGCCGATGACCGCGCCTAACAGCATGCCCTCGACGGCGCTCTGGGCCCGATCGACGACGTCGATGCCGGGCGGGGCGTCGCGCGGCTCGCGGTCGGCGGTGCGCGCGTCGGCCTCGGCTTCCTCGACGCCCGCGGACGGGTCGGCGTCGGCGCGCGGCGCGGGTTCGTCGGCGACCGGTCCGGGAACGTCCGCCGGGCCCGACCCCGTGGCGCAGCCGGAAAGCACGGGCAGGGCGGCCAGTGCCACGACCAACACGAGCGTGAGAACTCTCTTCATGAATGACCCACCCCCGAGGTGGCCGGCGACTTCGCCGCGGCGGGAGACTCTTCTACCACGGACCCGGTCATGTGTTCAAACCCCTACGTGTTTGCTGACGCGCTGCGCCATTACGCCCGCGCGGGATCCGACCTCCCTCCGATCCCCCGCCGACCCGCAAGCGAGTCTTTCAAATATTCGAGGTGATTAGCAAAATCTATCTCGACGCCGGCCTCGGCCGGGTCGCGAACGCCTCGCCGACTCGCTGCGAGGGCGAATCTGCGCTAACGCAGTGCATTGGGGCGGCGCTCGTGCGCTCGCCAATGCTCCGGTCCCGGACCCATTCGGTCGATCGGAGAGACGAGAGGGAGCACGGTTAGAGTCACCCGGTAGGAGATCCAGCCTGTGGGATTGACGTTGATCCGCAAGAGCGACGGGACGCGTCCCGTCTCCAACCCGAAGGTGGCGCTGGTGTTGGCCGGCGGCGCAGTGACGGGTGGGGCCTTCAAGGTCGGAGGGCTCAAGGCGCTCAACGACTTCCTCGTCGACCGCAAGATCACCGACATGGATCTCTACGTCGGTCTCTCCGCCGGCGCGATCCTCGGGTCGTCGCTCGCCTCGGGGGTCACGCCCGACGAGATGGTGAAGGTGCTCGACGGCAGCAGCACCCGTCTCGACCAGCTCAAGCCCACCGACTTCTACAACCCGAACACCCGCGAGTTCCTGACGCGCCCGGCGCGCTTCTCCTACGACCTCGCCACCTATCTGCCGAGCATCGCCTACGACTTCGCGCGGGGCGTGCCCGGCCTCCCCAGCGCGGTGCGCGGGCCGCTGCGCGAGTTCTTCCGGCGTCCGAGCTACACGCAGTTCGAGAGCGTGGCGCTGCGATTGATCGAGCACATCGCGCCGAAACGCGAAGTCCCGTCGCCGATGAATCACATCCCCGGCGGCTTCTTCGACAACGAGAGCCTCGAGCGCTGGTCGCGTCGCAGCCTCGAGCGCATCAAGATCCCGAACGACTTCCGCGCCTTCCGACGCAAGACGGGCAAGGGCCTCTACATCACCGCCTGCGACCTCGACACCGCCGAGCGCGTGATCTTCGGCCCCGACGAGAGCAGCGAGCTCACCATCTCCCAGGCCGTGCAGGCTTCGAGCGCGCTGCCGATCTTCTACAAGCCCGCTCGCATCAACGGCGTCGACTACGTGGACGGCGGCGTGCGCCATACGGCAAACATCGACATCGCGATCGAGAAGGGCGCTGACCTCATCATCTGTTACAACCCGTTCCGTCCGTTCCTGAACCGGATCGACGACGAGGATGCCGATCTCTCCTACTTCGCCGAGGGCCGCTATATCGCCGATCGCGGGATGAAGGCGATCATCAATCAGGTGTTCCGCACGCTGCTCCACTCGCGGCTCAAGCTCGGCATCCAGCGCTACCTCGCCGACGACCGCTTCCAGGGCGACATCGTCCTGATCGAGCCGCGCGAGAACGACGCCGACTACTTCGGCGTGAATCCGATCGCCTTCTGGAAGCGCTCGCATGCGGTGAAGCAGGGCTTCGACTCGGTGCGCGGCACGATCGAGCAGAACTTCGATCAGCTCGAGACCGTCTTCGCCCGCTATGGCATCGCCCTCGACCGCGAGGCGGCGCGCCGTCGCGCCGCGCGGGCGCGCGTCGCCCAGGGCTGGGCCGAGGCGCCGGCGAACGAGGAAGAATCGTCGGAGGAAGCCGGCGAGGGCCTGCGTCTGGTGGGTTCCTGACCCACACTCCCGGCGCTCCCAGGCGCCCCTCGGGGTGAAATAGTCAGGTCGAGTGGCGAAACCTTCACGATTTCGCTACTTTGCCGATCTGCCAGGGCCGGCGCTCCGCGCTCCAGCCCCCCGGAGCCTCCCCCCGGCGTCGCAGTTCCTCGAAATCATCGACGGGTCGATCACGCGATTGACTGGATGTGCACTCTCCTCGTCCTCCATCGATGTTTTCCGGGCGCTCCGCTGGTGGTGGCAGCCAACCGGGACGAATTCCACGAGCGTCCGACGGAGGGACCGGCACTGCGCGACACATCGATCGAAGCTCCCGGTGCCTCCCCCGCGTTCGGATCCGGCGGAGAGGAGTCGCCCGGGACGACCGGGGCTCGGCGCGTCGTCGCGCCCCGCGATCTGCGCGCAGGCGGGACCTGGCTCGGCCTCAACTCCGAAGGACTCTTCGCCGCCGTGACGAACCGACGCTGTGAACATCCCGACGCCTCGCGCCGCTCCCGCGGCTGGCTCGTGATGGAGGCGCTGGAGGAGGCCGACGCGAAGAGCGCTGCCGCCCGGCTCGAGAACCTCCCCGAGGCGGCCTACAACCCGTTCAATCTCCTCGTCGCCGACGCCGCGTCCGCTCACCTGGTCACCTACGCCGACGTCCCCGAGCGTCGCGACCTGGCGCCGGGCGCCCACGTGGTCGGCAACGTCCATCCCGACGACGCGTCCCCGAAGCTGGCGCGCATCCGCTCGGAGATGGCGGACGGCGCCCGCTCGGATGCGGAGTTCGCGGACGCGGATTTCGACGGTCTCGCCGAGATCTGTCGCACCCACGCGACGGCCGGCCCGCTCGAATCCACCTGTGTCCATGCCGGCGCCTACGGAACACGCAGTAGCACCCTGCTACGGCTAGGCGATCGCCCGTCGCTGCTCTACGCCGACGGCGCGCCGTGCGAAACGCCCTATCGAGATTTGACCCCGCTCCTCCACGACCTGGGAATCGCCCCGTCGTGGGAGGGGGTACAAGCGTGAGGAAGAAAAGTTGAGAAGAATCGGCAGCAACATTCGCAGACAGAATTCGGACGCCAAGGCCAACCGCATCGTCCGCAACATCATCAAGTACACCGACGACGAGAAGGCGCGGAACGACTATCCGAAGAAGATCGTCTCGCCGGTGAACGCTTCGGCGTGTTGCAGCGACGAGAATCGCGAGATGGTGGGCGCGAACCGCGAGATCGACGGGTTCAAGTTCTGCTACAAGATCTGCACGAAGTGCGGTCATGCCGTGAAGTTCTTCTTCCCGGCAGCGGGCTCCACGAGCGAAGCGGTCAAGGAATACCGCCAGTGGAAGCGCTACATGGTCCAGTGACGGCCTGAAGCGAGCCGTTCTCGAAGAAATCGGGACGGGGTGGCTCTGGCCACCCCGTCCTTTCTTTTTCGGCGGGCCCGCGTCGGGTCCGTCCCCCGGAAATGCGAATGTCCGAAGATCGCGACACCGCGAAGCGACGCGCCCTCGAAGAGGCCGGCGCCTATCTCGAAGGTCTGATCGACTTCGAGAAACGCGAGAGCTATGCGCGTTCGAAGTTCTCGCTCGCCGCGATCCGCGCGCTGCTCGATCGGATGGGTGCGCCCGAAAGCGGCCTCTCCGTGCTGCACGTCGCGGGATCGAAGGGGAAGGGCTCGACGGCGCTCTTCGCCGAGTCGCTGCTGCGCGCGACGGGATTGCGGACGGGCGTGTTCACGTCGCCGCATCTCGAGCGCTGGACCGAGCGCTTCCGCATCGACGGCGAGGAGGTCGCGCCCGAGCGGCTCGCCGACGCGGTGGCGCGGCTGCGTCCCCACGTCGAGGCATTGCGCTTTGCGGGGGGCGACACCGTCCCGACCTTCTTCGACGCCACGACGGCCACCGCGCTCGCGCTCTTCCGCGACGCCGGCGTCGACCACGTCGTGCTCGAGGTCGGCCTCGGCGGTCGCCTCGATTCGACCAACGCCGTGTCGCCCGCGGTCTGTTGCATCACGAGCATCGAGCTCGAGCACACCGAGATTCTCGGGGACGACCTCGCCGCGATCGCCGGGGAGAAGGCCGGGATCCTGAAGCCGGGTGTGCCCGCGGTGTGCGGCGCGCTCGCGCCGGAAGCGCTCGCCGTCGTGGAGCGCCGCGCGGCCGAGCTCGGCTGCCCGCTGACGCGGCTCGGCGTCGAGCTGGACGTCCGCGTCCAAGGAGATCTGCTCGAGGGCGCCCGGGTCGCGATCAGGGACGGCGACTTCGACGTCCGCGGCGCGCTCGCCACGCTTGGCGAACACCAGGCGGCGAACGCGGCGCTCGCCGTCGCCGCCGTGCGCCGCCTGCTCGGCGACACGATCTCCGACACCGAGATGCGAAGTCGCTTCGCAGAGGGCCTGGCGACGGCGCGACTTCCCGGACGCGTGGAGGTGATCTCGCGCGAGCCCTGGGTGATCGTCGACGCGGCACACACGGCGGCGTCGGCGCGCGCGCTTGCGTCGGTGCTCGCGCGGATCGCGCAGCCGGTCGACTTCGTGCTCTCCGTCTCGTCGGGGAAGGACATCGCCACGATCCTCGCGGCGCTGCTGCCGCACGCGCGGTCGCTCACGCTCACCCGCGCCGAGCCGGTGCGCTCCCTCGATCCCGCGGAGGTCGCCGCCGCGGCGCGGGCCGCGCGTCCGGATCTCGAGATGCGCGTCGTTCCCAACCCGCACCTCGCCCTGCGCGCGGCGCAGGAGGCGCAGGGCCCCGACGCGGCGCTGTGCGCCACGGGCTCGGTGTATCTCGCGGGAATCGCGCGCCGCGTGCTGCGTGAACCGGCCGGCGATCGCGTCGCGGTCACACGGACGCGGCCATGAGCGCCGCCGGCGCCAGCGAGGAGTCCGTCGTCGCGGCGCGCGAAGCCGCCTTCCAGAGCGAGGTCGACGCGAACCTGCGTCGCAACTATCTGGCGCACCTCGCGCATGGTCTGCTCGGGCAGACCGGCATGCGCCTGATCAACGCGCCCACGTTCATCCCGCCCTACATCTTCGGCCTCGCCGGCGCCGAGTGGGCGGTCGGCCTGGCGCGCGCGCTCCAATACCTGGGGATGTTCCTCTCGCCGGTGGTCGGCGCGACGTGGATCGAGCACCGCCGGCGCGTGCTGCCCGTGGGCTTCTTCGTCGGCGCGATGATGCGCGTGATGATCCTCGGGCTCGCGCTCGGGGGGCTGCTGCTCGCTCCGCCCGGTCCGCTGGTGAGCGCGTGGGTCTTCCTCGGTCTGTTCGGCGTGTTCCTCGGCATCCAGGGCGTCGTCTTCAACTTCCTGGTTTCGAAGGTGGTGCCGGTGCGCGTGCGCGGTCGTCTGATGGGACTGCGCAACGCGCTCTCGGGACTGACGGCCACCGGCGTCGCGATCTTCGCCGGCGAGGTCCTGATCGAGCGCGACGTGTTCGGCAACGGCTACGCCGCGGCCTTCCTGCTCGCCTTCGCCTTGACGAGCGTCGGCCTCTTGATGCTGCTCTTCGTGCGCGAGCCCGAGACGCCGCACGTGCGCGAACCGACCGGCGTCTTCGATCGGCTGCGCGACCTGCCCACGCTCCTGCGCTCCGACCACGACTTCACGCGCTACTTCGCAGCGCGCGCGCTCGCGGTGATGGGTCGGATGGCCGTGCCGCTCTACGTCATCTACGCCGCCACGCGGATGGAGATCGGCGGCGCCGAGCTGGGTCAGCTGACCGGCGCCTTCGTCTTCGCCCAGAGCGTCGGAAACCTCGGTTGGGGCGCGATCGCCGACCATCGCGGATTCCGCATCGTCTTTCTCGCGGCGCTCGGCGTGTGGATGCTCGCCGCCGTCGCGCTGATCTACACCACCCAGTACGCGGTGCTGCTAGCCGTGTTCGCGGCGATCGGTCTCGGGCTCGGCGGCTTCCAGATGTCGGCCCAGAGCCTGGTGCTCGAGTTCGGCTCGCGACAGAACCTGCCCATGCGCATCGCCGTCGCGAACTCGGCCTCGGAGCTGGTCGCCGCGATCGGTTCGCTGGCGGGCGGCTTGCTCGCGGTTGCCGTGGGACAGGTGCCGGTGATCTGGGCCGCCGTCGCCTGCCAGGCGATCGCGTTCACATTGGTGTGTATCGGCGTGAAGGAGCCGCGTCGGCGCTAGCAGGCCGACTCGAGGGTCGGCCGACGCGAAGCGAGCCGGAGGGCGAGCGACGGGGGCCCGTGCACGGGTGATCGCCGCGTCGCCGGCTCGATCCGGCCCCTGAAGCGAGTCGGCCCGGGCCGGCACCTCGCATCTCTGCGAGGGGAGGGGCTGCCGGCCCGGGCACAGCGGACAATCGGACTCGTTACGAGCCTTTCCTAGAGCAAGGCGTGTGCCAGCTCCCGGTTGCGCATGCGGGGGGTGCTTTCAAGCCCGCGTCCTCGTGAGGGATTCGGGATTGGCTGCGCATCGGCGATGCGGCATCGGGCCGGCAGCGGCTGTGTGGCCAGTGACACAATTCGCGTCACTTGCGCGACGCCGCGCGGTCGGAGTTGCGCGCTCGTCGGGAATGGCGTGGGTGCGGGTCGGGTGCGGGGAGGGACGTCCCCTACCTGGCCGGCGGGCGTCTTCTGTTCTTCCGGGCGCATGGCGCGCTGAACATCGGGGACGTCCCTCCCCGCACCCGACCCGCGCGGTGCGCCTCTCGATCAGTTGCAGCGGCGGACGACTTCGGCGAGGTGGGCGGGGGTGGTGCCACAGCAGCCGCCTAGCACGCTCGCGCCGCGGTCGCGCCAGCCGGCGGCGAGCTGGCCGAAGGCTTCGGGGGAGAGGTCTTCGCTGCGGCGGAAGCCCTGGGTGTCCTCGGGCTCGCCGAGGTTGGGGTAGACGCCGAAGGGCAGCGGGGCGTCCGCGAGGACGTCGAGGCAGGCGTCGACGTTCGAAGGGGGCAGGCAGTTGACGAGCACGGCGCAGGCGCCCGAGTCGCGCGCGGCGGTGACGGCGTCGGCGAGCGCTTCGCCCGAGAGCAGACGCGCGCCGTCCCAGCACACGAAGGAGGCGAGGGCGGGAAGGCGAGCGTCGCTCGCGGCGCGCAGCGCGGCGTGCGCTTCGCGGATCGTGTTCATCGTCTCGACGAGCACCGCGTCCACGCCGGCTGCAGCCAGGTGCCGCGCGTGTTCGTCGTGCTCCGAGGCGAGCGCGGCATCGTCGGGCACGCGTTCGGGGTGGTAGCAATCTTCGAGGGTCGGACTCGAGCCGAAGACCCGGACGGCGTCGCCAGCCGCGCGCCGCGCGAGCGCGACGGCGCGTTCGGTGAGCTCGGCCGCCCGCTGTCCCTGCCCGGCATGGGCCAGCGTGCGCCGCTGGGTGCGGAACGTGTTGGCGGTCAGCGCGTCGACGCCGGCGGCGACGTAATCGGCGTGAATTCGGACGATCGTCTCGGGATTCGTGTCGAGCGCAGCGGCCGACCAGAGCGGAAGCCGCGTCGCGACCCCACGTCGCTCGAGCTCGGTGCCGGTGGCGCCGTCGAGGACGAGGGGGCGCGCGGATCGCAGCCGATCCGCGAGTTCCTTTCGGGAGAGCGGCATCTGCCTATACTCGCGCGTCCGATGCCCCACCCGCCCGCCCCGCTCGCCGTCTTCTGTGATTTCGACGGCACGTTCTCGGTGCAGGACGTCGGCGCGACGCTCGCGCAGCGTCACGCGCCCGAGCGTCGCCCGACCCAGTGGGCGCGCTACGAGCGCGGCGAGATCACGCCCTGGGAGTACAACCTCGAGATCCTCCACGATCTCCCGGTCGACGAGGAGATGCTCGACGCCTTCCTCCGCACCGTCGAGCTCGACCCCGGAGCGGAAGCCCTGCTCGCCTGGTGCAAGGCGCGCGGCGTGCCCTTCCGCATCCTCTCCGACGGCTTCGACTGGAACCTCGACCGGCTCCAGGAGATCCACGGCGTCTGCTTCGACTACACCGCGAACCACCTGCACCTCGAGAACGGCCGCTGGCGGATCCGCGCCGGCGCGCCCGACCCGAGCTGCGGCTGTGGCACGGGCGTGTGCAAGGCGTCGCAGCTGCGCGCGTGCCGGGCGGCGCTGCCGTCGGCGCATCTCGTCCACATCGGCAACGGCCGCGTGTCCGACACCTGCGGCGCGCTCGCGGCGGACACGGCCTTCGCGAAGGACTCGCTGGCCGAATCGCTCGAGAAGCGGGGCGAGGCGTTCGTGCAATTCGAGACGCTCTACGACGTGATCCCGCACCTCGAGAAGGTGCTCGCGGGGGCGGCAGACGGCCGGTAGCGCCGCCGACGAACGACCCGTTACCGTCCCGCCGTGCCCACTCCTCCGCGACACGTCCTGGTGATCGGCGCCGGTCTCGCCGGTCTCGCAGCCGCCTCGCGGCTGGCCCGAAACGGCTCGCGCGTCAGCGTGCTCGAACGCGAGGACCGCCCGGGCGGGCGCCTCGCCGGCGAGCGGGTCGACGGTTACGCGCTCGAGCCGGTCCACGCGCTGATCGGCGCCGGCGATCGCGCACTGCAGGCGTGGATCGACGAGCTCGGTCTGCGCGACGAGCTGCTTCCGCCGAAGCCGGTGACGACGGCGTTCGCCGACCGCAACAGCCTGCGCGACGTCGAGCTGCGCGCGCTGCGCGACGTCGCGCGCATTCCCGGAGTGCGGCGCCTGCACGCCGCGCGGCTCGTGCGGCTGCCGCGCCTGCTCGCGCGCTACGGGCCCGCGCTCGAACTGGGCGCCGCCGAGGAAGCCGATCGATACGACGACCGCAGCCTCGCCGATTTCGCGCGCCTCTACTTCGGCAGGACGGTGCTCGAGCGCTGGATGGCGCCGGTGGCGTGTGCCGGCTCGCTCGGCGACCCCGCGGAGATGAGCCGCGTGCAGTTCCTCCAGCACTTCCGCGCCCACGGCCTCGCCCGGCCGGGCGTGTTGCGCGGACCCTGGGAAGACCTGATCGAGCGCGCGGCCGAGCGAGTCGACGTCGTGACGGGCTGTCGCGTGGAGCAGGTCGAGCCCGGATCCGACGGCGGCTTCCGCGCCATCGCCGCCGACGGCGGCAGCTACGCCGGCGACGCCGTGGTGCTGGCCACGCCCGCGCCGCTCGCCGCCGTGATCGCCGACCCGCTCCTCACGACCCCGGAGCGGAAGTTCCTGGACGCGGTGCGATACGCGCCGTCGTTCAGCGTGGCCGCGGCGCTGTGCCGTCCGCTGACGGCGCGCGCTCGTCGCGTGTTGTTGCGCGCCGAGGCGACGGCGCCGCTCGCCAGCGCGGTCGTCGAGCCCGGGTTCCGCGGCAGCCGCGTCCCGGCGGGCTGCGGGATCGCGACGCTCGAGGCCACCGGCGCCTTCGCCGCCGCGCACCCGGAGACGCCGGACGAGAGCCTCGAGAAGGAGCTGATCGGCGAGCTCGACCGCCTCTGGTCGGGCTTCGCGAGCAGCGTCGAGTTCACCCGCGTGTTCCGGCACCGCTACGGATCTCCGCGCTTCGACGTGGGCGCCTATCGCGCACTCGCGCGTTTCCGCCGCGTACAGTCCGATCGGCGCGGCGTCGGCCGTCGCCTCGCCTTCGCCGGCGACTACCTGATGCATCCATCGGCCGAAGGCGCCGTCCGCTCGGGCGAGCGCGCCGCCGAAGAGCTGCTCGCCTAGCGCGCTCCCGAGCGGGAGAGCAGCAGCGCGTTGTAGGCGGCCGCATAACGCCGTGCGCGCGCGATCAGCTCGGCGTGCTCTTCGTTGATCGCGGCGTCCGTCGTGCCGGGGATCGTCTGGACGCGCCCTTCCCGCACGGCGCGCGACGCGTCGTCGACGCTGGGGACGTCCGTCGACAGTCCGCGCACGCCCAGGAAGCGGGTGTCCTCTTCGGCCAGCGCCGCCGCGAGACGGTCGCGCGGGCTCGTGGTGAGGTACTCCCGCAGCGCGTCGACGTCGCGCTGGGTGAAGCGGGCGAGCGCGAGGTCGTGGGTCTGGCGCAGCGGGATGCCGACGGGTTCGGGCGCCGGCTCCGGCTCCGACATCTCCACGCCGTCGATCGGACCGACCCCGCGCAGCGTGCGCATGCCGAAGTTGATCGCGACGACGACGAGCACGATGGCGAGGGAAGCGCTGACGACGAGGCGCAGCCACATGGCGTGAGCGGCCTCGCTACTCGGGAAGGTAGGTCTGGAACATCTGCCCGAGTTCGTCCTTCGTGCGCTCGGGCACCTGGTAGTAGGTGCGGATCGCCACCGAGCCGTCTTCTTCGAAGCGATAGGTCTCGATCGAGTAGGCCGTCGACGTCTTGCCATCGGCGGTGATCGTGTTCTCGAGCGTCCAGGCGACTTCGTTGCCGCAGATGAAGAGCGTGCCCGGCAGGATCCGGAACTTCACGCGCTCCTGGAAGAGATCCCAGGAGTCGCGGCAGCAGTGCTCGAAGCCCTTCTTCTCGGGCGTGCCCACAGGATCGAGCATGCGGAACTCGCCGGGGCCGACCTTGCGCCAGTTGCGCTCCCAGCCCTCGCGGTCGCCCGCATTCCAGAGCGCGACGTAGTTGTCGGCCCACTGCTTGAGCTCTGCGAAGGTCGGGACGGACATCGGGCGATTCCTTTCGTGGCGACGGGCGCGGTCCATCCTAGAACGTCGTCGCCGCGAGTTCAGGTGGAATCAGCCGAGCAGCGCCACCGACGTGCCGTCGCCGCCCTCGTCGCGCGAGGCGGACTCGAGCTTCGCCACGTAGCGCGACGCCGAGAGCGCCTCGCGGACGGCGCGGCGCAGCGCGCCGGTTCCGACGCCGTGCACGACGACGAGGCGATCGCGGCCCGCGTTGAGCGCGCGGTCGAGGGCTTCTGCGAGGGCGTCGAGCGCTTCGTCGACGCGCTGCCCGCGCAGGTCGCAGCGCTCGGTGCCGCCCTCGGGAAGCGTCGGGCGCGGTCGCGGCGTCGGCGGCTTCTTCGCCGCACCCGTTTCGGCGCGGCCGACGCGGTCGGCGGGCACGACCATCCGCGCCGACCCGACGCGCAGCGCGACGCGTCCCCGCGAGTCGGGGAGGCTCTCGATCGCGCCCGTCCCGCCGCCGACGATCATCACGAGATCGCCGGGCTTCGCGCGCGGCCAGTCGACCGGCTCGAAGGGCGATTCCTCCGGGTCGGGCGTGAGGCCGGTCTCCTCCTCCACCTCGCGCTGGCGCTCTTCGAGGTTCAGCAGGCGCTCGCGCGCGCGCGCGGCGTCCTGCGCCGACGCGCCGCCGCGTTGCAGCTCGCGGATCACCGCCGCCACCTGGGCGTGCGCGTTCTGGAACTGGGAATCGAGATCGTCGCGCATCGTGCGGTAGAGCTGGTCGCGACGCTCCTGGAGCTTCTCGAGCTTGCGGCGGTAATCGCCGCGCGCGGCCTCGCTCTCCTCGCGCAACCGCGCGGCTTCGTTCTTCTCGGCTTCGAGCGCGGCCCGGCTCGTCTGCAACTCGTGCAGCATGCGATCGAGGACCCGGTCTTCGCGCTCGAGAAAGGAGTGGGCGCGGTCGAGGACATGGCCGGGAACGCCCATCCGCGCCGCGACCGCCGTCGCCGACGAGCTGCCGGGGAAGCCGACGCGCAGGCGATAGGTGGGGGCGAGCGTGTCCGGGTCGTGGTCGACGCTCGCGTTCGCGAAGCGCGGATCGACGTCGGCCATCTCCTTGAGCAGCCCGTAGTGGGTGGTCGCGATCACGCGCGCACCCGTGTCGGCGAGGGTCTCGAGGATCGCCTGGGCGAGGGCGGCGCCTTCACCCGGGTCGGTGCCGACGCCGAGCTCGTCGAGCACGACGAGCGATCGCGCCGTCGCCGCGCCGACGATCTCGGCGAGATTCGCCATGTGCGCGGAGAAGGTGGAGAGACTGCGGCCGATCGACTGCTCGTCACCGATGTCGGCGAGCACTGCATCGAAGAGATCGACGCGCGCGCCCGCCGCCGCCGGCACCTGGAGCCCGGCGCGCACGAAGAGCACGGCGAGGGCGACCGCCTTCATCGTCACCGTCTTGCCGCCCGCGTTCGGGCCCGAGATCACGAGCACCTGGAGTGCGTCGTCGAGACGGACGTCGTTGGGCACGGCAACGCCTGCGGGCAGGCACGGGTGTCGCAGCTGGGGCAGACGCAGCACGCCTTCGTCGCCGATCTCCGGGGGATTGGCGTCGAGGGCGATCGAGAGGTCGGCGCGGGCGAAGGCGAGGTCGAGGAGCGCGAGCGTGTCGAGGCCGGCCTCGATGTCCGGAGCGGCGGCTGCCGCATCATCCGAGAGCTCGCGCAGCACCCGCGCACATTCGCGTTCGGCTTCGAGCTCGGCGTTCTTGTGGCGGTTGTTCAGCTCGACGAGGGCCTGGGGCTCGATGAAGAGCGTGGTCCCGGACCCCGACGCGTCGTGCACGATGCCGGGCACCTGGCTGCGGGCGTCGGCGCGCACCGGCAACACGTAGCGATCGCCGCGCACGGTGAAGTAGTCGTCGGAGAGCGCTGCTTTCGTGTCGCTGTCGCGGAGGATGCGGGCGAGCCGCTCCTGGAGGCGGGAGGCGAGATCGCGCGCCTCGCGCCGCGCGGCGGCGAGGGCGGGGGAGGCTTCATCGCGCACTTCGCCGGCCGGGTCGAGGCAGCGCTCGATCTCGTCCTCGAGATGGGCGCGTTCGGGAAGCAGCGAGGCGAGGTCGGCGAGGCCCGGTGCCGTTTCTTCGCGCGCGCGTAGGAAGCGGCGCGTGTGGCGCAGGGCGGCGAGCACCGCGCCGACGGCGATCAGCTCCTCGCCCGTCAGCACACCGCCGCGCTGGGCGCGCTCGAGTGCTTCGCTCGGATCGGCGCCGCCGCCGAGCGCCGGCGCGTCGCCCGTCTCGAGGATCGCGCGCGCCTCGGCGGTGAGCGCCATCCGCGTGCGCACCTCGTCGGCGCTCGTCGCGAAGAGCGCCACGGGGTCGACGCCGCCCTCAGCGAGCATCGCCGCGCCGCGCGGGCTGCGCGCGCGCTCGGCGAGACGTTGCTGGATCTCGGGCCAGTCGAGGCGTTCGAGGGTCTTCTGCGAGACTCGGAAGGGCACGGGCTTGCCTAACGCTTCTCGGCGAGTTTTCGCGGCGTGCGCGGCGCGACGCGTGCGATCGCGGCCTGGAGGGCGTCCGCTGGCCGGATCGACACGTCGAGGTTCGCGATGCGGCGGTCGCCGTCGAGGGCGGAGGGGGCGCCGAGCGTGAGGTCGTCGGTGAAGAGGGGTCCGAGGGCGGCGGCGTCTCGCGCCGCGACGCCCGGATGCCAGGCGTCGAGGAAGCGTGCGGCGGTGTCGGGCATGGCGATCCTCGCGAGCGGCGGGCGGGAACTCTATCACGCGCGCTTTCGCGGCCGCCCGGTGCGGTTTCCGGAAGCGCACGGCGCCCGGCACGTTGCGACCCCCGCCTGCGCGCTCGTGAGCGAAACCAGAGGTATCTTCGACGGCCTGCCGGGGCACTCCTCCATATGCCCGGAGCGCGGGAGGGCTGTGCGACGCTTGCGTCGAGCGCGAGCCCGACCGAAAGGCAGAGTGATGGCCGACTCGTCCCCCACCGAAGCGATCCTCGAAGCGACGCGTGATCTCGATCGCTGGAGCACCGAGCGCATCCTCCAGGCGATCCACGCCGAGGATCGCAACGCCTGGGAGGCCGTGGGCGCGGTGATGCCGCAGATCGCCGAGGCGGCCGAGGTGCTGGTCGTCGCGCTCGGCGGCGGCGGTCGTTGGTTCTACGTCGGCGCGGGCACGAGTGGTCGCATCGGCGCGCTCGACGCGGCGGAGCTTCCGCCCACCTTCGGGGTGCCGCGCAATCGCGTGCAGGCGGTCGTCGCGGGGGGCGAGGCCGCGCTCGTCCGCGCGATCGAAGGCGCCGAGGACCATCCCGAGCGCGCGATCTTCGCCCTCCAGGAGCGCGGTCTCTCGCCCGGCGACGTGGTCGTGGCGATCTCGGCGAGCGGCACGACGCCGTTCACGTTGAGCAGCCTCGAAGCCGCGCACGAAGCCGACGCGCGCACGATCGGCATCACCTGCAATCCCGGTTCGCCCCTCGCCGAAGCCGCCGAGATCGCGATCGTCCCCGTCGTCGGCCCGGAAGTGATCGCCGGCAGCACGCGCATGAAGGGCGGACTCGCCCAGAAGATGGTGTGCAACATGCTGAGCACCGCCGTGATGGTGCGTCTGGGGCATGTGCAGGGGAACCTGATGACCCACATGCTCCCCGCCTCCGAGAAGCTCCGCGACCGCAGCCTGCGCATCTTGATGGAAGTGGGCGGCGTCGGGCGCGAGGAGGCCGAGAAGCTCCTCGCCGACTGCGAGGGCGACCTCGCCGAAGCGACGCGACGGGTGCGCGGCCGGCGTTAGTCGCGCGGGACGCCGGCTCCGTTGCGGCGGAGGGCTTCGGCGATCCGAAAGGCGCCGACCGCGGCGAGTCCGCCCCAGACCACGAGCGCGAAGGCGAGGCGCGCGTCGGGTGGGATCAGGGGCGCGGCGCTCGCGTCCGCGGTGAGGCTCTGCACCACGCGCGCGATCGCGAGGAGGGCGACGGCGATCGCGAGTGCGAGCGGAAGCGAGGACGAGGGCTCCGCATCCGTCGCGGACGCGTCCCGAGGCGCGGGCAGCAGCACGAAGGCGCCGTACACGACCACGTGCGCGTGGAACGGGATGTTCAGGGTCAGGGTGTTGGCGAGGTGGAAGAGGCAGGCCGCGACCACCCACGCGCGCCAGGCGACGGCGCCCGCCAGCAGGAAGGCGAAGGGCGACAGCTCGAACAACACGGCGGTGTAGTCGGCGGCTTCGAAGAGCGCCGGCGGCACGGAGAAGAGCATGTCGGCGAGCAGCGCCTGGCGGCCCATCGAGAAGTAGGACGCGTAGAACCACGACAGGAAACCGCTCGTGCCGAGGTCGAAGTCGACCCACGTGATCCCTTTTCCGAAGCCCGCGGTGAACATCCCGGCGCAGAGGCAGACGGCGAGGGTGGCGAGCGCGGCGTCGTGGCGTTCGCGCGGCGCCTCCGGGTCGGGAACGAGGGCCAGACGCGTGCCCCAGTTCGACGCCGAGAAGAGTGCCAGCGCCACCCACACCAGGATGTTGTGGTCGATCTTTCCGAAGCTGAAGCGGAAGCCGAAGAGGAACAGACACAGGGCGACGAGCGCGTAGCCGCACCACCGCGCGCGCACGCCGAGCGCGACGCCGGCGGCGAGGATCGGGATCGCGACATCGGCCGCGACCAGCAGCGCGTCGGGAGGAAATCCGCTGAACGCGTTCGCGTGGCTCAGGAAGGGCGGCGCGAAGAAGGCGTCGGGCATCGCCGCGATCCAGCCGAAGCGCGGGGTGATCGCGACGAGCAGATAGACGCCGAAGAACACGCGGAAGGCCGCGAGATCGATCGCGGAGCGCGCCGTGTGGTCGACGATCCGGCGCCACCCCCGCGACACGATCTCGTCAGCGGAGGCGATAGCGCTGCTCAACGACGAGCTCCTCGTTCTTCGCTTCCCGGACGGCGACGTCGTAGTGCGTCCGGTAGCGACGCACGCGCAGCAGGGCGTCGTCGCAGCCCGCATCGCGCAGCCTCGCACGCAGCCAGGCGCGCGCCTCGTCGCGCTCCGCGTCGGTGATCTCCGGCCGCTCGAACACGATCGCGAACGGAAGGCCGCGCAAGGCCACTTCCCGCTCGCGCTCCGTTTCGAGGCCGAAGTGGTTTCCGGTGATCGCGCGCAGATATTGGAGCGGGGCGGGCGCGAGGAAGGCGTCCGGAGCGAGCTCCTTCTCCTCGCCACTCGCGGCATCGACGCCGACGAGTGCGAGCCGCTCGAAGGAGACGACGTCGCCGTCCACCGGGATCACGCCCGCGCCCGACGGCAACAACACCGCCGGGTAGGGCTCGAGATGCGGGCTCAGGAGGCGCAGTCCGAACGGGACGACGAGCAGGGCGGCTCCGACCAGCGCTTTGAACAGCGGCCCCCCGACCCCCGTTCGCGTCACCTCTAGAGCGCCCGGTGTCCGGTGATCGCCTCGCCGAGGATCAGCGTGTGCACGTCGTGGGTGCCTTCGTAGGTGCGCACCGTTTCGAGATTCACCATGTGACGCATGGCCTGGTAGTCGTCGACGATGCCGTTGGCGCCGAGCAGGTCGCGGGCGATGCGCGCGATCTGGAGCGCGGTGTCGACGTTGTTGCGCTTGATCAGCGAGACCATCGTGTGATCGAGCTCGCCCTGGTCCTTGATCTGTGCGACGCGATAGGCGAGCAGCTGGCTCTTCGTGATCTCGGTGAGCATGAACACGAGCTTCTCCTGCGTGATCTGCTTCGCCGCGAGCTTGCCGCCCTGCACGTCGCGCTCCTGGCTGTAATGGAGGGCTTCCTCGTAACACGCCATCGCCGCACCGATCGCGCCCCAGGCGATGCCGTAGCGCGCCTGGGTGAGACACGAGAGCGGGCCGCGCAGGCCTTCGACCTTCGGCAGGCGGTTCTCTTCGGGCACCTCGACGTCGGTGAGGAAGAGCTCCGACGTCACCGAGCCGCGCAGCGAGAACTTCCCCTTGATGTCGCGCGACTCGAAGCCCTGGCGATCCTTCTCGACGAGGAAGCCGCGCACGGTGTCGCCGTCCTTCGCCCACACGACCGCGACGTCGGAGAGCGTGCCGTTGGTGATCCAGCGCTTCGTGCCGTTGAGCACCCAGCCCGAGCCGCGGCGCACCGCCGTCGTGCGCATCGCGCCGACGTGGCTGCCGGCGTCGGGCTCGGTGAGGCCGAAGCAGCCGATCGCGCGACCGGCGGCCAGCTCGGGGAGCCAGCGCTCCTTCTGCTCGTCCGACCCGTAGGAGTGGATCGGGTACATCACCAGCGAGCCCTGCACCGACGCGAACGAGCGCAGGCCCGAGTCGCCGCGTTCGAGCTCCTGCATCACGAGCCCGTAGGCGATGTTGTTCATGCCCGCGCAGCCGTACCCGGAGAGGTTCGCGCCGAAGAGGCCGAGCTCGGCGATCGCGGGCACCAGATCCATCGGGAAGGAGCCGTCCCGGCGGACGTGCTCCTGGATGACGGGGAGGAATTCGTTGCTGACCCAATCGCGGACGGTGTCGCGTGCGAGGCGTTCTTCGTCGGAGAGGATCGAATCGAGCCGGAGGAAGTCGAGACCTTGGAATTCGGGCATGGCGCGATTCTAGGGTCTTTCGCGCACTTGGAAATCATCTCCGGGCCCTGAAGGACGGTAGCCCGGAGGCGTGGGACGCCTCCGGGCTTTGGATCGACCGGGTGGTGGGACTGCGCGCAGGGCCGCGCAGGGTGGAGCTGCCGGCGCAGCGACGGACAGGCCGGTCGGCTAGGCCTTGCCGTTCGCGCGCTTCTTGCTCGACATCTCCGAGATCTTGCGATTGATCTGGGAGATCTTCCGGTCGATGCGCTGCACGTCGTTCTTCGAGGCGATCTGGAGCGCGCCCAGCACCTCGTTCAGGTTCTTCTCGATCTGCTTGGAGGCGTCCTTGCGGGCCTTCTCCATGCGCTTCACGGTCGGGTTCTTCTCGATCCGGGTGCGCAGCTTCTTGGTGCGCTTCTCGAGGTCCTTGCGCTGGGCTTCGAGCCGCTTCACCGGAGCGCTCTTCTCGATCTGGGTGCGCAGCTTCTTGGCGCGCTTCTCGAGGTCCTTGCGCTGGGTGTCGAGCCGCTTCTCGAACGTCTTGCCGCGCTTGCGCAGGTCCTTCTGGACCTTCTCGAATTCGTCTTCGATCGAGCCGAAGGCCTCGCGGAATCGGTCGGCACTTTCCTGGAGAATGGTGGTCTCGGGCATGGGGATCTTTCCTTCTTCGCTTTCTCGATTCGCCGGCGGGGTGACCGTCCAGGCGGAGGATGAGGGGCTTTCGTCGGAGGGGTCCGCGGAGCCCGGCGATCGCCGGAGGCGGCTTTCCGTCACGACGCAGCGCAGTATAACACGGCGCGTCAATGCGTCAAGTTCGCCGGGCGAAGGCCTGGGAGTTTTCTTTGAAAACAGCCAGTTGAGGGAAAATCTGCCCACCCGCGGCCATGCCGCAGGGCTTCAACGCGGTGCGTCGATCAGCTCCAGCGCAGGACCGCGCTGGTCCACGAGAACCCGGCCCCGAAGCTCGCCATCGCGACCAGGTCGCCGGGCTCGATCCGGCCCTCGCGGACGTTCTCGTCGAGGAGCATCGGGATCGACGCGGCCGAGCAGTTGCCGTAGCGCTCGATGTTCGAGGGGCACTTCTCGGGCGGGATCTCGAGCTGCGTCGCCACGTACTCGTTGATCCGCAGGTTCGCCTGATGGAAGAGGAAGTGGTCGACGTCCTCGAGCTTCAGGCTCGCGGCGGAAAGCGTCTGCAGCAATACCTCGGGCATGCGACGCGTCGCGTGCTTGAACACGAAGCGTCCCTGCATCCGCGGGTAGTGACGCTTTTCGTCCAGGATCTCCTGGGTCATGCGCGGGTGCAGTCCCGAGCCGGGCGCTTCCACCCAGAGCTTGTCCGCGAACGATCCCTCGGCGTGGATGCGCACTTCGAGGATCTCGCCCGCATCGTCCGGATCGTCGTTCGCCTCGACGATGACGGCGCCGGCGCCGTCGCCGAAGAGCACGGTGACGTCGCGACCGTCGTCGGAGAAGTCGAGTCCGGTCGAATGCACCTCGCAGCCCACGACCAGGACGCGGCGATACTGGCCGCTCTTCACGAAGGCGTTCGCCACCGACAGCGAGTAGACGAAGCCGCTGCACTGGGCACGCAGGTCGAAGCAGGGCGTTTCGCTGAGCCCGAGTCGGTCTTGCAGGAAGAACGACGTGCCGGGGAAGTCGGCTTCGGCGGAGAGCGTCGCGAGGATGATCAGGTCGAGATCGCCTGCGTCGATGCCGGCGGATTCGAGTGCGCGCTGCGCCGCCACTTCCGCCAGCTCCGAAGGGCGCTGCGGCGGCACGACGTGACGACGCTCGACGATGCCCGAGCGCTGTCGGATCCACTCGTCGCTCGTGTCCATCAATTTCGCCAGGTCGTGATTGGTGACGACGTTGTCGGGCACGCACATCCCGGTTCCGGTCAGTTTGGCTCGCAGTGTCATCTCCGCCCCCCATCCGCGGCACGCGAAGGCGCACCGATGTCCTGTCGGCTGCTCCACAGCACGTCCTCGGCCCGCTCGATCAGGTCCGCGAGGCCGCTGCGTGTGACGGCCGAGACCGCGACGCCGCCGTGGCGCACCGCGATCGATTCGCCCGTCGTCGGGGGCAGCCGATCGATCTGATTGAACACCAGCAGCTCGGGCGTGTCTCCGAGGCCGATGTCGCGCAGCACCTCGCGGACGGCCTCGATGCGGCGCTCGAAGTCGGGCGTCGCCGCGTCGACGACGTGGAGCAGCAGGTCGGCGTCTTCGAGCTCTTCGAGCGTCGCGCGGAACGCGGCGACCAGGTCGGGCGGGAGGTCGCGGATGAATCCCACCGTGTCGGTGATGATCACTTCGCGATCCTGGGGGAAGCGCAGCCGTCGCGACGTCGGGTCGAGCGTCGCGAACATCTGGTCCGCGACGTGCACGTCGGTCTTCGTGAGGGCCCGCAAGAGCGTGCTCTTGCCGGCGTTCGTGTAGCCGACGATCGACAGCGTCGGCACTTCGCGTCGAGCACGCCGCTTGCGGCGCGATTCGCGCTGCCCGCGCAGCTGCTTGAGCTGGCGCTCGAGCCGCGCGATGCGGTCGCGGACGCGGCGGCGATCCACTTCGAGCTTCGTTTCACCCGGACCGCGGCCGCCGATTCCGCCGGCCAGCCGCGAAAGCGAGACGTCGGCGCGCTGCGCCAGGCGCGGGAGCAGGTACTTGAGCTGCGCCAGCTCGACCTGGAGCTTGCCGTCGGCGGTGCGCGCGCGCTGGGCGAAGATGTCGAGGATGAGCTGCGTGCGATCGATGACACGCAGCTCGAGGCGTTCGCCCAGGTTGCGCGCCTGGGTGGCCGTGAGGTTCTGGTCGAAGATCACGAGATCCACGTCGCTCTGGAAGGCGCGGATCACGAGGTCCTGGAGACGCCCGGTGCCCATCAGGAACTTGCGGTCGATGCGCGGGCGGTGCTGGGTGACGGTGTCCACCACGTCCACGCCCGCCGACCGCGCGAGCTCCTTCAGCTCTTCGAGCTGCGCCTCGAAGTCCTCCGGCTTCCGTCCCGCCGTCACCGACACCAGGATGGCGCGCTCGCCGTCGCCGACGTCGCGCGTCTGGTCCTGGCGCGCGAGCTCTTCTTCGCGCGCGCGGATCCAGTCGCGGAAGTCGAGGTCGAGCTGCGCGGGTGGGGTCGGTTCGAGGTGTTCGATGCCGGCGCCCACATCCTGGGTGGGGCGCAACGCCGCGGTGTAGGCGAGGCCGGGCATGCCCTCGCGGTCGGTGCCGATCGCGACGATCGCGTCGAGCCGCAGGCCGGCGAGGTCGGTCTCGTCGTCGCGGTCGATCGGGACGTCGCCGACATGGGTGTGCACGCAGCGCAGACCGCGCAGGCGTCCGCGGCCCGCGCGCAGACGTCCCCAATCGGGCATCTCGATGCCCTCTGGCGTCCCCACCATGACGTGGGTGACCTTGCCGCGCCGATCGATCAGCACTCCGACCTGGCGGCCGGTCTCGCCGGTGAACGCGCAGAGCTGCCGCGCGAATTCCTGGGTGACCAGGCGTTCGGGGGGCAAACGACGCTGCGCGAGGCGCTCGAGCTGACGGGTCTGACTGGCCTTCAGGCCGTGCGTATTGCCGGTGACGTGGATCTCGAAACCCCCCGACGGCGTGGTTCCCGTCGCTCCGCAAAGCTAGCGCGCGCGGGACGTCCGACCGCAGGGTATTGCGGGGTGTACCCTGTTCCCCCTGGGGCGAGGCCGAGGCGGCGTCTCGCCGAGGCCCTGCCGGCCCGGCGTCTGATCCGCTAACGATCGTCCGTCCAGCCACGCCTCGGACCCGCCGAAGACAGGAGGCAGCATGGCCGCCACACGCGAACTCGCCGCCCTGATCCTCGCCGCCGGGAAGGGCACGCGCATGAAGTCGAGCCGGCCCAAGGTGCTCCACGAGGTGGGCGGGCGTCCGATGCTCTCCTTCCCCCTCGACGCGGCGCGCGCGCTCGGCGCCGAGCGCTGCCTGGTGGTGACCGGGTTCGGGTCGGAAGACGTGGAGGCGCGCTTCGAGGGGAGCGCCGAGTTCGTCCGCCAGGACGAGCAGCGGGGCACCGGCCACGCCGTCTCCCTGTGTCAGGCGCCACTCGGCGATTTCAGCGGGGACGTGCTGATCCTCTACGGCGACACCCCGCTCCTCCGCGCCGAGACGCTCCGCCGCATGGCCGAGCACAAGGCCGAGACGGGCGCCGACCTCGTGCTGCTCTCCGCGCCGGTCGAGGTGCCTGGCATCGTCGTGCGCGACGCCACCGGTCGCGTCGCGAAGGTCGTCGAGGCGACCGACGCGACACCCGAAGAGCTGGCCATCCCCGAGCGCAACACCGGCGTCTACCTCGTCGACGCGGCGCTCCTCTGGAAGCTGCTCGCGCGCGTCGGCGACGACAACGCCCAGGGCGAGGTCTATCTCACCACCATCGTCGAGCTGGCCGTCGGCGACGGGCTGCGCGTCGAGGCGCTCGCGCTCGAGGACGGCGAAGAGGCGCTCGGCGTGAACACCCGCGCCGAGCTGGCGGCCGCCGGACAGCAGATGCGCCAGCGCACGCTGAACCGCCTGATGTCCGCCGGTGTCACCATCGTCGACCCCGCCGCCACCTGGATCGACGTGGGTGTCGAAATCGGCGAGGACAGCACGATCGAGCCCGGATGCACGATCCAGGGAGACACCGTCATCGGACCGCGCGCGCATCTCAAGCCCGGCTGCATGATCGAGTCGAGCCGCATCGGCGCCGACGTGGTGCTCGGTCCCAACGCGCACATCCGTCCCGACTGCGTGTTCGGCGACGACGTCCGCATCGGGAACTTCGTCGAGGTGAAGAACAGCATCCTCGGCGACGGCGTGAAGGCCGACCACCTCTCCTACATCGGCGACGCCGACGTGGGCGCGGGGGCCTCCTTCGGCTGTGGATCGATCGTCGTGAACTACGACGGACAGCAGAAGCACCGCAGCGAGGTGGGCGAGCGCGCCTTCATCGGCTGCAACGTGAACCTGGTGGCGCCGATCGTCGTCGAGCCCGACGCCTTCGTCGCGGCCGGATCCACCATCACCAACCGCGTGCCGGGCTTTGCGCTGGCCGTCGGCCGCGCGCGTCAGCGCAACGTCGAGGGATGGGTCGCGCGCCGTCGCCGGCGCGACTAGCCCGGGGGGAACGAGGCATGTGCGGAATCGTCGGCTACATCGGGCGCGGGAACAGCGCCCAGGACGTGATCGTCGACGGCCTGCGCCGTCTCGAGTATCGCGGCTACGACTCCGCGGGCATCGCCACCTTCGAGAGCGGGGAGATCGCGATCCGCCGCGCCGTCGGCAAGCTGACGAATCTCGAGGCCACGCTGCGCGACGCGCCGCTCACCGGCAACGTCGGCGTCGGCCACACGCGCTGGGCCACGCACGGGAAGCCCTCGGAGACCAACGCCCATCCCCACAAGGCGGGCTCGGTCGTCGTGGTGCACAACGGCATCATGGAGAACTACCGCGAGCTGCGCGGCGAGCTGGAAGCCGCCGGTCGCACGATCGAGTCCGAGACCGACACCGAGCTGATCGCGCACCTGATCGACGCGCGCCTGCGCGAGGGCGCCGACCTCGTCACGGCGGTGCGCGAGGCGTGCGCTCGCGTCGTCGGGAGCTATGCGTTCGGTGTGCTCTCGGAGACCGATCCCGACCACATCGTCGTCGCGAAGCACGGCGGCAGCCCGATCGTGCTCGGTCTCGGGGAGAAGCAGAACTTCCTCGCCAGCGACATCCCCGCCATCCTTCCCTACACGCGACAGATGCTCTTCCTCGAGGACGGCGAGTTCGCCGTCCTCTCCGCCGACGGTGTGCAGGTGCTCGACGGCGACGGCTCGCCGCTCGACCGCGAGCCGAAGGCGATCCAGTGGGATCCGGTTTCGGCGGAGAAGGGCGGCTACGACCGCTTCATGCAGAAGGAGATCTTCGAGCAGCCGCGCGCCATCACCGACACGATCGGCACGCGCGTTCTCGAGAACGAGGGCGACCTCGACCTCGACGGCATCGACCTCTCGCCCGAGCGCCTGGCCGGCGTGCGGCGCATCGCGCTCGTCGCGTGCGGCACGGCGTGGCACGCGTGTCTGGTCGGGAAGTACATGATCGAGCAGATGTCGGGGATCCCCTGCGAAGTCGATCTCGCGAGCGAGTTCCGCTACCGGAGCCCGATTCTCGGCGAGGACGTGATCGTCATCCCCGTCTCCCAGTCCGGGGAGACCGCGGACACGCTGGCCGCTCTGCGCGAGGGGAAGCGTCAGGGCTCGCGCGTGCTCGCCGTGTGCAACGTGCTCGACGCCACCATCGCGCGCGAGAGCGACGACGTCTTCTACACCCACGCGGGCCCGGAGATCGGCGTCGCGAGCACGAAGGCGTTCACCACCCAGGTGGTGGCGCTCTACATGCTCGCGGTGAAGCTCGGACGTGCGACCGGAAAGCTCAGCGATTCGCAGACCCGCGATCGGGTGGCCGAGCTGCTGCGCCTGCCGCGCCTCGTCGAGCGCGCGCTGCTCCTCGACGAAGAAGTGCACGCGATCGCCCAGCGCTACTTCCACGCCAGCGACTTCCTCTATCTCGGTCGCGGCGTGATGGTGCCGATCGCCCAGGAAGGCGCGCTCAAGCTGAAGGAGATCTCCTACATCCACGCCGAGGCGTACGCCGCCGGCGAGATGAAGCACGGCCCGATCGCGCTGATCGACGAGCAACTGCCCGTCGTCGTCATCGCGACGCAGAGCCCGACCTACGACAAGGTGATCTCCAACCTGGAGCAGGTGCGCGCCCGCGACGGCCAGGTCATCGCAATCGCCAGCGAGGGCGACGACACGATCGACGAGAAGGCCGACGACGTCGTCTACGTCCCCGACCTCGGCGAATACCTCACTGCGATCCTCGTGACCGTTCCCCTCCAGCTCCTCGCCTATCACGTCGCCGTCCTCAAGGGCACCGACGTCGATCAGCCGCGGAACCTCGCGAAGAGCGTCACGGTCGAATGACCCCGCCACGAGCGCTCGATCTCGAACGAGCGTCCGGGGCCAGGGGTTCCGCAGCTGAACTCAGCGCAGTGCGAGCCGCCAGATTCGAGCTGCGCGAAACACACGAGCATGTGCGCCGCACGCCCGGAATCCGGGCGGCGAAGCCGAGCCATTCAGCGGAGGAACCCCTGGCGCCGGACGCGGGGTGCCATCTCGAGGCCGCGAACTAGAGCCCGCTCTTCTCGAGGATGTGCACGCCACACGCCGAGCCGAGGCCGATCACGTGGGCCAGGCCCACCTTGGCACCCTCGATCTGGCGCTCGCCGGCCTCGCCGCGCAGGTGGTGGCACACCTCCCAGATGTTGGCGATGCCGGTCGCTGCGATCGGGTGGCCCTTGCTCTCGAGGCCGCCCGACACGTTCACCGGCGTCTTCCCCGTGCGCCACGTCGCGCCCGACTTGAAGAAGTCGACCGCTTCGCCTTCGGGGCAGAGCTTGAGGTTGTCGTAATGCACCAGCTCGGCCGTCGCGAAGCAGTCGTGCAGCTCGACGAGATCGAGATCCTCGGGGCCGACACCCGCCTTCTCGTAGGCCTGGTTCGCGGCCTGGCGCGTCAGCGTGTTGACGTCGGGCAGCACCTGGCAGGCTTCCTGGTAGGGATCGCTCGTGAGGATGGATGCCGAGATCTTCACCGCGCGCTTCTGCTGCTCGAGGGAGAGCGTGCGCAGCTTGCTCTCGCTGACCACCACCGCGGCGGCGGCGCCGTCGCAGTTCGCCGAACACATCGGACGCGTGTTCGGGTAGGCGATCATGATGTCGCCCATGATCTCCTCGAGGGTCATCTTCTTCGTGTAGGCCGCGAGCGGGTTCAGCGTCGAGTGCGCGTGATTCTTCTCGGAGATCTGCGCGAAGAGCTCGAAGCTGGCGCCGCCGTACTTGTGGCCGTACTCCATGCCGATCTGGGCGAAGACGCCGGGCATCGTCTCGGTGCCGATGCGTCCGTCCACCGCGGCGACGGCGCCGTAGCGGCCCGAGCGCTCCCAGGCTTCGCCGTCGCCCTTGCGCGACCCGCCCGCGAGCAGGCCCGCGCCGGCGAGCTTCTCGACGCCGACGGCGAGACCGAAGTCGCTCTCGCCGGCCTTCACGCTCATGTACGCCACGCGCAGTGCGGTGGCGCCCGTCGCGCAGGCGTTCGACACGTTGTAGGCGGGGATGCCGGTCTGGCCGACCTGCTTCTGGATCAGCTGCGCCGTCGGTGCGGCGCCGCCCATCAGGTTGCCGGCGGCGAGGACGCCCATGTCCTTCATCTCGACGCCGCCGTCTTCGAGCGCGGCGAGCGTCGCCTCGGTGGCGAGGTCGAGGACGTCCTTGTCCTTGTGCTTGCCGAACTTGGTCATCTTGATGCCGAGGATCCAGACGTCTTCGCCAGCCATGGTGGGCTCCTTCGCTTCTTGGATTCTTTGGAATGGGGGAGAGGTTCGCGACGCCGTCAGGCGACGGGTTCGAACCCGAAGTTGATCGCTTCCGTGCCCTGCTTGTCTTCGCCGATCGGGAAGGTGGTGAGGCGCAGCTTCATGCCGAGCTTCACGTGCTCGGGGTCGGCCGGGACGTTGACGACGTTGCCGCGCACGCTGGTGCCGCCGCAGTCGACGATGCCGGACACGAACGGCACCGGGATGCCGGGCGCCGCGAAGGCGACGATGGTGAAGGTGCGCAGCTCGCCCTCGGTGGGGATGGCGACCTGCTTGAAGTCGGTGCCGGAGCAGTTGCCGCAGGCGCTGCGACGGTCGAAGAAGCGCGCGCTGCAGCTCGTGCACTCGTTCGCGACGAGATGCGGGTCGTCACCGAGGACGAGGTATTCGACGAAGGGGATCTGGTCGGCCAAGGGGGGTCTCCTCGTGGGGCTCAGGAAGGCGGAAATCTATCACAGGACCCTGTTAGATTGACCCCGCCGCGGAACCCGCCGGCCACCTCGAGGAGACCCGATGATGTGGAAACGACAGCGCCGAGCGCGCGCCGAAATCCGCGACGTGATCGCGCGTTACAAGTGGTGTGGCGACTTCAGGGATGAGCTCGCCCGGGTGGACGGGGCGTCCTCGGACTCGGGGCAGGTGGGGGTGTCGTCGTGACGTCCCCCGAAGCCACCGCCCTCGTCGAA
Source organism: Deltaproteobacteria bacterium (assembly GCA_024638705.1). Taxonomy (GTDB): domain Bacteria; phylum Myxococcota_A; class UBA9160; order UBA9160; family SMWR01; genus JAHEJV01. Next base: position 3,179 of record JAHEJV010000001.1, on the reverse strand, counting down.
CGCGCCCGCGCGCTCACGCCCCTGCTCGCCGAACACGCCGCCGAGGCCGAGCGGCTGCGCAAGCCCTCGGACGCCGTGATCGACGCGCTGCGCGACGCGCGCATCTTCGACCTGATGCTGCCGCGCGCCTACGGCGGGCTCGAGCTCGATCTCGACACCTTCCTCGAAGTCGGTCTCGCGCTCTCGGAGGGCGACGCGTCGATGGGCTGGGTGGCGTGCTTCTACATCGAGCACGTGTGGATCTTCAGCCAGTTTCCCGAGTCGTTCCAGCGCGAGATCTTTGCGGCACGCCGTGGTGTGCTCGCGCCAGCCGCGCTGTCGCCGAGCGGCACCGCCGCGCGCGAGGGCGATGGCTATCGCCTCACCGGCACCTGGCCCTGGGGCACGGGAGTGATGCACGCCGAGTGGGTGATGCTCGGCGGACTCGTCGAACGCGAGGACGGCAGTCCGGCGCCCGACCTGCGCTTCTTCGCGATGCCCGTGTCGGAGGTTTCGGTCGAGGACACCTGGCACGTCGACGGCATGTGCGCAACCGGCAGCCACGACATCCGCGCCGATGGCGTCTTCGTGCCCGCCGACCGCTGCACCTCGCTCATCGATCTCTCGAACGCGCGCGGCCCCGGCGCGAAGCTGCACGAGGCACCCCTCTACCGCACGCCGATGATCCCGATCCTCGCGCAGGCGGCGTGCATGCCAGCCGTCGGCCAGGCGCGCGCGGCGGTGCGAATCTTCCGCGAGCGCATGCAGGAGCGCACGCTGCTCTACACCCAGTCGAAGCAGGCGGAGAAGCCCGCGGCCCAGGTGCGTCTCGCGCGCGTCGATCTCGAGCTGCGCGACGTCGAGCGCGCGATCCGCGCGCAGGTCGCCGAAGTGATGGCGGTGCGCGAAGCCGCCAGCCTCGAAGACCGCGCGCGCTGGGCGGCGGGCTTCGCGTCGATCGTCGATCGCAGCAAGCGCATCGTCCAGACGGTGTGCGACGCGAGCGGCGCACACGCCCACTTCGCGGACAGCCCGCTGCAACGCGCGCTGCGCGACGTCAACATGCTCTCCTGTCACGCCGTCTTCGACCTCGACGCGCGCCTCGAGACCTACGGCCGCATCCAGCTCGGCATCGAGACGCCGCCGGCGATGATCTGACGCGCGCCGACGGTGCGCGTCGTTTCGCGTTGAGCCCACGTCGCCGACCGAGTACCCTGCGGTCCCCCTCTCCCCGTCCTCCGACGGAGATTCCCCCTTTTGCAGGCCGAAACGATTCTCGAGGGGATGAACCCCGAACAGTGCACCGCGGTCACGACCACGGAGGGGCCGCTCCTCGTGCTCGCCGGGGCGGGCAGTGGCAAGACGCGCGTCCTCACCCAGCGCATCGCCTATCTGATCGGCGTCTGCGGGATCGCGCCCGAAGGCATCCTCGCCGTCACCTTCACGAACAAGGCCGCGGCCGAGATGCGCGAGCGCGTCGAGAAGGTGCTCGGCGCCAACGCCGACGGCGTGTGGCTCTCCACCTTCCACTCGCTGTGCGTGCGCATCCTGCGCCGCGACATCGGGCACCTCGGCCACGCGCGCGGCTTCGCGATCTACGACGAGGCCGACAGCCTCTCGGTGATCAAGCAGGCGCTGGCGCGCCACCACCTCGACCCGAAGGAGGTCGACCCGCGCCGCATCCGCTGGCAGATCGACCAGTGGAAGAACGCGGCCGTCGACCCGGCCGCCGCCGCGCGCGACGCCTTCGACTCCGACGCCCAGCGCGCCGCCGAGCTCTACGCCACCTACCAGCGTCTGCTCGCCGACGCAGAGGCGCTCGACTTCGGCGACCTCCTGATGAAGACCGTCGAGCTCTTCGACCGCTTCCCCCAGGTGCTCGGCTACTACCGGCGCCGCTGGCAGTACGTGCTGGTCGACGAGTACCAGGACACCAACCGCGTCCAGTATCGGCTCGTGAAGCAGCTCGTCTCCGAGCACGGCAACCTGTGCGTCGTCGGCGACCCCGACCAGTCGATCTACGCGTGGCGCGGCGCCGACATCCACAACATCCTCGACTTCGAGCGCGACCACCCGGGCGCCGTCGTCGTGAAGCTCGAGCGCAACTACCGCTCGACCCAGCCGATCCTGTCCGGCGCGAGCGCCGTCGTCGCGAACAACGTCACGCGACGCTCCAAGGACCTCTTCACCGAGCGCGAAGGCGGCGACGCGATCCGCGTCGTCGAGACCGACGACGACCGCGAGGAGGCGCAGCTCGTCGTGCGCGAGATCCTCGATCACGCGCGCGGCGACGGCCGCGCCTACGGCGACTGCGCGATCTTCTACCGCACCAACGCGCAGTCGCGGATCTTCGAAGAGGAGATGCTCAAGTACGACGTGCCCTACGTCGTGGTGGGCGGCACGCGCTTCTACGACCGCGCCGAGGTGAAGGACGCGCTCGCCTACGTGCGTCTCGTGCTCAACCCGGCTGACGGCGCTGCGTTGCGTCGCATCGTGAACAAGCCGGCTCGCGGCATCGGCAAGACGACACTCGAGCGCGCCGAGGCGCTCGCGATCCGCGAGGGGCTCTCGTCCTTGGACGGGCTGCGGCGCTATGCTGAGACGCCCGAGGGCACCCGCGCCGCGGCGAAGATCCGCAAGTTCTTCGCGCTCTACGAGAGCCTCCAGGAGCAGGTTCCCGAGGCCGCGCCGGCGCGCGCGATCGCGCTCGTCCTCGATCGCTCGGGGTATCTCGCGGCCCTCGAGAAAGAGGGCGGTCCGGATGCCGAGAGCCGTCTCGAGAATCTCCGCGAGCTGATCGCTGCCGCCGAAGACTTCCAGCGCGCCAACGCCGAGGCGCAAGACGACGAGCGCACGCCCCTCGAGCTCTTCCTCGACCAGGTCGCGCTCGTCTCCGACGTCGACCAGTACGACCGCCGCGACGACCACGTGTCGATGATGACGGTGCACTCGGCTAAGGGGCTCGAGTACCCGATCGTGTACCTCGTCGGGATGGAGGAGGGCATCTTCCCGCACTCGGGCGCCCTGCGCGACGAGAGCGGCATCGAGGAGGAGCGGCGGCTTTGTTATGTCGGCATGACGCGTGCCATGGAGCGCCTCACCATCACGAGCGCCGCCGAGCGCCTGCGCTTCGGGTCGCGCACCTACGGCGTACCGTCGCGCTTCCTCGCGGATATCCCGGCCGAGGTGGTCGAGCAGCT
>JAHEJV010000302.1 GCA_024638705.1 Deltaproteobacteria bacterium | reverse complement strand
CTGATCGTGCGCAAGGCGCTGTCGGGGGTGGCGCGCGTGCACGGTCGCTATGGGCTCGGACTCGTCGTGAAGCTGTTGCGCGGCGAGCAGGACGAACGTCTCACCCGCACCGGGCTCGCACGCGTGACCACGTTCGGCGTGCTGATGGAGCACAGCGCCGATTGGCTGACCCGCCTCTTGCGCCGCTGCGTCACGGCCGGGTTCGTGGGCTTCGCCGGGGAGGACCGTCCCGTCGTCTGCCTCACCGAGTCGGGCATGCGCGTGATGAAGGGCGAGCGCCCGCCGCGTCTGGTGTTGCCGCCGCTGAAGCGCTCGAAGGCGCCGTCGCGGGGCGGCGCGAAGGGATCGGGGGGACGCGCCGAGAGCGCCGCGGCGACGCCCGAGGAGGCGGCGCTCTTCGAGGCGCTGCGCGCGCACCGGCTCGAGCTCGCGAAGGAGCTCGGCGTGCCGCCCTACGTCGTCGCCCACGACCGCACCCTCTACGACCTCGCGCGGGTGAGGCCGCGGACGAAGGAAGAGCTGCTCCTCGTCGACGGCATCGGGCCGGCAAAGGCCGAGCGCTACGGCGAGGGCTTCCTGGCCGTGGTGCGCGAGCGGGGTCAGGCGACGGCCTGAGGGCCCTCGACGATCGCGCGCACACGCGGCAGCGATTCCGGGTGCTCGGCCTGGAGCCAGGCGATCAGCTTCTCGCGCACCTCGCAGCGCAGGGCGAAGGCGACGTCGGCGTTCGGCGCGCTGACGAGAACGCGCAGGCGCATGCTGCGGTCGTTCGCATCCACCACCTGCAGGTTCCAGAACTCGCCGTTCCACAGCTCGGACGAGCGGACGATGCGTTCGGCGGCCGTTCGGACGGCGTCGACCGGGGTGCGGTAGTCGACGTCGACCGTGACGATGCCGAGCAGGTCGGCGGTGGTGCGGGTCCAGTTCTGGAAGGGCTTCTCGATCAACTGGCGCACCGGGACGACGAGTCGGCGCAGATCCCAGAGGCACACGACGACGTAGGTGGTGGTTATCTCCTCGATCTTCCCCCACTCGCCCTCGACGATCACCACGTCGTCGAGACGGATCGGCTCGGTGATCGCGAGCTGGATTCCGGCGATCCACGCCTCGACGGTGGGGCGTGCGGCGATGCCGAGGGCGATGCCCGCGATGCCGGCCGACGCGAACAGGCCCGCCCCGAGACTCTGTGCCGCGGGGAAGGTGGTCAGCATTCCCGCGAAAGTGAGGAAGAGGATCGCGCTGACCAGGATGCGGCGGATCAGGCGGAACTTGGTGATCACGCGCCGGGCGTAGAGGTTGTCGGCGACGTCGAGGGTGTAGCGGGCGTTCAGATGCCGATCGAGGACGCGCGTGACGGACACGAGGAGCCAGCCGACGCTGCCGATCATCACGAGCTGGGTGGCGTGATCGAGGACCGCGTCGGCGGGAGCGGGGATCGCGACCGCGGGGAGGGCGATCCGGAGCGCGAGGACCGGTGCGAGCAGGCAGATCGCGCGGCCGCTCTCTTCGGCGGTCCACGTGACGAAGCTCCAGTCGGCGCGGCGTCCGATCGCGGCGACGATGCGCACGGCGAGCAACGCGACGACAAAGGCCGTCGCGGCGACGACGGCAAGGGTGAGCAGCGGCCCGGTGGTGCCCTGCAAGAATCGCTCGAAGTCCGGCAATCGACCCCCCAGACGCGACATCGTGCCGGGGGGGACGCCTCGCGTAAAGGGGGGTGGGCTGCTTGGTCAACGCGCCCCGGCCCCGTATGATGCTCCCGCGCCGGAGTCGGGCCGCCCCGCCCGACCGGACGCTGCGCCCGGAGGCAAACGATGGCCGAGACGAAGACGATGCCCGAAGAGGAGCTGCGCGAACGCACGCGCGCACTGCTCGAGCAGGTCCACCCCGAAACGACCGGGAGCGTGCCGTTCCGGCAGGCCCAGTACGACCACGGTCTCGCCTGGGTGCACTTTCCCGAGGGCCATGGCGGGCTCGGGCTGTCGCCGAAGATGAACCTCGTCGTCCACGACGAGATCTCGAAGCACTCGAAGGTGGTCCACCACGACCCGCCGGCGAGCGTCATCGGCATCGGCATGGGCGCGCCCGTCGTGCTCACCTACGGCACCGAAGAGATGAAGAAGCGCCTGCTGCCGAAGATCTTCACCGGCGAGGAGATCTGGTGCCAGATGTTCAGCGAGCCGTCCGCCGGCTCGGACGTCGCGGGCCTCGCGACGCGCGCCGTCCGCGACGGCGACGAGTGGGTGGTGAACGGTCAGAAGGTGTGGACGACCGTCGCCCACATCTCGCGCTGGGGCATGCTGCTCGCGCGCACCAACCCCGACGTCGCCAAGCACGACGGCCTCTCCTACTTCGTGCTCGACATGCACGCGCCCGGCGTCGAGGTGCGGCCGCTCTACCAGATCACCGGCGAGGCCGAGTTCAACGAGGTCTTCTTCAACGACGTGCGCATCCCGCACGACCAGATGCTCGGCAAGGAAGGGCAGGGCTGGCGCGTCGCCATCACCACGCTGATGAACGAACGCGTCGCGATCGGCGGCGGCGGCTCGAAGCGCAAGGGCGGCGGCGCCAGCGCACAGCTGCGCGAGCTCTGGAAGGACCGCACTCCGGGTTCGATGTCGGCGTCGCAGGAGGCGATCCTGCGCGACCGCGTCACGCGCATCTACATGGAGAACGAGCTGCTGCGGCTCACCTCGCAGCGCGCGCGCGCGGCGCAGAAGTCGGGCAATCCGGGTCCGGAGGGCTCGGTGTCGAAGCTCGCCCAGGCCGAGATCAACAAGCACACCTGGGAGACGGCGATCGACATCCTCGGCGCGCGCGGCCTCTCCTTCGAGGCGGGCTACGAGCTGCGTCAGGGCTATGGCGGGTTCGACGGGGTCGAGGCGCTCGCGAAGTACCAGTTCCTGCGCTCGCGTGCGAACTCGATCGAGGGCGGCACGTCGGAGATCATGCGCAACATCCTCGGTGAGCGCGTGCTCGGCCTGCCCGGCGAGCCGCGCGTCGACAAAGACGTCCCGTGGAAAGACGTCCCTCGGTCATAGGAAGAATCAAGAGATGGCACTGAACTTCAACTTCACCGAAGAACACGACGAGCTGCGCGCGACGATCCGCGCCTTCCTCACCGAGAAGTCGGACGAGACGGCGGTGCGCGAGCAGATGGCGAGCGACCGCGGCTACGACCCGGAGGTGTGGACGCAGCTCGCGGAGCAGCTCGGTCTCGCGGGCCTGATCATTCCCGAAGAGCACGGCGGCGCCGGCTTCGGCTACGTCGAGCTGCTGATCGCGATGGAGGAGATGGGCCGGACGCTCTTCTGCGCGCCCTTCCTCGGGACGGCGGTCTTCTCGGCGAACGCGCTGCTGCACTGCGCGGAGGCGTCGGCGCAGAAGGCGTTGCTGCCGGAGATCGCCGCGGGACGGAAGATCGTCTCGGTCGCCCACGCCGAGCCCGGCGGACGCTGGGACCTCGCGAGCCTCTCCCTCGCCGCACGCGCGAAGGGCGACGGCTTCGAGCTCGACGGCGCGAAGGAGTGGGTGCTCGACGGCCACACGGCCGACACCCTGCTCGTCGTCGCGAAGACGGAAGACGGTCTCGGCCTCTTCGAAGTGGCTGGCGACGCCGAGGGCGTCTCGCGCACGCTCGTCCCGACGCTCGACACCACGCGCAAGCTCGCGCGGGTCGAGTTCGCCGCGACGCCCGCGAAGGCGATCTCGTCCGGCGATCAGACGAAGAACCTCGCGCACGTGCTCGACCTGGTGCTCGCGGCTCTCGCCGCGGAGCAGGTGGGCGGCGCGCAGTGCTGTCTCGACCAGGCGACCGACTACGCGAAGACTCGGCTCCAGTTCGGTCGTCCGATCGGCTCCTACCAGGCGATCAAGCACAAGTGCGCCGACATGCTCGTCTCCGTCGAGTTCGCAAAATCGGCCGCCTACGCGGCGTGCTTTGCGGCCGCGGACGGCGACGACGACCTCGCCGAGCGCGCGGCGCTCGCGAAGGCCTACTGCTCCGAGGCCTACTTCGACGCCGCGGCCGAGAACATCCAGATCCACGGCGGCATGGGCTTCACCTGGGAGGCGTCGCCGCACCTCTATTTCAAGCGCGCAAAGGCGAGCGATCTCTACCTCGGCGACGCGGCGCACCACCGCGAGCGACTGGCGGACATCGTCGGGATCTGAGCGCGCCCTCGAAGCGAGGGCGACGGCCGCTACTCGAGCTTCGGCGCCTCGATCAGCTCGAGGCAGGTGCCGTCGGGGTCGCGGAAGAACACCGCGTGGAGGCCGTCGATCGGGATCTCCGGTCCCATGTCGAGCCAGCACGGTCCCGAGTGCGCGACGCCCAGCCGGTCGAGCTCGGCGCAACACGCGGCGGCGTCGGCGACGAGATAGGCGAGGCGGAACCAGCCGAGCTGGTTCGCGTCGGCGGCGGGCGCGCCGATCGGCTTCGGGTCGAGCCATTCGAGCAGGTCGACGATCAGGTCGGGCCGGCCGGGGAGGGCGAGGAAGTCGGCGCGGAAGCGGCAGTCGCCGTCGAAGCCGAGGCCGACGCCGTCGGTCGGGCCTGGCTCGGAGCGGGCGGTGAGCGGCGCGAGCCCGAGCACGCGCTGGTACCACTCGGAAGAACGATCGAGGTCGCGGCAGTTCACGTTCACGTGCAGTAGCCGGACGGGGCCCGGCCGCTCGATGAACTCGACGCACGTGCCGTCGGGGTCGAGGGCGCAGAAGAAGCGCACGTGCAGGTCGGTCGCCGCGTCGAGCGTCATCGCGACCGGGCGCGAGAGGGTCGCGACGCCGGCGTCGGAGAAGATCGCGGCCAGGGCGTCCACGTCGGGGTGCGAGAGACAGGTGCGGTAGAGGCCGAGCTGGTTCGCCGCGGACGCGGGACGTCCGGTCGGGCGCGGCGTCTGCCACTCGAGCAGATCGATCGCGGGGCCGGTGACGCCGCGATCGTCGTAGAGGAGATGCGCGTCCCACTGCACCCGGCCTTCGAGCCCGAAGCCGGCGCCGTCCTGGGGCACTGGCTTCGTGTGCGAGAGCGGTGCGAGCCCGACGAGGTCGCGATAGAACGCGAGCGAGCGCGCGAGGTCTCTGCAGTTCGCGTTGACGTGCACGGTGGAGAGGAGCGGCAGGGACATCGTTCAGGCGACCTTCCGGGAAGCGGCGACCGGAGTGGGAAGAACGCGGCGCGGTGATCTTCCGATCCGGGGGGTTCGGGTTGCCACGATTCCTCCTCGATGCATCGGCGAAGCCCGTAGAATACGCCGTGCGAGGAGGGGAGATGCGCGCGAAAACGATCGGATGGCTCTGCCTGGCGTTGGTGTTGCCGCTCGTGGCGAGCGCGCGACCCAACGTCGTGATCTTCGTCGCGGACGACCTGGGCTGGGCCGACGTCGCCTTCCGCGGGGGACCGATCGACACGCCGTCGCTCGATCGCCTCGCCCGCGAGGGCGCCGAGCTGCATCGCTTCTACACCACGCCGATCTGCTCGCCGACGCGCGCCGCGCTGATGACCGGCCGCGATCCCATGCGTCTCGGCGTCGCCTACGGCGTGATCATGGCGTGGCACAACAACGGCATCCATCCCGACGAGCACTTCATGCCCGAGAGCTTCCGCGCCGCCGGGTACCAGA
>JAHEJV010000301.1 GCA_024638705.1 Deltaproteobacteria bacterium | reverse complement strand
GCCTCGAGCCGGTGGGCCTGTTCAAGAAGCCCTATCCCTACTACGGCGGCGTCACGCCGGGCGAGAAGAAGTAGGGCCGGTGGCTTTCGAGACGCTCCTCTACGAGAAGGCCGACGGCGTCGTCACGCTCACGCTGAACCGGCCGAAGCAGTACAACGCCTTCAACCTGCAGATGGCGGGTGAGTTGCAGCAGGCCTGGAGCGACATCAAGTCCGACCCCGAAGTGGTCGTCGTGGTGCTGACCGGCGCCGGCGAGAAGGCGTTCTGCACCGGTTTCGACGTCACCGACGTCGCGTCCGGCGACACGCAGGGCGAGGAGAAGGTCGCCTACGAGGATTCGCCGATCCTCAAGCTCACTTCGATCCACAACGGGTGCTGGAAGCCGGTGATCACCGCCGTGAACGGCATGGTGAACGGCGGCGGCCACCATTTCATCGCCGACAGCGACCTCATCGTCGCCGCCGAGCACGCCACCTTCTTCGACACGCACGTGAAGATCGGGCTCGTCGCCGGGCTCGAGCCGGTGGGGCTCGCGCGGCGCATCCCGCTCGAGGCGGTGATGCGGATGGCGCTGCTCGGCGGGTCGGAGCGGATGAGCGCCGCCGAGGCGAAGGAGATCGGGCTGGTCGGCGAAGTGCTGCCCGGCGCCGACCTGATGGCGCGTGCGCAGGATCTCGCGGCGAAGATCGCGCAGCACTCGCCCGCGGCGCTCGCGCGCACGAAGCGCGCCATCTGGGAGAGCCTCGACCGCGGTCTGCACGACGGCCTGCGCCACGCCTGGGACATCATCGGCGAGCATGGCGACGCGCCGGACATGATGGAAGGGGCGACGGCGTTCATGGAGAAGCGCAAGCCGCGCTGGCCCGGGTACACGGATTGAGCGACTACGAAGCGATCCAGTACGAAGTCGATGGCGGCATCGCGACGATCACCCTCGACCGGCCCGAAAAGCTGAACGCCTACACCCCGCAGATGGGCGAGGAGGTGGTCGCCGCGTTCCGCGCCGCACGCGAGGACGACGCGGTGCGCGCGGTGATCCTGACCGGCGCGGGGAAGGGCTTCTGCGCCGGCGTCGACCTCGATGCGCTCAAGGCGCTTCACGCAGGGCAGGGCACCGGGAAGGGCCCGAAGCTCGGAGAAGAGGACTTCATCCGCGTCTTGCCCCTAGAGCTGCTTTCGTACCCGAAGCCGGTGATCGCCGCGATCAACGGCGCGGCGATCGGCGTCGGCGTGACGATGGTGCTGCCCTGCGACATCCGCATCGCGTCCGAGCACGCGAAGCTCGGCGTCACCTTCACGAAGCTCGGCATCCTGCCCGGACTCGGCAGCACCCACCTGCTGCCGAAGCTCGTCGGCATGGGAATGGCGCAGGAGCTTGTGCTGACGGCGCGTGTCGTCCGCGCGCCGGAGGCGCAGGAGATCGGCCTCGTGAACCGGGTCGTTCCCGCCGACGCGCTGCTCGCCACGGCGCGCGAAGTCGCCGAGCTGACCCTCGCCTGCGATCCCGACGCGCTCGCCGTCGCGAAGCGCGCGCTCCACGCGGGTGCGGTGTCGGACATGGCGGAGGCGATGGCCCACGAACGCGCGGCCAACGAGGAGCTGCGCGCGCTGAAGGCGAAGCGGGCGGGGAAGGCCCAGGCGCCCGGCCGTTAGGCCAGCTTCGCGACGTCCAGGATCGGGCGCGTCGACTGGCGCACGCGCGCCAGCACCAGGGCGCCCTCCATCGCGGCGATCACGAGCTGGGCGCGGCTTCGCGCCCGACGCCGCTCCTCGCCGGCCGCTTCGTAGACGCCGGCGACGATCGCCACCCACGTGTCGATCGCGCGCTCCCCGGCCTTCGTGATCGACGCGGACGCGGGCGCGGTTTCGAGCAGGACGGTCGCGATCGGGCAGCCCGACCGGAACTGCGATTGCTCCATCCACCCCGCCATCAGCCGCGCATAGCCGCGCAGGAAGGCTTCGGGAGAGCGGTGACGTTTCGCGAGGCCCTCGAGCCGCTCGGCGATCATCGTCCCGGCGAGGACGACCGCGGCCTCGCCGAGCGCCTCCTTCCCGCTCGGGAAGTAGTGGTAGAGCGACCCCTTCGGCGCGCCGCTCTCGGCGAGAATCTGCTGGAGCCCGGTCGAGGCGTAGCCCTGGCGTCGGAACAGGCGCATGGCGGTGCGGACCAGGTTCTCGCGGTGGACGGCGGCCTTCGACATGGCCTAGATTATAACGACTGGTCTATATAAAAACCAGCGCCGCGCCCGCGCCGACTCGAAAGGAGCCACCATGGCCTCCGCCCTCCACACCGGGATCCAAGACGGCGTCGCCCGCATCCGCTGGGACGACGGCAAGGCGAACGCACTCTCCGAAGAGCGGATCACGGAGATTGGCGAAGCGCTCGACCGCGCGGCCGAGGCCGAGGCCGTCGCCGTGCTCTCGGGACGCGACGGCGTGTTCTCCGCGGGCTTCGACCAAAAGACCTTCGCTCGCGGCGCCGCCGCCGGGGTGTCGATGGTGCGTGCCGGGGCGGAGCTGGTGCTGAAACTGCTCCGCCATCCGCATCCCGTGCTCGCCGCGTGCACCGGACACGCGTATCCGGCCGGCGCCTTCCTGATGCTCGCCTCGGACGCGCGCATCGGCGTGGCCGGCCCCTACCGCATCGGCCTCAACGAGGTGGCGATCGGGATGACGATCCCGAAGTTCGCCGTCGAGCTGACGAGGCATCGCCTGGCGGGTCCGGCCTTCGTGCGGATCACGACCGCGGTGATGTTCGAGCCCGAGGAAGCGTCGCGGCTCGGATTCCTCGATCGCGTGGTGGTGCCAGAGGAGCTCGAGGCGGCCGTCGCGCACGAGGCCCTGCGTCTGCGCGGTCTCGACCGGGCGGCCTTCGCCGCCACGAAGGCGCGCGTGAACCAGCCGGCGATCGACGCGATCCGGGCCGCGATCGACGAGGAGCTCGCCGACATCGCCGCCTGATCCATCACCGAAGGCGCCCCACCGGTTCGCGCGCGGCGTAGAATGCCCGGATGGACTTCACCATCCCTGCCGAGATCCAGAGCAAGCTCGACGAGCTCGACGCCTTCATCGAGCGCGAGATCGCCCCGCTCCAGGCGGAGAACGAGCAGTTCTTCGACCATCGCCGCGAGCACGCGCGCACCGACTGGGACGCGGGCGGCAAGCCGCGCTCCGAGTGGGAGGCTCTGCTCGGCGAGATGCGTCGCCGCGCCGACGCCGCCGGACACCTGCGCTTCGGCCTGCCGAAGGAGTTCGGCGGGCAGGACGGCTCGAACCTCGCGATGGCGATCATCCGCGAGCATCTCGCCGCGAAGGGGCTCGGGCTCCACAACGATCTCCAGAACGAGTCGTCGATCGTCGGCAACTTCCCGGGCGTGATCATGATGCAGCGCTTCGGCACCGACGCGCAGAAGGCCGAGTTCCTCGACGGCATGATCACCGGCACGCACCGCGTCGGCTTCGGTCTCACCGAACCGGACCACGGGAGCGACGCCACCTGGCTCGAGACGAAGGCCGAGCGCTCTGGCGACGGCTGGGTGATCAACGGGAAGAAGCGCTTCAACTCGGGCCTCCACCACGCCAACTACGACATGATCTTCGCGCGCACTTCCGGCGAGGACGGGCAGGCCGAGGGCATCACCTGCTTCCTCGTCCCCACCGACACGCCCGGCTTCTCGGTCGACTTCATGTGGTGGACCTTCAACATGCCGAGCGACCACGCCGAGGTGACGCTCGAGAACGTGCGCGTGCCCGACACGGCCGTCTTCGGCGAGGTCGGTCGCGGCCTCGCGCTGGCGAACACCTTCACCCACGAGAACCGCATCCGGCAGGCGGCGTCGGGGGTGGGCGCGGCGCAGTACTGCCTCGACGAGAGCATCCGCTATGCGAAGGAGCGGATCGTGTTCGGTCAGCCGCTCTGGAAGAACCAGGCGATCCAGTTCCCGCTCGCCGAGCTGCAGACCGAGTGCGAGATGGTGCGCGGCCTCGTCTACAAGACGGCATGGCAGCTCGATCGCGGCCACCACATGGACGTGACCGACAAGGTGTCGATGTGCAACTACCGCGCGAATCGGCTCGTGTGCGACGCCGCCGACCGCGCGATCCAGGTGCACGGCGGCATCGGCTACACGCGCCACCTGCCCTTCGAGCACATCTACCGCCACCACCGCCGCTACCGGATCACCGAGGGCAGCGAGGAGATCCAGATCCGCCGCGTCGCCGGCGTGATGTTCGGACGCGAGGCGAAGCGTTGAGGCGGGGACGTGTCACGGCATGGCGGGGGGCGGTTGGAGCGCTCGCCTTCGCCCTTGCGACGGGCGCACACGCCGAGACCTGGGAGGTCCTGCTCGGATCGCTGGGCGAGGCAGGCGCGGAGCGCGAGCTCACCGGGTGGTTCGAGGCCGAGCCGGCGAGCTTCGATCCCGGCGAGGATCGCAGAGTCTACTTCGTGAGCGATTTCACGTTCGCGGCGGGCGACGACGCCTTCACCCCCGCACCGGAGAGCGAGTTCGACGGTCTGCCCGCGCTGCTGATCGTGGTGCTCCTCGACCAGATCGGGCTCGTGGGCGACGACGTGGCGCTCGTCCGCTTCCGCGCCGGCGGCGAGGTGGTCGCCTTCGACGACGAGACGGTGACCTTCCGCTTCCTCGACTTCCGCACCTGGTCGTTCTCCGATCCGGGCGTCTTGGTGGATGCAGGCGACGCCGTCGGAACCCTCGGTGACGTGCCGCGGCGGTTGCATCTGTCGGGGACGCTCTACGAGGTGGAGGAGACCTTCGAGCTCCGCCGCGAGCCGTGCGGCGGCGGGCTCGCGCCGCCCGTGTCCGGGCCGGGGCTCTCCGTCGTCGACGCCCGCGATCTCGGCCACTCGCTCGCGTCCTTCGATCTCGCGGCGCACGAGCCGGCCTCGTTCACCGCGACGTCGGGAAGCGGCGGGATCGTGCTTGCGAGCGGACCACCAGACACGATCAGCGGCGAGATCGTCGCCCCGCCGACGCCGCCGGTGTTCACGTTCTGTCCGGGCCTCTGGCCGTTGACCCCGGCGATCGAGACCGAGATCGGTCCCTTCGAGCTCGTCGCGACGGCCGCCCGCCCGCTCGACCTCGACGTCGAGCCGCGCCGGCCGAACGCCCGCATCCACCCCGACCAGCGTCGCGCGACGCCCGTCGCGATCCGCGGCGACGACGAGGTCGACGTGCGGGAGATCGACGTGCGGACCCTGCGCCTCGGCCCCGGCGAAGCGGAGCCGGGCCCGGGCCGGTTCGGCGTGCGCCGCGTCGACTACGACCGCGACGGCGACCTCGATCTCTTCGCGCGCTTCCCGACCCGCGACACGGGCGTCTCGGCGGGTGACACGTTTTTGTGTCTTCTGGCCGAAACCCGGGACGGCGCGTTGCTGGAGGGCTGCGACGAGATCCGCACGCCGCCCCCGCGCCCCGAGCGGTCGCCGCGCCCCTGGCCTTACCCGTTCTGACCCACGCCGGGATCCCCTGGAGCGAGGAGATCCAGATCCGCCGCGTCGCCGGCGTGATGTTCGGACGCGAGGCGAAACGGTAGGCGCCGCGCTGGCCCGGCTTCGGACTGCGGGGGCCTCCGGGCCGATGCTCCAGCTGGCGGTCAGGCGTTGCCGC
>JAHEJV010000300.1 GCA_024638705.1 Deltaproteobacteria bacterium | reverse complement strand
GCGCGCTGCATGAAGCGCTTCCCGCCGGCCGGCAGGTCGTAGAGCATCTCGGGCGGCAGCAGGCGCAGGCCGTCGGTGTCGATCAGGTTGAGGTCGGCCTTCTTGCCGACCTCGATCGTGCCGCGGTCGTGCAGTCCGAAGAGGTCGGCCGTGTCCTTCGACATGCGCTTCACCGCGAACTCGATCGGGATGCGCTCGCCGCGCGTCCGGTCGCGCACCCAGTGGGTGAGCATGAAGGTCTGGATCGACGCGTCGCAGATCGTGCCGCAGTGCGCACCGCCGTCGCCGAGGCCGAGCACGGCGGCGGGGTGGTGCATCATCTCGCGGATCGGGTGCGCAACGAGCTCGGAGTAGTTGAGCACCGGCACGAGGAAGAGCTCGCGGCCGTCGCGTTCGAGCAGGCGGTCGTAGAGCAGCTCGGTCGGGTCGATCCCCTGGCTCTTCGCGATCGCCTCGATCGAGTCTTCGTAGGACGGCTCGTAGTTCGGAGGGTCGCCCATCGGGAAGGTCCGCCCGAGCCCCTGGAGCAGCATCGACGTCTCGGGGTCGGCTTCCGCCAGGATCTTCCGCTTCGTCTCGGGGTCGCGCAGCTTCTCGATGCGATCGTCGAAGTCGAGCTCGAGCAGCGCGTCGTAGGTCGGGCAGGCGGCGAAGGGATGGATCGTCGTCTGGTGTCCGATCAGCAGGCCGAAGGGACGTCCCGCCACCTGCGGGAAGACCTGCGCGCCGTCCTTCACGGCTTCGGCCGAGAGGGTGAGCAGCTCGCGCCAGAGGTCGGGCGCGGCGTCGACCTGGAGCATGGCGAAGGTGACGGGCCGGCCGATCTCGGCCGAGAGTCGACACATCCAGTCGAGCTCGGCCTTCGGGGCCGCGACGTCCTCGCCCGCGGCGCCGGCGCCGGCGACTTCGAAGAGGCCTTGACCGAGCTCGCCTAGCACGCGACCGATCCCGAAGAGTTCGTCTTCCGCCGCGAACGTGCCGGGCACCGGCTCGCCGGAGATGGCGGTGTGCGCGATCGTGCGCGACGTCGAGAACCCGAGCGCGCCCGCCGCGACGCCTTCCTTCACGAGTGCGGCCATCGCCTCGATGTCCTCGGCGGTGGCGGGCTCGTTGTTGGCGCCGCGCTCGCCCATCACGTAGGTGCGGACGGCGCCGTGCGGCACCTGCGTCGCGATGTCCATCGTGAAACGCCGCTTCTCGAGTGCGTCGAGATACTCGGGGAAGCTCTCCCACTCCCACTGGATGCCTTCGTGCAGCGCTGCGCCCGGGATGTCCTCGACGCCCTCCATCAGCTGGATCAGGAAGTCGTGTTGGTTGGGGCGGACCGGCGCGAAGCCGACGCCGCAGTTGCCCATCACGACGGTGGTGACGCCGTGGTAGCAGGACGGCGCGAGCTGCGGATCCCAGGTGGCCTGGCCGTCGTAGTGGGTGTGCACGTCGACGAAGCCGGGCGTGACGGTGAGGCCGGTGGCGTCGATCGTGCGCTTCGCCTCCCCGTCGAGCTCGCCGGCCGCGCCGACGGCGGCGATGCGTCCGTCGGTGATGGCGACGTCGCCGGGGCGGGGTGCGCTCCCTGTGCCGTCGACGAGGGTTCCGTTGCGGATCAAAAGGTCGTAGGCCATGGCGGGGCTCCTCGATCGTCGGTAGTACCGTCCGCGCGACGCGCGTCGGCGCCCAAGGTTACACGAAGCGAGGGGACG
This sequence comes from Deltaproteobacteria bacterium, assembly GCA_024638705.1. Taxonomy (GTDB): domain Bacteria; phylum Myxococcota_A; class UBA9160; order UBA9160; family SMWR01; genus JAHEJV01. The sequence continues at coordinate 3,939 of JAHEJV010000300.1, read as the reverse complement.
GAATGGAGCAGCTGGAAGGTCGGGTAGCGGTCGTTACGGGTGCGGGAAGCGGCATCGGCGAGGGCATCGCGCGGGCCTGCGCCGGCGCCGGGATGAAGCTCGTGATCGCCGACGTCGATGCGGTGGAGGCCGAGCGCGTCGCCGCCGACCTGCGCGGCGCCGGCGGGCAGGCGGTCGCCGCGCCCTGCGACGTGACCGACCGCACTGCGCTCGAAGCGCTGGCCGACGCGACCTGGAAGGAGTTCGGCGGCTGTCACCTGCTGTGCAACAACGCCGGCGTGATGGTGCAGGGTTCGCTCGCCGAGGCGACCGACGCCGATTGGAGCTGGGTGCTCGACGTCAACGTGCACGGCGTCGTGAACGGCTTGCAGGCCTTCGTCCCGCGCATGATCGAGCAGGGCGGGCGCGCCCACATCGTCAACACGGCCTCGAAGGCGGGCCTGTGCCTGCTCCCCGACCTCGGCGTCTACACCACGTCGAAGTTCGCCGTCGTCGGGCTCTCGGAATCGCTGCGCGCCGACCTCGCGCCGCACGGCATCGGCGTGAGCGTGCTCTGCCCCGGCGGCGTCGACACGCGCATCCAGGAATCCGACCGCAACCGCCCCGACGGCGTGCGCGCCGAGCGGCCCGGCCTCGACATGACCGAAGAAGAGATCGCCGCGGCGCGCGCCGAGCATGAGATCATGGCGCCGGAGGAAGTCGGGCGGATCACCCTCGACGCCGTGCGCCGGGACGCGCTCTACGCGGTCACGCACCCGTCGTGGAGGCCGCTCGTCGAGGCGCGCTTCGAGGCCCTGCTCGAGGCCTTCGACGCGGCGGCTTCCCGCACCGACTGAGCCGGTGGCATACTGGCGCGTCCCGCGACACCGATTGGAGATTTCATGCCCAGCATTCTCGACTCGTTCCGCCTCGACGGTCAGGTGGCGATCGTCACCGGCTCCGGCCGCGGCATCGGCGCCGCCACTGCGATCGCCTACGCCGATGCGGGCGCCGACGTCGTCGTGTCCTCGCGCACCCAGGCACAGCTCGAAGAGACCGCCGCCGCCGTGCGCGAGCGCGGACGCCGCGCCCTCGTCGTGCCTTGCGACGTGCTCGAAGCCGAGCAGCGCGAGAACCTCGTCGATGCTGCGCTCGCCGAGTTCGGTCGTCTCGACATCCTGGTGAACAACGCCGGCGGCTGGCCGCCGAAGCCCACCCTGAAGACCCGCGAGAAGGAGTTCGAGGACTGCTTCCGCTTCAACGTCACGACTGCCTTCGCGATGACGCGCCTGTGCGTGCCGAAGATCGTCCAGACGGCGGGGAAGGGTTCGGTCGTGAACATCTCGTCGGTGGCCGGCCGCGTGCACTCGGCGGGCTTTGCCGCCTATGGCACGGCGAAGGCCGCGCTCTCCTTCCTCACGAAGAACCTCGCCCAGGACTTCGCCCCGAAGGTGCGCGTCAACGCGATCGCGGTCGGGTCGGTGCGCACCGAAGCGCTCGGCACGATCCTGAACGAAGAGACCGAGAAGGTGATGGTCGACATGACGCCGATGGCGCGCCTCGGCGAAGTCGAGGACATCTCGGCCTGCGCGCTCTACCTGGCGTCGCCCGCGGCGAGCTATGTGACCGGCGAGATCTACGGCGTGAACGGCGGCCTGACGGGGGTCAACTTCCCGATGCCGCGCGCCGATCTCTGATCCACCCGGAGCCTTCGATCGCGGGCCCTCGGGCGGCCTCTCCCGGGCTTCTGGGGGGCACGGAGGGCGGAGGAAGGGCCGGCCGGCGGCGCCGGAAGCGGCCCCTATAGTGGGAAGGTGCGAATGACACGATTCACCCTGGCCCTCGCGCTCGGCCTCTGCATCGCCTCGGCGAGCTCGGCCGAGCGGATCAAGGGCGTCGATTTCGCAGACGAGGTGATCGTCGGGGGCGAGACGCTCCCGCTGCGCGGCGTCGGGTTGCTCGTCTACCGCTGGGTCATCGATGCATACGTGGCGGCCCTCTACCTCCCCGCGGACGTCGCGTCGACCCAGGCGCTCTCCGACGTCCCGAAGCGTCTCGAGATCGAGTACTTCTGGGCGCTCGCGGCGGAGGATTTCGGTCCGGCCGCCGACATGATTCTGCGCAGCCAGTATGACGAGGCGACGCTCGCGCCGCTGCGCGACCGCATGGACCAGATGAGCGCGGCCTATCGCGCCGTCGAGCCCGGGGATCGCTACGCGCTCGATTACGTCCCCGGCCGCGGCACCACCCTCTCCTGGAACGGCGAAGAGCTCGTCACCGTCCCTGGCGCCGACTTCGCGTCCGTCTACTTCGCCGTCTGGCTGGGGAGCGAGCCGGCAGACGCGAGTCTCAAGCGCCAGCTCCTGGAGAAGAGGTGACGTCGGCGCTGCGGACCAGCGCCCGCGTGGCGCGCGAAGAGTCCGTGGCGTCCACCGTGTTTCGGCGTTGCGTCTCGATCCCGCTGATTTTCGGGTTGGCCGTCGTCTCGCTCGCGACGGCGCCGATCTGGATCCCGCTCGCGATCCTCGTCGATCTTCCGCGCTCCCCCCGCACGGCTCTGCGCTGCGGGCTCTACCTCACCTTCTACGCCTGGTGCGAGGTGCTGGGCCTCCTGGCGTGCGTCGGCATCTGGATCGGCAGCCGCTTCGGTGCCGGCGACGACGCCCGCGCGCGCTGGAGCTTCTCCCTCCAACGTCTCTGGGCGCGCGCCCTCTTCGCCGGCGCGACGAGGATCTTCGGTTTCCGGCTCGAAGTGGAGGGCGACGAGGCCGTCGCTGCGTCTCCGCTGCTGCTGTTCATGCGCCACTCGAGCATCGCCGACAGCCTGCTGCCCTCGGTCCTCGTCTCCGACCCCCACGACATACTCCTGCGTTTCGTGATGAAGCGGGAGCTGCTCTGGGATCCGTGTCTCGACGTCGTCGGCCACTGGCTGCCGAACTACTTCGCCCGGCGCGACTCGAGCGATTCGGAGCACGAGCGCCGCCAGGTGGCCGCGCTCGCGCGCGACCTCGGCCCGGGCGAGGGCGTGATGATCTACCCCGAAGGCACGCGCTACACCGACGCGAAGCGCGCGCGGGTGCTCGACCGGTTGCGGTCGGGAGGCCACACCGATCTGCACGACCGCGCCCAGCGCCTCCAGCGCGTGCTGCCGCCGCGGCTCGGGGGCCCTTTCGCGCTGCTCGACGCGGCGCCGGGCGTCGACGTCGTGTTCGGCGCCCACGTCGGGTTCGAGCGAGCCGTGTCGTTGCGCGCGATCTGGGACGGGGCGCTCGTGGGCGCGGTGATCCGCGTGCGCTTCTGGCGGGCGTCCGCCGACGAGATTCCCGCGCCGCGTGAGGCGCGCGTCGACTGGCTGTACGAAAACTGGCAGCGCATCGATCAATTCGTCGGTGGCGCGGGAGGAGCGTCGTGACGGAATTGTCCCGGGTCGGAGGTCGACATCGCACCCTCTTCATCGCGATCAACATCCTGGGCGGCATCGGCGTCCTGGGAAGCTACGCGTACGGTTTCATCGCACATCCGGACAACGTCGGGGTGCTCTGGGGCGGGGTCCCCGACTCGATGCGCGGCCTCTACACGGTGAACATGTTCGCCGCCGCCGCCGGCTACTTCGCATTCACCTCGCTCTTCCTCTTCCACGCCGATCCCGACCTCACCCGGATCTTCGGACGTTTCGAATTCGGCCTCGTGAACGCACTCTACGCCATGGTGCTCCTCCCCTCGGCGCTGTGGATGCCGCTCACCTTCGCGCTGGTGGAGAACCCGAGCGTCCCCCTCTGGATCCTGATCCGCGTCGTGCTCGCGACGGTGGGCATCGGCTCGGTCGGCCTGCTCGTCGCTCTCTTCGGTCTGCGACCGAAGCCGCCGACGGCGTGGTTCGCGCTGGCAGCACTCGGGCTCGTGGCGTTCTGCAACCAGACCGCGGTGCTGGACGCGCTCGTGTGGCCGGCCCATTTCCCG
>JAHEJV010000299.1 GCA_024638705.1 Deltaproteobacteria bacterium | reverse complement strand
CGTCTCCACCCCGCCGGACGCTGTTCAGGAACTCCTTGGCCGCACCCGCCGTTCCGCGCGCCGAACCCTCGGCGCTGACCCAGCTCGTCGACCTGGCTGCGAAGAGCCCGCCGCCGAAGGGTCGCCGCGCTTCCCTCTCCGGCCGCGGCGAGATGTTCGTGCGGTCGCAGCGCGGGCCGGGTGATGCGCCCACCGTCGTCCTGCTCCACGGTTGGATCGCCAGCGCCGGGCTCAACTGGTTCCAGGCCTTCGAGGCGTTGCGCGGCCGCTACCGGGTGATCGCCCCCGACCTCCGCGGTCACGCGCGCGGCATCCGCACCTGGCGCCGTTTCCGCCTGTCGGATTGCGCCGACGACGTGGCGGCGCTGCTCCGCAAGCGCCGCGGCCCGGCGATCGTCGTCGGTTACTCGATGGGCGGCCCGGTCGCCCAGCTGCTGTGGAAGCGCCACCCGGAGCTGGTCTCGGGCCTGGTGCTCGCCGCCACCAGCGGGCGCCCGCTGCGCAACCAGGGCTTCGGCATGGCGATGACCGGAGTGATGGAGGGCGCCGCACTGGCCGGCCGCGCCGTCGGCATCCCCGGTCTCTTCCGCAAGGTCGTCAGCATCAGCAACGACCCGGCGGTTCGGCAGCTTCGGCCGGAGAATCTCCCGCGCTGGGCGCGTGCCGAGATCCGGCGCCACCACGTCCGCCACCTGCTCGAAGCCGGCGCCGAGCTCGGGCGCTTCGACGCGACCGGGTGGCTGCCCGAAATCGACGTCCCGACCAGCGTGGTCGTCACCGAGAGCGACACCGCGATCCCGCCCGACCATCAACGCGCGCTCGCCAAGGCGATCCGCGGCGCGCGGACCCACAAGCTGCACGGCGGTCACATGTCCTTCGCGAAGCCGGCCTTCGGCAGCGCGATCCGCAACGCCGTCGACAGCGTCGCGCGCCGCGCGTCCGACGGCGCCTGATCCCCATACCCGGAGGCCCGCGCCGATGACCCCGCGCGCCGCACGGCGATGGCTCTGGCTGGGTTTCGCGCTGATGCTTCCCTTCCCCGCGATCGGACCCTTCGGCGGTTTCGTTCCGGCGGTGCGCCACGCGATCCTGCTCGTCGCGACCGGCGCGGTGGCGGCGACGGAGGGCGCCGCCGGTCCGGTGCCGGGCATCCTCGCGCTCTTCGGCGTCCACCTCGTAGTGACGCTGCTGCTCGCCTGGATCCTCGCCTGGATCGTCGCGCGCGCATTGGTGTCGCTCTCCGACGCCGCGCGACGCAACGTCGTGTGCGCCGTGGTCGTCGCGATGCTCGTGTGCGCGCTGGTCTTCGAGCCCTACGTGACGCCCTTCGGTCGCTCGCCGACCGCGAACCTGATCGGAGTGCTCTCGTGAGGGCGACGTGGTGTGCGTGTGTGCTGCTCGCCTCGATCGCGGCTTCGGCGCAGGAGCCGCCCTGGGCGCGCACCGAGGAGCGCGAGGCGTGCGCGAGCTACGATCCGCTGCGCCGGCCCTTCTTCGGCGACACCCACGTCCACACCGCGTTCTCCTTCGACGCCTGGGGTCAGGGCACGCTCGCCCGTCCCGACGACGCCTACCGCTTCGCGCGCGGCGAGAAGATCGGGCTCCAGCCCTACGACGAGAGCGGCGTCGCCCAGGCGAGCATCCAGCTGCTCCGTCCGCTCGACTACGCCGTCGTCACCGACCACAGCGACCTGCTCGGCGAGACGCGGATGTGTGCGACGGAGGGTCTGCCCGGCCATGACTCGCTCGTGTGTCGCGTGATGCGGCGCTTCCCGGGCCTCGGTTATGCGCTGGTGAATGGACACGTGTACAGCAGCGAGGCGCCGGCGCGTTATTCGTTCTGCGGCGAGGACGGTGCTGTGTGTCGCGAGGTGGGACGCGGGCCGTGGCAGGAGACTCAGGCGGCGGCGGAGGCGCACTACGATCGCAGCGCGTCTTGCGAGTTCACCACCTTCGTCGGCTACGAGTGGACCGGCATGCCCGGCGGCGACAACATCCATCGCAACGTCGTCTTCCGCAACGCGAACGTGCAGGACTACCCGACGACCTACATCGAGACGCCCACCCAGGAAGGCCTCTGGAAGGAGCTCACCGAGGCGTGCCTGGAAGCCGCGGACGGCTGCGACGTCGTCGCGATTCCGCACAACTCGAACGTCAGCAACGGGCGTCTGTTCACCGTCGTGCGGCCCGACGGCAGCGCGATCGAGGCCGCCGACGCGCGCGCCCGCGCCCGCCTCGAGACGCTCGTGGAAGTGACGCAGCACAAGGGCGACAGCGAGTGCCGCGCCGGCGACGATCCGCTGTGTTCGTTCGAGACCGTTCCCTTCGCGCGCATGATGGACATGGCGACGGCCGCCTTCGCGCCGGAGGGGATCCCGCCCCTCGTCTACGCGCGGGAGGTGCTCACCGAAGGCCTCGTGCAGGAGCAGCGCCTCGGGCGCGGCGCCAACCCGTTCCGCTTCGGCCTGATCGGCGCGACCGACACCCATCTCGCCGCGCCGGGCCTCGTCGACGAGGATCAGTTCGTAGGACACGCCGCCGGCACGGTGAGCGCGCGCTTTGGCGTGCCGCCCTATCCCGACCGCCGCGATTTCAACCCGGGCGGGCTCGGCGTGTTCTGGGCCGAAGAGAACAGCCGCGACGCGATCTTCGCGGCGATGCGTCGGCGCGAGGCCTACGGCACGAGCGGTCCGCGAATCACCGTGCGTCTCTTCGGCGGCTGGGAGTACGAGGGCGCGATGTGCGACGACCCCGACTTCGCCGCGCAGGGCTACGCGGGCGGGGTGCCGATGGGCGGCGAGCTTCCGTTCCCGCCGGTTCGGGGCGGTGTGGACGAACACGCGCCGCGCTCCGCCCCGCGCCTCGCGGTGTGGGCGCTGCGCGACCCGGGCGATCACGGCGTGCCGAGCACCGCGCTCCAGCGCATCCAGATCGTGAAGGGCTGGGTCGAGGACGGCGAGGGTCGCGAGCAGGTGTACGACGTGGCGGGCGACGCCGAGAACGGCGCGAGCGTCGACCTCGCTTCCTGCACGCCGCAGGGCCCGGGCTTCGATCAGCTCTGTTCGGTGTGGAGCGACCCCGACTTCGACGCGAGCGAGAACGCCTACTACTACGCCCGCGTCGTCGAGAATCCGAGCTGTCGCTGGAGCACATGGGTGTGCAACGAGCGCGGCGTCGACTGCACCGACCCGGCGACCGTCCCCGACGAGCTCGCCGCGTGCTGCGACCCGGACGTGCCGCGCACCATCCAGGAGCGCGCCTGGACGTCGCCCATCTGGTACGCACCGCCGCCCGAGCCTGCGCCGCTCCCGCCGGTCGGATTGCGCTAAGCGGCGAGCATCGCCGCCGCCTTCTCGAGCACCGCATCGACGGCGAGGGTGTCCATGCACGGCGAGATCGCCGCGCGTCCACCGGTGGCGAGTTCGACGTGAGTCACCTCCGGGCGCGGGCAGCGACGATGGCGACACGGAACGCAGGGATAGTCGGCGACGAGTGCGTCGCTTTCGGGCCAGTAGGGTCCGTAGGCGCCGAGGTGCTTCGGGCCGTAGAGGCCGAGTGCTTTCGTGCCGACGGCCGCGGCGAGATGGAGCGGACCCGAGTCGACGCCGATGAAGAGGTCGGCCGAGCGCAGCAGCGCGGCGAGCCCGGCTACGTCGACTTCGGGCGCGAGCGACACGCCAGGCGCGCCGTCGGCCAGGCGCTGCGCCTCGGTGCGCTCGGCGTTTCCGCCGAAGGAGAGCAGCACCTCGTGACCGGCCTCGGCGAGACGCGCGCCGAGCTCGCGGAAGCGGTCCGGGCGCCACGCCTTGATCGAGCCATGTCGCGACACGCCCGGATGCAACACGATCCGGTGCCGACTGTCGCGCGCCGGGATCATCGACGTGGCGCCGGCGTGCTCGGGGACGATGCCGCGCGCCGGCGTCGTGGCGATCCCGAGCGGCGCCAGCAGATTCAGGTTCCGCTCGATCTTGTGTACCTCGAAGGGCAGCGCTGTCGGGGTGTCGGTGAAGAAGCGTCCGCTGCCCTCGCGCGCGAAGGGCGCCGGCTGTCCGATCCGCCGCGGCGCTCCGGACATTCGCGCGACCAGCGCCGAGCGCAGGTTCGACTGGAAGTCGATCGCCACCTCGTACCCCTCGGCGCGCAGCTCCGCGATCGCGCGGCGCGCTGCGGAAACCGGCTGGAGCAACGCCCCGCGCTTGAGGTTCTGCTGCCAGGTCTTGCGCGCGACGACGTGCAGCCGGTCGAGCTCGGGATGGCCCTCGAGCAGGGGGGCCGCGAGCTCCTCGACCACCCAGCCGATCTTCGCCTCGGGCAGCGCGTGACGCAGCGCCGCGAGGCACGGCAACACGTGCACGACGTCGCCGAACGCCGACAGGCGCACGATCAGGATGGACCGGGGCGTCTCCATCGCGCGGAAGTTACTGACCGCCCTCGGCGAGCGCTTCCAGCACCGCGAGGCGCAGGAGCGGCAGGTTGATCTCGTGATGGCCGATCACTTCGATGCCGCGCGAGACCGGACGTCCGATCACGTTCGCACTCGTGCGGTAGTGGCTCTGCATGTCGAGGTTCGCTGCGACTACGTCGTCCAGCGGTCGTCCCAGGTTGCTCGCGATCGACACCAGCTTGAGGAAGACCTCGGGCATCACCACCGAGGAGCCGATGTTGATCCACACGCCGCCCTCGAGCTCGGTGGCGATGCGCGCCGCGATACGGAAATCGATGTGCGACGCCTCGCCGATGTCGGCGCCCACCGCGGACCCGTGCATGTGCACCGTGTCGGTGCCCATGCCCACGTGCACCGTGATCGGCACCGAGAGCCGCGCGCACGCCGCGAGCACCGAGTGTTCGGCGTAGGGGAGCGGTTCGGCGGCGTCGGCGAGCGCGCGTCCGAGCCCGATGCCTTCCTCCGCCCCGCGCCGACACGCCTCGGCGTAGGCGTCCGCGGTCTCCCGCGCCCAGCCGAAGCCGACGCCGCGCAGCGCCGGACCGACGTCCTCGCTGGTGCGTCCGGCCAGCGCGATCTCGTAGTCGTGGATCACGAACGCGCCGTTCACGGAGAGGGCCGTCACGATGCCGCGCTCCATCAGGTCGACGAGGATCGGCCCGCAGCCCACCTTCACGACGTGGCCGCCCATCGCCGCGACGACGTGGCGACCCGCGCGGTGCGACGCCGCGATGCACCCCGCCAGCTCGCGCAGCGCCCTCGCGCCGAGGAAGTCGGGGAAGGAATCGAGCACGGCGCCGCTCGGCGCGCCGGGCGCGGCGAGCGGTCGGAACTGCGCGACGTCGCTCTTGTGCGAGAGCTCCGCGATCGACGCGTCGCGGATCGTTGCGAGATCGAGCGGCTCCGGCCAGCCGTCCTTGCTCATGGGGCTTCCGCCTAGCGCGTCCGGATCGGCAGGTTCACGTAGCCCTTCACGTGCGCCTGGTAGGTGCGCGTGATGCCGCTCTCCTCCACCTCGTAGTGGGGGAAGCGCGCGGCGACCTCCTCGAGCGCGATGCGCGTTTCGAGGCGGGCGAGGCTCTTGCCGATGCAGACGTGGTGGCCGTGGCCGAAATAGATCTCGCGCGGGGCGTTGCGCGCGATGTCGAAGCGATCGGCATCCGGGAATTCGCGCTCGTCGCGGCAGGCCGATCCCGTGACGAGCGCGACG
>JAHEJV010000298.1 GCA_024638705.1 Deltaproteobacteria bacterium | reverse complement strand
CTCGCCTCGTCGGAGAGCAGGAACGCCACGGCGCGTCCGATGTCCGCCGGCTCGCCGATGCGCGAGATCGGCATCAGCGAGAGATACTCGTCGCGCGCGATCGGTACCTCCGAGAGCGCCTGCGCCATCGGGGTCTTCACGACGCCGGGGAGCACCGAGTTCACGCGGATGTGGTACTCGCCGAGCTCGTCGGCAGCGCAGCGCGTGAGCATGTCGAGCCCGGCCTTCGAGACGCAGTAGGGGCTCATCCAGGGGTGGGTGAGCGCGCCGGCGATCGAGCTGATGTTGACGATGCTGCCGCCGCCGCCGGCGATCATCGCCTTCGCCTCGGCGCGCACGCAGCGGAACGCGCCGGTGAGGTTCGTCGCCATCACGCGCTCGAACTCGGCGGTGGGGACGTCCTGGATCGGGCCGCCCGTGCCGGTGCCCGCGGAGTTCACCGCGAGGTCGAGCTTTCCGAAGCGCTCGATCGTCGCCGCGACGGCGGCGTCGACCGAGTCGTCGTCGGTCACGTCGCAGGTGACCCAGGCGGCCTGGTCGCCGAGCTGCTTCGCCGCGTCGACGAGGGTCTCCTCGCGGCGCGCGCAGATCATCACGCGTCCGCCGGACTTGACGATCTCCTCGGCGCAACCGAGTCCGATGCCCGTCGCCCCCGCCGTGACCAACGCGACCTTTCCCTCGAGACTCGGCATGCGGAGCTCCTTCATGTGGACGTCGGGGACGCGCCGCCGACGCCGTCCGACGTTACGGGTCCGGGGTCGGCGGCGTCAACGCGGCGGACAGGGGAACCGATCGCTCGGGGACACCTCTCAGGAGACCAGGCGCTCGAGCTCGGCGCGGGCGCCGGCCGGATCGTCCTCGACGAGCACACCGTGCATGCCGAGCTGTCGCGCCGCCGCGACGTTGCCGTGGAAGTCGTCGAGGAAGACGGCGCGCTCCGGCGCGACGCCGCCGATCGTCTCCAGCGCGAGGCCGAAGATCTTCGGATCGGGCTTGCGCATGCCCACCTCGCTCGAGTCGATCACGGCGTCGAAGAGGTCGTCGATCGGCAGCAGTCCGCGCCAGCCGGCGCTGAACTCCTTCACGTTGTTCGTGACGAGCGCGGTGCGCAGGCCGCGCTCGCGGACGCGCCGCGTGCTCGCCACCACCTCCTCGCGCGCGCCGCTTCCGCCCGACGCCATCCGCGCCAGGATCGTCAGCGGATCGAACGCGAGCCCCTCGGCGGCGGCGCGCTCCATGATGTCGCGGCGCGCGTCGAGCAGGCCGAGCTCGCCGCGTTCGAGACGGTGCCAGGGGTGGTCGGTGTCGCGGTCGTAGGGGCCGAACACCAGCCCGAGCACGCGTTCGGGTGTCGCGCCGAGCTCCGCGGCGGCCTCGACGAAGACGTTGAAGGGCGACGCGGTGTACACGCCGCCGAAGTCGAAGAGCACGGCGTCGATCGTCATGGCGCCCGACACTATCACGCCGGTGCGGGGTCTTCCGCCGGGACGCCGTCTCCCCCGAGCTCACGCGCGAGCGCGTGGGCGAGCGCGCGCCCGAGGCGTCGGCCGGAGCGGGTGGGGGCTCCGGTGCGCGGACCCGCGCTGCGAAAGCGCAGCTTCGCCTCGAGGTGCAGCGCCGCCATCCCGCGCGCTTCGGCCTCGGCGAGTGAGTGGGTGCGCAGGGCGGGGAAGCGCAGACGTGCCGGCGACTCGTGGCCGTTCGCGTCGAGCAGCACGGCGTGGGACGTGCCCGGCGTCGTCTGGGCCGCGACGGTGAACCCGCGGCCGAGCTCGCTGGTGAGGCGCCGCGCGACGGGGAGGGCGGCGGCGCGCCGGTTGCGTCCGGCCGAGAGCTCGAGGTCGTGCGGCGCGCGCGACCCGGCGCCGTGGCATTCCACGAGCCACGTCGCCTTCCGCTCGAAGGCGGCGCGGCAGTAGGGGCTCTCGGCGTCCTTGTTCGGGTCGTGGTCGTGGGCCTGGCTGGCAACGACGAGCCGGCAGCCGATCCCCGCGGCTTCGAGCGCGCTGAAGCAGACGAGCGCGTAGACGACGGCGTTCTCGTCGGCGATGCGCGAGCCCTCCGGGCGGGCGAGCGCGATGCGTTCGACGCCGATCGGCGCGTGATGGGGCACGCCGAGGACGATCTGCGGGGCGTCCCGCTCGACCACGGTGAGGCTGTCGGGTCGCGCGAGCGCGCGCAGGAGCGGCTCGGCGATGCGTCCGTCGCGCCAGATCGGGCCCGTGTATTCCTCGCGGTCCAGCGGGTGTCTCCTCTTCTCGTCCGGGCGCGGCTCGCAGCGCGGTTCCGCTCGCCCTCACCCGGTCCGACAGCGTACCCTGCGTCCTCACCAGAGCGGGAGGGCCGCGGCCTCCCGCGAGCGACAAGGAGCGGACTTCATGGGATCGAGGTTGGACGGAAAGGTGGCGGCGATCACGGGGGCGGCGTCAGGCATCGGCGCGGCGTGTGCACGTCGCTTCGCGGAAGAGGGTGCCGTGATCGCGGGCCTCGATCTCCAGAAGCCGGTCGGCCGAGACTGGGACGCGGCGGCAACGGCCGCGCCGGGCTCGACGTTCCGCGAGGGGCTCGACGTGCGCGACGAGGCGGCGGTGGAAGCGGCGATCGACGCCGTGCGCGCGGAGCACGGTCGCATCGACGTGCTGGTGAACGCCGCGGGCGTCGGTGGTGGCGGGCTCGCCCACGAGCTCGACACCGCGGAGTGGGATCGCGTCGTCGACATCAACCTCAAGGGATCGTTCCTCGTCGCGAAGTACGTGCTGCGCGCGATGCTCGAGCAGGGCTCGGGCAGCATCGTGCACATCTCGAGCGTCGAAGGCCTCGAGGGGATGAGCAACTCGCTGCCGTACAACGCGTCGAAGGGCGGCGTCGTGATGATGACGCGCAACATGGCCGTCGATTACGGCGACAAGGGCATCCGCGTCAACTGTCTCTGCCCCGGCCTGATCGAGACGCCGCTCACCGCACTCCTCAAGGAAGAGGCGCTGCGCGCGATCCACGACCAGATGAAGAGCTGGCATCTGCTCGACCGCATTGGCAAACCCGAAGAGGTGGCGAACTGCGCACTCTTCCTCGCGTCGGACGAGGCGTCCTTCGTCACCGGCCACGCGCTGGTGGTGGACGGCGGCTGGACGGCGGGGCGGCGGATCCAGACGCCGGAGATCGCCGCCGAAGCCGCCGGAGACTGGAAGTGACCACAGCACCCCTCGACGGCGTCCGCGTCGTCGAGCTCGCGAGCTACGTCGCGGCGCCGGCGGCCGGCGCGCTGCTCGCCGACTTCGGCGCCGAGGTGATGAAGGTCGAGGTGCCCGGCGGTGAGATCTACCGCCACAGCACCCCGCGTCGTCTCGGCTATCCGGACACCGATTTCCCGGAAGCGCCGCACTACCAGATGGACAACCGGGGGAAGCGCTCGCTGGCGCTCGACCTCAAGCGCCCGGCGGCGCGCGAGGCGCTCGTCCGGGTGATCGAGGGCGCCGACGTCGTCGTGACGAACATGCTGTCGCATCGCCTCGCGAAGTACGGACTCGACGCCGCGACCCTGCGCGCGAAGCGCCCCGAGCTGATCTTCGCCTCGCTCACCGGCTACGGGAACGAGGGGCCGGACGCGACGAGCCCCGCCTTCGACTACACGGCTTACTGGTCGCGCACCGGCTTCATGGATCTGCTGCGCGACCCGGAAGGGGCACCGGCCTATCTGCGCCCGGGCGTCGGGGATCACGCGGCGGCGCTGGCGCTGGTGTCCGGCGTGCTCGCGGCCCTGCGCGTGCGCGATCGCGACGGCGTCGGACAGGAGGTGAGCGTCAACCTGCTGCACACCGGCTTCTACATCCTCGGCAACGACGTCTCCTGCGCGCTCGCCAGCGGTCGGCAGCCGCCGGCCCACGATCGCCACCGCGCGCGCAATCCGCTCTGGAACCACTACGAGACGAAGGACGGGCGCTGGCTCTTCCTCGTGATGATCGAGTCCGACCGCTACTGGCCGGCGCTGTGCGAGGCGATCGGACGCGAGGACGTGCGCGCCGACGCGCGCTTCGCCGACGCGGTGGCGCGCTACCGCAATGCGGAAGCGCTGTGCGCGCTGCTCGCCGAGACCTTCGCGAGCCGCACCCTCGCCGACTGGGAGCAGCACCTCGCCGGCCGTCCGCTGATCTGGTCGCCGGTGCGCACGGTCGCGGAGGCGGTGGACGACCCGCAGGCGCGCGCGACCGGCGTGTTCACCGAGGTCGATCACCCGGTGGCGGGGCGCTACGAGACCGTCGCGCCGCCCGTCCGGCTCTCGTCGCACGCGATGCGCGGCGAGCGACCGGCGCCGCCGCTCGGCGCCGACACCGAGGACGCGCTGCGCGACGCGGGGCTGGGCGAGGAGGAGATCGCCGCGGCGCTGGGTCGCGCGTGAGCGAGGGCATGTCGAGCCCGAAGGAGGAAGCGCCCGGCGCAAAGGGGGCCGCAGTGGCCGGCGCGAAGGACGCCGAGGCCCCGCTCTGGCCTCCCTCCGACGACCGCGGGCTGTGGCGCTGGATCGTCGCCGCCCACCTGCTACCGCTGCTCGCGTGGGCGGTCGCGGCGCCGTTCTGGGTGCATGGCGCCGCGGTCGGCCCCTACCGGGCGACGAGCTCGCTCACCTGGATGGCGGGCGAGCCGCTGCTCGCGCTCGCGCTCTACCTGGGCCGCGCGCGTCCGTTCGCGATCGCCGTCGTCGTGCAGGCGCTGATCGGACTGGTGCTGATCGGCACCCTGGTGCAGGCGCCCGAGGCGTTCGTCAACGCGGGTCGCCTCGGCAGCGGCGTGGAAGGCGAGACCTACCTGACGCTCGGCATCGCCTACACCCTCGCGGTCGCGACGGGAGTGGCCTTCCTCGGACAGGCGGCGTCGGTGCTCGGGCTCGGCCTGCGGCGGCGTTAGGAGTCTCGGGTCGCGCTCCCAGGCCGCGATCAGGTCATCCGCTCGCCGCGCGCCATCAGGAGCTTTCCTGACCGCACCAGCTCGACGACGTTGTAGGGCCGCAGCAGCTCGATCAGGGCGTCGAGCTTCTCGCTCGATCCGTGCGCCTGGAGGATCAGGGCGGTGGGGCCGAAGTCGACGACGCGCGCCTTGTAGTGCTCGGCGATCTGGAGGATCTCGGTGCGCGCGTCGATCGGCGACTCGATCTTGATCAGCGCGATCTCGACCGAGTAGGTGAGGTCGTTGGTGTGGTCGATCGCGGTGACGACGTCGACGAGCTTCGCGAGCTGCTTCACCACCTGGCCGAGATCATCGTTCTTTCCCGAGCAGGTGATCGTCATCCGCGAGAAGCGTCCCTCGGCGGCGGGGCTCACCACGAGACTCTCGATGTTGAAGGCGCGGCGCGAGAACACGAGCGCGACGCGCACGAGCACGCCGGGCTTGTTGTTCACGAAGACCGAGATGGTGTGGGTGCCGATGGGTTCCGTGGCGGGCAGGGCGCGGGCGGCGCTCATTCTGGGTTCCTCCAGGGGGAAGCTGCGCCTCGCTGCGCGCTCGCTTCGCGCGAACGGGCTCGATGATTCTTCGTGCGTGCCGCGACGAGCGCGGAGGCAGTCTTTCGACTTCGCTCGGCTGCGCCTCGCTGCGCGCTCGCTTCGCGCGAACGGGCTCGATGATTCTTCGTGCGTGCCGCGACGAGCGCGGAGGCAGTCTTTCGACTTCGCTCGGCTGCGCCTCGCTGCGCGCTCGCTT
>JAHEJV010000297.1 GCA_024638705.1 Deltaproteobacteria bacterium | reverse complement strand
CGCCACCGCCGCGGTGATCTCGTTCGCGCTCGGCAATCCGGAAGCACCCCACTACGTCGTCCACCTCGCTCCGTTGATGACCGTCTGCTTCCTGCTGCTCGAGGCGCGCCGCCTCACCTTTCATCGGCTCTGGCAGGACCGGGTGATGCTGCTCGAGCGGGCGCTGGTCCGCCCTGCGATCGAGGGCGTCGATCCGACGACCGGCCCGAGCGAGCTCGCCGTCCTCGCGCCGCAGCTCGGCGCCACCGTTCCGACGATGCGCTTGCGCCAGGCGCTGGCGCGTCGGCTCCGTCGCGTCTACGGCTTCCTCTTCGGCGTACAGCTCGTCGCCTGGGGACTCAAGCTGACGAATCACCCCTCGCCCGCGGACTCGACTGCGACGATCGTCGCGCGCGCGCACGTCGGGATCGCGCCGGGCGAGGTGGTGATCGGCGCGGCGATCGCGGCTTTCGTCGGCGTAATGGCCTTCGCCATCTTCCTCGGCGGTTCGGGAGACTCCGAGACCACTCCCAGGGAGGACTCCGATGTCCACGTCTGAAGCGGTCCGCTACGAGGAGCGCGGTTCGATCGCGATCCTCACGCTGAACCGGCCCGAGAAGCTCAACACGCTCACCGAAGCCGTCGTGGCCGGCGTGGCCGACGGAATCGACGCCGCCACCGCTTCGCGCGACGTGCGCGCGATCGTGCTGCGCGGCGAAGGACGCGTGTTCACCGCCGGCTACGACCTCGTCGCCGAGGGCGAGGGCGGCTGGGGCTCGCCCTACGACGCGCCGAGCATTCCGGCGCGTCCCGGCGCCTGGGATCCGGTGCGCGACTACCAGTTCATGAACCACAACGTGCAGCGCTTCATGAAGATCTGGCACTGCCCGAAGCCGGTGATCGGACAGATCCACGGCTGGGCCGTCGGTGGCGCCACCGATCTCGTGCTCTGTTGCGACCAGCTCTTCATGGCCGAGGACGCGCACATCGGATACGCGCCGTCGCGCATCTACGGCACACCCACCACGATGATCTGGGTCTACCGCCTCGGGCTCGAACACGCGAAGCAGTTCCTGCTCACGGGCGAGGCGATCGACGCCGAGACGGCGCTGCGCATCGGTCTCGTCTCGCGCGTGCTTCCCGCCGACGAGCTGCCCGCGGCCGTCGAGGCGTATGCGGAGCGCTTCCAGCACATCCCCGCCAACCAGCTCGCGCTGAACAAGCTGCTGATCAACCAGGCCTACGAGAACATGGGCCTGCGCACGACCCAGCTGCTCGGGACACTCTTCGACGGCATCACGCGTCACACCGAGGAAGCGCTGCGCTGGGCCGAGTCGTTCGGCGAAAAGGGCTTCCGGGAGGTGATCCGCGAGCGCGACGCCCCCTTCGGCGACTACGGCGAGCGCAAGAAGCGCTAGCGCTAGAACGACGCGTTGCGCGCCGCCCGCCAGCGGTCGAGCGAGCGCGCCAGGTCGTTCGCGGTGACGTAGAGGCACGGCAGCAGGAAGAGCGTCACGCCGGTCGAGATCGCCAGGCCCCAGCCGAGGGCGAGCGACATCGGGCCCATCACGTAGTCGTACCCGCCGAAGCCGTAGGCCGTCGGCAACACTCCGCCGAGCGTGGAGAGCGTCGTCACGAGGATCGGCCGCAGCCGACCGACGAGTGCGTCGATCATCGCTTTGGTGCGCGTCGCGTCGTCCTCGTCGGAGACCGCGTGTTGCGCGCGGTGTACGGCGTCGACCATCACGATGGACGAGTTCACGACGACGCCGGAGAGCCCGATCGCTCCGATCAGTCCGAGCATCGAGAAGTGCATGCCGTGGAGGAAGAAGACCAGCACCACCGCAGCGAAGGCGAACGGGACGATCGAGATCACGAAGACCGCTTCCAGCAACGACCCCAGCATGATCGCGATGATCGCACCGATGCCCGCCACCGCGATCAGCGCGACGGTGCCCATGTCCCCGGTCGCGCGGCGCGACTGGACGACTTCGCCGTCGATCACGAACTCGACATCGTGGACGTCGGCATAACGCGGCAGGACTTCCTTCTCGATCCGCGTCGCCACCTGGTCCGCCGTCAGGCCCGACCCGGCGGCGAGTCCGCCGGTGATCGTCGCCGCGCGGATCCCGTCCTTGTGGAAGATGCTCGCGAGCGCGGACATCTCCACCGGCTCGACCACGTCGCGCAGCGCCACCTGCTCGCCGCGCGCGTTGCGCAGCGGGGTGTCGAGCAGGGCGTCGAGCGTGCGGCGCGCGTCGGGCTCGAAGAGCACGCGGATCTCCGTGGTGTCGTCGAGATCGCGGATCTCCGAGGCGACCGCTCCGTAGAAAGCCGTCTTCAGCGTGAGGGCGACGTCCTGGGCGTCGAGCCCGCGACGCGCGAGGTCGTCGTAGTCGAGGTTGAGGTCGATCTGCCGCATGCCGAGCCGCTCGTTGATCTGGAGATCGACGAGGCCGCCGAAGCCGTCGAGCTGCCCGCGCACCTCGTTCGCGACGCGGCGACGCAGGTCGTCGTCGTTGGAGAGGATGTGCAGCTTCACCGGCTCGAGGCCCGGCGGGCCGTCGGTGTGCGCCTCGTAGACGACGTCGACGTCTTCGGGGATGATCAGCTGCCGCTTCATCTCGGCGATCCACTCCGCTGCGGTCCGCTCGTTGCGCTTCAGGTCGATGAAGGCGCTGATCAATCCCTCGTGGGAGGCCGATCCGTACTCGCGATCGAAGGCCATGACGTCCTGGTGGCCGACGCGATAGGTGGTCGCCAGCAGGTCGGTCCCCATCAGGGGCGGGATCTGGGACTCGATCGCGTTGAGCACCGCTTCGGTGCGCTCGATCGGCGTGCCGGGCGGCGTGGACACCTTGAGCGAGACGGCGGGCGAGCTGTCCTGGGGAAAGAACTCGAACTCCATCGTCGGCGCGATCACGCCCATCACGAAGACGAAGGCGACCGCGTAGCCCCCGATCACGCGGCTCTTGCGCGGCAGGACGCGCTCGAGCACCGAGCGGTACGTCTCCTCCAGCCGGAGCATGAAGGCGCGCTTCGGCCGAGGGGGCAGGTTCCCGCGCACCATCGACATGTGCGCCGGCAGGATCAAGAACGACTCGAGCAGTGAGAAGGCGAGCGCGAGGATCACCACGGCGGGGATCTGCCAGATGATGCGCCCGGGCATCCCGCCGATGGCGAACATCGGCAGGAACGCGAGCACGGTGGTGATGGCCGCCGCCACGACGGGTCGCGCCATCGATGCCGCCCCGGCGGTGGCGGCGTCGGCCGGCGAGAGCCCATCCTGGCGGTGGAGCAGGATCTTCTCGGCCACGACCACGGCGTCGTCGACGAGCAGGCCGAGCACCACGACGAAGGCGATCGTCGAGATGAAGTTGATGCCTATGTCGAAGGCGGGCATCGCGATCAGCACGCCTAGGATCACAAGTGGGATCCCGGCGCAAACCCAGATCGCGGCGGAAGGCGCGAGGAAGATGAACACGATCGCGGCGACGAGCAGCACGCCCATCACGCCGTTGGATCCGAGGATGCCGAGGCGGTTGCGGATCTCGAACGTGGTGTCGTTCACGATCACGGTCTCGATGCCATCGGGGAGCGGGGTCTGCGCGAGCATGTCGAGCACGGCCCGGCGCGTTTCGATCACGTCGGCGTCGGGCCGCTTGGACACGACGATCGAGATGCCGGCGCGTCCGTTGGTTCCCGCGATGAGCTGGACGTCCTCGCGCGTCAGCTCGAGGCGTGCGACGTCGCGGACGCGCAGCGCGCCGCCGCCGTCGAAGCGCAGGATCGTATCGCCGGCCTCGAGGGGGTCGTCGAAGCGGCCCCACATCGCGATCTGACGGCGCGCGTCCGCGGTCTCCAGCTCGCCGCCGGTGCTCGACACGTTGCGCCGTTCGAGCGCCCGCACCACGTCGATCAGCGTGACGCCGTGGGCGCGCGCGCGATCCGGGTCGACCAGCACGCGCAGCTCCGGGTCGGGGAGGCCGACGGTCTGGGTCTCCGCCACGCCGTCGGCGCGGCGCAGGCGGCGCTCGAGGCGGCGCTCGGCCTCGGGCAGCTGGTCGATTGGCCCGGACAGGGCGATCTCCAGCACCGGCAACTTGCCCGGATCGAGCCGCATCACCTGCGGGTCGTCGGTCATCTCCGGCGGGAAGTCGGTGATGCGCTCGATCTCGACACGGATCTCGCGTTCCTTCTCGAGGATCACTTCTTCCGGGGTGTCGTCGTCGAGCTCGACGGTGGTCACGCTGCGGTTGTCGGTGATCACCGTGTAGTAGGTGTAGAGCGAGTCGACCTCGGCGATCGCCTCTTCGATCGGGATCGTGATCTTCGTCTCGATGTCGCGTGCGGAAGCGCCCGGCAGGGATGCGCTGATGATGTACCGGGGCATCTCGGCGTTGGGGAAGCCGTCGACCTGCATGCGGGCGATCGCCGTGAAGCCCACGACGACGACCGCGAAGGTCAGGACGTTGACGAGCAGGTGCCGATCGATGAAGAAACGGAGGAAGCGCTCCATGACGGTCCGATCAGCGAGGCTGCGGCGCGGGGGCCGGGGCTGCGCGGCGGGCGCCGTCGATGACCACGGCCGCGCCGTCACGCAGTGCGAACTGACCGTCGACCACGACCTCGTCGCCCGGCTCGAGGCCGTCGAGGATCTCGACGCGCTCGCCGCCGGATCGTCCCGTGCGTACGGCGCGTCGCCTCGCGACGCCTTCGCTCGTGTCCGGTGCGCGCTCGATCACGAACACCTCGGACCGCCCGGCGTTGCGCATCAGCGCCGCGCGCGGGGCGAGCGGTCGGGCCACGCCGGTGTCCGTCGTGAACTCGAGCGTCGCGACGATGCCGTCGCGCAGGCGCGCGTCGGGCTCTTCGATCCACAGCTCGATGCGGTAGGTGCCGTCTGCCGGGTCGGCGGTGCGGGCGACGTTTCGCAACACGGCTTCCTGGGTGAGTCCACCCAGGGACGTGAAGCTCGATCTGGCGTGCATGCCCGGGGTGAGGCGCGCTGCCTCCTCGGCCGTCACGCCGCCGAAGATCCGCGCGCGCGAGAGATCGATCACCTGTGCGACCGGCGTCCCCGCGGTGACGAAATCGCCGACGTCGACGAGCAGATCGTCCACCGTTCCGTCGATCGGGGCGCGCACCGAGGCGTCCTCGAGCAGGCGCTGCGCGGTGTCGCGTGCGACGAGCGTGAGACCGTAGGCGTTGCGGGCGGCATCGAGGCCGTGGCGCAGGTCGTCGCGGCGCTGCTCGCTGATGGCGTCCTTCTCGACGAGACTCTCGCCGCGCTCGTGCTCGCGTTTGGCGTGGCCGAGGTCGGTGCGTCGCGAGCGCAGGGTGGCTTCGGCCTGGCGCAGCTCCAGCTCGAGGCGCGACGCGTCGAGCTCGATCAGCACGTCGCCCTCCGACACCGCATCGCCGCGCTCGACCACGCGCCGCAGGACGCGACCGTTCGTCTCTGCTTTCACCATCGCGCCGTGAAAGGCGCGGACCGTTCCGGCGACGCGATCGGCCGCGTCGAGCTTCTCGAGGGCGACGCGCGCGGTGCGCACGCGAACGCGCACCTCCGGGCCGACGCGCTCTGCCGGGGTCACGGCTCCTTCGGCGGGCGCTTCGCCACAACCCGCGAGGATCGGGACGGAGATCAGGGCGACGAGCGTGAGAGCAGTGGGGATGCGGGGCTTCATGGCTTGCGCTCCGGGTGGGCGCGGATTCCTCGGGAGATGAGAT
>JAHEJV010000036.1 GCA_024638705.1 Deltaproteobacteria bacterium | reverse complement strand
TTCGCTGCGCCACCAGCTCGTCGACGGCGACACGGTCGAGGTGGTGACCCACGCGCGCCAGCTTCCGCGCAAGGACTGGCTCGACTTCGTCGTCACGGGGAAGGCGCGCAGTCGCATCCGTCACGCGATCCGCGCGGAGGAGAAGGAGCGCAGCCGCGAGCTGGGTCGCGAGCTCCTCGAGCGCGAGTTTCGCAAGGCGGGTCTGTCGCTCCCGCGCGCCCTGGAGGGCGACGGTCTCGAAGAGCTCGCCCGCAAACACGGACGCGGGTCGGTGGACGACCTGATGGCCTCGGTCGGCTACGGCCGGATCGCCGCCGCCGAGCTGGTGCGCGAATTCAAGGGCGAAGCCCGACCCGAGAAGAAGACCGCCCGCAGTCGTCTGTTCGGCCGCAGCAAGGGCGAGGCGAGTGGCCTCCAGGTGGGCGGGCAGTCGGACGTGATGGTGCGCTTCGGCGGATGCTGCGCCCCGCTGCGCGGCGACGACGTGATCGGTTTCGTGACGCGCGGCCGCGGCGTGACGGTGCACTCGAAGGACTGCCCGAAGGTCTTCGAGCTCGACCCCGAACGTCGCATCGACGTCGAGTGGCATCCCGACGCCGAGCTCGCGCGGAAGATCAAGATGCGCGTGCGCTCCCAGGACACGCCCGGCCTGCTCGCGAAGGTGACGAAGACGATCGCCGCGGAGGGCGTGAACATCGGCGGCGCGCGCGTGATCACCGGCTCCGACGCCCTCGCCGAACAGACCTTCGACGTCTGGGTGCCCGACGTCACGAAGCTGAACTCCGTGATGGCCGCGATCCGCAAGATCAAGGGCGTGCTCTCGGTGGAGCGGCTGCGGAGCTGACGCGCTTCGTTCGAAGCGACTGCGCGGTTCGCCGGCGGCGACGATCGCGATCCTGGCGACGACCCGGACGTCCATTCCGGCTCCGCGCCCGAGGGTCGGGTCGCGGGCAGGATGGTCGCCCGTCGCGCGCTTGCGCGGGCCCGCCGCGACCCGCAGCATCCGGCCGGTGAGAATCCTCCAGCTCTCGAGCGACTGGAAGTGGACCGGGCCGGCCGCGCCGATGGTGCAGCTCGCCGCGGCCCAGCGCGAGGCCGGCCACGAAGTGGCGCTCGCCTGCGCGAAGGCGCCGCCCGAGACGCGGCCCGCGCTGTGGGAGAAGGCAGAGGAAGCCGGCGTCGTCCCGACGCTCGAGCTCTCGCGCTCGCGCGGCGTGCGGCCGTGGCGCGACCGAGACGACGCGGCGCACCTGCGCGCGCTGATCGAAGCGCGCGACTTCGACATCGTCCACACCTGGCACACGCGCGATCACGCACTCGCGCTGCGCGCGGCGGCGTCGCGACGGCGGGCGGGACGCACGCGCATCGTGCGCTCGTACAAGGTCGCCGAGCCGATTCCCGCGCTGCCGTGGAATCGCTGGCTCTTCGGGCCGGGGACGGACGGCTTGATCTGCGTGTCCGAGGCCTCGGCGGCGGCGAACCGCCGTCTGCGCGGCGGCCGTCCCACCGCGGCGGTGTTCGGCGCGATCGATCTCGTGCGCTTCTCGCCCGGGTCGCCGGCGCCGGGCACGCGCGAGTCGCTCGGCCTCGACGAGAAGCACCATGTGATCGGCATCGTGGCCCGTGCGCAGCGCCACCGCCGCTTCGAGTGGCTGCTCGAGGCGATGGCGCAGCTTTCTGCGCGCGATCCCCAGGCGCGACTCGTCGTGTTGGGGCGCGGCACACATATCGAGGAGACCGCGGTGAAGCCTGCCGAGCGTCTCGGCATCTCCGACCGCGTCGTCTTCGCCGGCTACCGCACCGACGACTACGTCGACATCGTGCGCAGCTTCGACGTGTTCACCTTCCTCGTGCCGGGCTCCGACGGGGGCTGTCGCGCGCTGCTCGAGGCGTTCGCCTGCGGCGTTCCGGCCGTGACGTCGAAGCGCGGCGCGCTGCCGGAGATCGCCGTCGACGGCGAGACCGGGTTCACCGTCGACGAGGAGGCCGTCGCGTTGGCCGGCGCCTGGGAGACGCTGATCCGCGACGCGGAGAAACGCGCCATGATGGGGCGCGCCGCGCGAGCGCGCGCCGAGAACGAGTTCAGCCCCGAGCGGCTGGTCGAGCGTGTCGATGCGCTCTACCGCGCCGCCGGCGTTTGACACGAAGGAGAAACCGATGAGCCAGCACCGCGCGGAGATGAGCGAACGCCTGACGAAGGCGGCCATGGGAATCGAGCCGGGCCTGCCGCTCGAAACCAGTGGGAGTGACGCCGAAGCATTGCGCCGCGACGTCCAGCGCCTCTTCGACCTCGAGGCGATCAAGCAGCTCAAGCACGCCTACTTCCGCTGCATCGACACGGCCAACTTCGACGAGCTGGAGACGCTCTTCCACCCCGACATCTCGGTGCACTTCGTCGGCGGCTTCTACGAGTGGCGCTGCGAGGGGCGGGACGAGTTCATGGCGAACCAGAGGAAGTCGTTCCACAAGCGCGCCGTCGGACACCACAACGGGCATCAACCCGAGATCCAGCTCCTCTCCGAGACCGAGGCGACGGGCCTGTGGTATCTCGCCGACCACATGTGGATCCTCGAGCACCGTTTCCACACCACCGGCAGTGCGATCTACGCCGACCGCTACGTGAAGGAAGACGGCCGCTGGTGGATCCGCGAGACGAAGTACCGCCGCATCTACGAAATCAGCCATTCGCTCGAGGAGAACCCGCCGTTCTCGGCGCACTATCTCGCGCGGGAGGGGTCGGAGCCGGCTTCCGACTGACGTTTACCGGGGCCCGCCTCGCGCCTCCGGCTCTCGGCCTCCTAACGCAGGACGGACGGCGCGCCTTCCGCGTCGCTGTTCTGGAGGTCGACGAGCTCGCGGTAGAGGCCGCCCCCCGCCATCAGCTCGTCGTGGCTGCCGCGCTCGGCGATCCGGCCCTGATCGAGGACGAGGATCTGGTCGGCCTGTCGCACCGTCGAGAGACGGTGTGCGATGACGAACACGGTGCGGCCCGGCAGCAGCGTGGCGATCGCGTCCTGCACGAGGCGCTCGCTCTTCGAGTCGAGGGAGCTCGTCGCCTCGTCGAGCACCAGGATCGCCGGGTCGCGCAGGATCGCGCGGGCGATCGTCACGCGCTGGCGCTGACCGCCCGAGAGCCGCGCGCCGCCGGCGCCCACTTCCGTCTCGTAGCCCTCGGACAGGGTGTCGACGAACTCGTCGACGTGGGCGGCGCGCGCCGCGGCGAGGATCTCCTCCTCGCTCGCGTCGAGCCGGCCGTAGCGGATGTTCTCACGGATGCTGCCGTCGAAGAGGAAAGGCTCCTGGGAGACGACGGCCATCTGGTCGAGCAGGGAGTCGCGCTGCACGCGGCGCAGGTCGACGCCGTCGATCTCGATCGCGCCGTCGGTCGGGTCGTAGAAGCGCATCAGCAGGTCGACGAGGGTCGTCTTGCCGGCGCCGGTCTTGCCCACGATCGCCACGACACTGCCGGCCTTCGCGGTGAAGTCGACGTGCTGGAGCACCGGCCCGCGGCCGTAGGAGAAGGAGACGTCGCGGAAACGGATGCTCTCGGAGATCGGCGGCGCCGCGATCGCGTCGGCGTCGTCGGTGATCTCGTCGTCGCTGTCGATCACCTCGAAGAAACGCTCGGCCGAGGGTTGCGCGTCCATGATCCGCGCCCAGCCCTTTGCCATCGTGCGCACCGGGCGGTAGAGCGTGACGGTGATGGCCGAGAAGGCCGCGAGGTCGCCCATCGTGAGGCCCCAGCGCCCTTCGAGCACGAGGTAGATGCCGAGCACGAGGACGCCGATCGCGGCGACGTTGTTGAGCGTGTCGACCAGGGTGCGCGACGTGACGCGGTTGACGACGACCTTCATGCCGCGCTTGAAGAGACGATGGGAGGCGCGGCCGAAGCCGTCCTGCTCGTAGCGCTCGGCGCGAAACGCCTTGATCACCTTGATGCCTTCGAGGATCTCGATCAGCCGACCGGTCACGTCGGAGAACTGCTGCTGGCGTTTTCGCGCGCTCTTGCGGATGCGGCGCCCGAAGATCGAGATCGTCGCGAAGATGCCCGGGCCGACGATCAGCATCACCAGCGAGAGCTGCCAGGAGACGAATAGCAGGGCTCCTGCGCCGACGAGCAGCATGATGATCGCCTCGGCGAAGTCGTCGAAGATGAGGGCGAGCGCGCCCTGGGCCGTACCGACGTCGCCCATCAGGCGCGCGAGGAGATCGCCGCGCGCGCGGTCGCGGTGGAAACGGAGTGGGAGGGAGAGCAATCGCCCACACACCTCTACCTTCATGTCGAGATCGATGCGACCGAGCACCCACGCCACGACGTATTCACGCGCGAACATCACGAAGGGCAGCAGGAACACGATCAGCAGCACGAAGAAGATCACCTGGGCCATGCCCCGCGACACCTGCTCGCGCAGGGCTTCGACCGCCTCTTCCTCGCTGGCGAAGCTCCCTTCGGTCTCGACCTCCGGTCCCGAGAGGACGTCGGCGCCGGGCACCAGGTCGCGAATCTCGAGAGGGAGATTCTCGCCCGCCTCGCGCAGCGCCTGGCTCGGTCCGATCACGTCGTCGAAGACCGGCTTCATCAGATAGGCGCGGCCGTAGCGTCCGGCGCTGAACACCGCGGCGAGGACGACCGCGAGCATGATCGGCCACAGGTAGGGTCGCGCGTAGCGGACCAGCCGCCCCATGACGACGCTCGTGCGCTCTTCGGTCTCCGGCGCCATGGGCTAGGCGAGCTCTTCGGCGATGGCGTCGCCCGCGCGCCAGCCGAGCCAGAGCTCACCCTCGGCGCCGAGCGCACCGACGCTCGAGCGTTCGACCGAGTAGATGCTCGGCCGCGAGGACAGCCGCACTTCGGGCGTGTCGGGCCAGCCGCGGTGGGGCGGGTCGGCGAGCCACGCGTCGGTGTCCCAGACGCGCGTCGGCAGGACCTGCGCTTCGAGCCGTCCCTTCGAGAAGGGGAAGAGGTCGCGGACGGCACGTTCGACGCGCTCGGCGGCCACCGCGTCCGCATCCTCCGCGTCGATCGGAAGGACGACCGAAGCGAGCAGGTCGAAGCCGTCGGCGTGACGCCGCGCGCGCAGCAC
Source organism: Deltaproteobacteria bacterium (assembly GCA_024638705.1). Lineage (GTDB taxonomy): Bacteria > Myxococcota_A > UBA9160 > UBA9160 > SMWR01 > JAHEJV01. The sequence continues at coordinate 15,721 of JAHEJV010000036.1, read as the reverse complement.
GCGAAGTGCGACGTCGGCGCCGTCGCCGTCCCGCCACACGACGCGGTCGGCCATGCTCGGCGGAAGCTGTTCGCGCGGACCGCGGAAGTGGAGGGTGTGGCGTCGCCAGCGGATCGGCGGGGCGTCGAGCAGGTCGGGCACGGGCTCTTCCGCCGCTTTCGCGATGGCGGCGCGGGGCGCGTTGAAGATCAGGGTGCGACCCGCCCAGATCTCGCGCGATCCCTCGACCGCGAGGCCCGGTTGTTGGGACACGGAGACGAGCTTCAATCCGCCCTTCACCGTGCGGAACTCCCCGTAGAGCGTCTCGACCCGGCGGCGGAGCAGGCGGCGCAGGGTGCCCCCGTCACCGGAGTTCGACACGCCCCCGCGCAGCAGCCCGCCGAGCAGGCGGGCGCGGGCTTCGGGCGTCGGTGCCTTCTCGCCGTGGTTCGAGAGTGCGCGGATCGGAGCTTCGAGGACGGCGCGCAGCTCGGGTGTGGCTTCGGAGAGGGTCTGCGGCCAACCGCGCGCTTGGCGCCGCGTCCCGGAGAGCGCCTCCTTCGCGCGACGCACGGTCTTCTGGGTGAGGTGGCTCTCGAGGAGCGCCTGGTGTTCGGCTTCGGCGGCGTCGTCGAGCGCGCGCACCCAGCGGCGCGCGTCGTCCAGGTCGGCCAGCCCCCAGCTCGCCCACTCCTCGGCGGTGTGGGTGCCGCGGCCGAGGTCGACGCGTCGCTTCGCGTCGCACACCTGGAGCGCCACCTCTTCGTTCGCGAAGCGACGCTGGTCGATCAGGGGAACGCCCAGCGCTCGCAGGCACTCGCCTAACAGGCTCTCCGCTTCACCGTCGACGAGCAGGAACGGCTCGCGGGCAATGTCGTCGTCTTCGTCGCCCTCTTCGAGCACGAGGACGCGCAAGCCCTTCTGGCCGAGACGCGCCGCCGCGACCAGGCCGGGCAGGGCCGAGCCGAGCATCAGCACATCCCAGCGACGGACCCGGAACGCCTCGGCGCTCGAGATCGACGGGAGGTTGCGCACGCTCGTTCCCCGTTCTATTTCCCGATCGGCCCGAGCAGCAGCGGGGCGTCGTCGGGGGACCGCACCACGATCTCGCCGATGCGATAGGCGCGCTCGCCCACGGCGATGATCCGGTCGAGCACGTCGTCGGCCTGATCGGCCGGGACGATCATCACCATGCCGACGCCGCAGTTGAACACGCGCAGCATCTCGTCGTCGTCGATCCGACCCTGGCGCTGGAGCCAGTCGAAGATTGGCGGACGCGGCCAGGCGGCGGGGTCGACCCGGGCCTGGACGCCCTTCGGCAGCACGCGCGGGACGTTGCCCGGGAAGCCGCCGCCTGTGATGTGGGCGAGGCCCTTCACGGTGAAGTCACGCATCAGGTTGAGCACGGTCTTCACGTAGATGCGGGTGGGGGAGAGCAGGGCGGCGCCGAGGGTGGTGTTGAGCTCGGCGTTCTCGGCGCGGAGGTCGATGCTGCCGTCGCGCAGGCCCGGCTCGAGGATGTGGCGCACCAGGCTGTAGCCGTTGCTGTGGCAGCCCGAGGAGGCGAGCCCGAGGATCGCGTCGCCCTGGCTGATGCCGGATCCGTCGATCACCTTGTCGCGTTCGACGACGCCGACGCCCATGCCCACCAACTCGACGTCGCCTTCGGCATAGACGCCGGGCATGGTGGCCGTTTCGCCGCCGAGCAGCGCGCAGCCCGCCCGGCGACAGCCCTCGGCGATTCCGCGCAACGCCTGCCTCGCGCGGTCGCGGTCGAGCCGCGCCATCGCGATGTAGTCGAGGAACACGAGCGGCTCGGCGCCCTGCACGACGAGGTCGTTCACGACCATCGCGACGCAGTCGATACCGACGGTGTCGTAGCGGCCGAGCTCGGAGGCGAGCTTCAGCTTCGTGCCGACGCCGTCGTTGCCCGCGACGAAGATCGGATTCTCGTAGCGCTCGGGTGCCTTGAACAGTCCGGCGAAGCCGCCGACCGACGACAGCACTTCGGGCCGCAACGTCGAGCGCGTGATGTCGCGGATCTCGTCGACGAAGCCTTCGTCGTGGTCGAGGTCGACGCCCGACTCCGCGTACGTCGGAGCGCTCCTCGCGGGCCGATCCGAAGCCTCGGGCGCGGGTCGATCCGACGCCTCGGGCGCGGACGACCGTCGGCGTTTCTTCGCGGGGGCGCCGTCGGTGTCGCTCACTCCGCGATGGATAGGGGAGCGGGACGACCGGCGCAATCCGCATTCCGGGCCGGTTTCGCCGTCCGGGCTAAAGGAGAGGCCGTGCTATCGTCGCTCGGTGAAGGTCTCGGTGGTGATTCCGGCGCTCGATGAGGCGGGACGCATCGAGGCGGCGATCCGAAGTGCCCGCTGCGCCCGCCCGGAGCCGACCCTGGAGCCGAACTCCGAGCCGAACCCCACCGCCGTGATCGACCCGGACGTCGAGGTTCTCGTGGTCGATGGCGGCAGCCGCGACGACACCGTCGCGCGCGCGAGGGCAGCGGGCGCCGCGGTGATCGAGAGCGAACGCGGCCGCGCGCGCCAACTGCGCGCCGGCGTCGCAGCCGCCACGGGGGACGCCGTGCTCATGCTGCATGCCGACACGCGACTGCCCCCGGGATGGAAGCCCGCCGTCGAAGCGGCGCTTGCCGATGCCGGCGTGGTGGCCGGCGCGTTCGCGCTGCGATTCGACGAACCCGGACTCGGCGCGGTCGAATGGGGGGCGCGCGTCCGATCGCAGTGGTGGCAACTGCCCTACGGCGACCAGGCGCTCTTCGCGAGGCGTTCGGCGCTCGAAGCGGTGGGCGGCGTGCCGCTCGCGCCGGTGATGGAGGACGTCGACCTCGTGGAGGCGCTCAGACGCGAGGGGCGCATCGCGCTGTTGCCGCTGTCGGTGTCGACCTCGGGCCGTCGCTACCTCGAGCGCGGCGCGGTGCGCGTCGTCCTGCTCCACTTCCTCGCGCTGATGGCGCGCGCCTGTGGCGTCGATCGCGCGCGCATCGCGCGCTGGCTCGGTCGATGAGCGCGCCTCCCGCCAGCCCGATGCCCGCAGCGAAGACGGGCGGCGGCGCCCGTTCCGCGATGCGCCGGCTCGCCCACTATGTGAACCGCAACCGCGGCTACTACGCCGTGTGGATGCTGGTGACGCTCGGCTACGTCGCCGGCTTCGTCGCCGTGCCGATGCTGGTGGGCTGGTGCGTCGGCGCCGTCGCAGAGGGCCTGCCGGCGGAGGAGGTCGGACGCCGCGTCCTGTGGCTCGCCGCCGTCACCAGCGGCCGCGCCTTCCTCCGGTTCTATTCGCGCACGCTCGTCTTCAACGCAGCGCGCCAGGTCGAGTACGAGCTGCGCAACGACATCTTCGCGCACCTCCAGCGTCTGCCGCAGAGCTTCTACTTCCGCTGGCGCACCGGCGACATCATGAGTCGCTGCGTGAACGACATCAACGCGGTGCGCCTGTTGATGGGCGTGGGCCTGTTGAACCTGCTCCAGACACCGGTGCTCTACATCGCGGTGATCGGCGCGATGATGACGGTGAACGCGCAGCTCGCGCTGCTCGTGCTCCTGCCGTACCCGCTGTTCGTGTTGATCGCGCGCAAGCTCGGCCGCGGGATCCATCACTGGAGCCTGATGACCCAGGAGGGTCTCGCCGACGCGTCGAACCAGCTCCAGGAGACGATCTCCGGCATCGCCGTCGTGAAGGCCTACACGATGGAGCCGCTCACCGCGGAGCGCTTCGAGGACACGAACCAGGAGCTCTACCGGCGGCAGCTCGGCCTCGTGCGGACGAACGCCGCGATGCCCGCGATCACCAGCCTGCTGCCCGCGATGTCGATGGCGTTGATCCTGCTGATCGGCGGCCAGCACATCATGGAAGGCCGCATGCAGGTGGCGGACTTCTTCACCTTCGCGATGTACGTCTACGAGCTGACCTTTCCGACCTTCATCATGGGTTGGGTCGTGGCGCTGGTGCAGCGCGGCGCGGCGTCGATGCAGCGCATCGACGAGCTGCTCTCGGAGGTGCCGGCGATCGCCGACCGTCCGGACGTGCTGCCCGTCGACGAGGTGCGCGGCGAGGTCGAGTTCCGCGGGCTCGAGTTCTCCTACGTCGGGGACGAGGCGCGCGACGCGGCGCTCTCCGGCATCGACCTGCACGTCCCGGCGGGAAGCACGCTCGGCGTCGTCGGGACGGTGGGCTCGGGGAAGAGCACGTTGGCGTCGCTCGTGCCGCGACTCTACGAGGTGTCGGACGGCCAGGTCTTCATCGACGGCGTCGATGTGAACCGCATCCCGGTCGAGACGCTGCGCCGCCACATCGCGATGGTGCCCCAGGAGTCGTTCCTGTTCTCGACGACGCTCGAGGCGAACATCGCCTTCGGCGCGCCCGACGCGACGCGCGCGCAGGTGGCGGAGGCGGCGCGCCGCGCGCAGCTCGCGAAGGACGTCGAAGACCTCCCGAAGAGCTACGACACCGTCGTCGGCGAGCGCGGCGTGATGCTCTCGGGCGGGCAGCGTCAGCGCACGGCGCTCGCCCGCGCGCTGCTGCTCGATCCGGCGATCCTGATCCTCGACGACACGCTCTCGGCGGTCGATGCGGAGACGGAATCCGCCATCCAACGCGAGCTCGATCAGGTGTTCGCGGGGCGCACCGTGATCGTCGTGTCGTCGCGCATCAGCGCGGTGCGCAATGCCGACCAGATCGTCGTGCTCGAAGAGGGGAAGATCGTCGAGCGCGGCACCCACGACGAACTCGTGCGCGAGGGAGGCCTCTACGCGCGGCTCGCCGAAGAGCAGGCCGAGCGCGAAGAGCTCGAGTCGGGCCTCGAGCAGGTGGGGGGCGTGGCGTGAGCCCGCCGCAACGGAACGCGAAGCCCGGCGACGCGAAGGGAGCCTCGCGCGAAGCGCTCTTCGAGGAGGAGGCGCTCGGCCGCGCCTACGACACGCATCTGCTGCGACGGCTGTGGGAGTACGTGTCTCCCTACAAGGCGCAGGTCGCCGTGACGATCCTGATGCTCTTTCCGCTGCTGCTCTTCGAGCTGGCGCCGGCGTGGATCATCAAGACCGGCATCGATCGCGAGATCGTGCCGCACGTGACCGGCGTCGCGGCCGAAGCGGTCGTGCTCGATGTCGAGCCGCCGTCGTACGTGCCCGCCCCGATCTGGAGCGCCCTTCGTTTCCTGTCCGAGTCGGCGTCCTCGCTCCTGCGCGCGCCCGAAGGCTGGTCGCCGCTTCCCTGGCTCGCGCTGCTCTACTTCATCATCGCGGGGCTCGGCAGCTTCATCGCCTTCCTCGATCAACTGATCATGTCGTGGACGGGACAGTCGGCGATGCGCGACCTGCGCCGCATCGTCTTCGACCACATACAGCGCCTCCATCTCGGCTTCTTCGACGCGATGCCCGTCGGGCGCCTCGTCACGCGGGCCACCAACGACGTCGAGAACGTCGCCGAGATGTTCTCCGCCGGCATCGCGGCGCTGATCCGCGACGTGTTCAAGATGCTCGGCCTCGCCGCAGCACTCTTCCTCGTCGACCCGCGCCTGGCCGGCATCACCTTCCTGATCGTCCCCGTGCTCGCCGTCGCGGCGATCATCTTCCGCTTCAAGGTGCGCGAGGCGTTCCGCGCGGTGCGCGTGCGCATCGCCCGCATCAACGCCTATCTCCAGGAGAACGTGGTCGGGATGAAGGTCGTGCAGCTGTTCACCCGCGAAGAGCGCAACTACCGCGACTTCGACGAGATGAACGCCGATCACCGCGACGCCTGGCTCCAGTCGATCCGTTACGACTCGGCGCTCTTCTCGGTGGTGGAGTTCGCGTCCTACCTCACGATCGCCGTCGTTCTCTGGCAGGGCGCGGGCGCCGTCGCGGCGGGCACGATCTATCTCTTCATCGACTGGATGCGGCGCTTCTTCATGCCGCTGCGCGACCTCTCGGCGAAGTACTCGGTGATGCAGTCGTCGATGGCGAGCGCCGAGCGGATCTTCCAGCTCCTCGACACCGAGCCCGCCGTGCTCGACACCCCCGAGGTCGCGACGCCCGCGATCCCGACGTCGGGCGGGAAGCGCGGTCTCGTCGAGTTCGACCACGTCTGGTTCTCGTACGCGGGGGACGAGGACTGGGTGCTGCGCGACGTGTCGTTCCGCGTCGAGCCGGGCGAGAGCGCGGCCTTCGTCGGAGCGACCGGCGCCGGCAAGACGACGATCATCAAGCTGCTGACGCGTCTCTACGACGTGTCGAAGGGCAGCATCCGGATCGACGGCGTCGACCTGCGCGAGTGGCCGCAGCAGGCGTTGCGGCGCCGCGTCGCGATGGTCCTCCAGGACGTCTTCCTGTTCAGCGGGACGGTGGAGGAGAATCTCTCGCTCGGACGCCCGGAGGTCGACGCCGACCGCGTGCGCGAGGCGTCTCGCGCGGTGCTCGCCGACCGCTTCATCGCCCGCCTGCCCGACGGCTACGCCACCGAGGTCCGCGAGCGCGGCACGAACTTCTCGGCGGGCCAGCGCCAGCTGCTCTCCTTCGCCCGGGCGCTCGCTCACGGCGCCGACGTGCTCGTGCTCGACGAGGCCACCAGCGCGATCGACACCGAGACCGAGACGCTCGTGCAGGACGGCATCCACGTGCTGATGGAAGGGAAGACGGCGCTCGTCATCGCGCACCGGCTCTCCACGATCCAGGACGCCGACCAGATCCACGTGCTCCACAAGGGGCGGCTGGTCGAGTCGGGCACCCACGACGAGCTGCTCGCGGCTGGCGGGGTGTACGAGCGGCTCTACCGGCTCCAATACGCCGAGCAGGCGCCCGCGGTGGCGGCGGCCGGCGCGTAGCAGCGCCTCCGAACCCCCCGGCGAAGCGCGGCTTCTCCGCCGGCGGAAAGTGCTCCGGGGCGAGCGCCGCGTGTTGCGGGCCGCCTGCGGGGGGTGGTACAAACTGGATACCCCTCCTCTGCCTTCCATTTCTCCCCAGATCGTCCGGACCGACAGTCGTTTGCCCGTATCGCGCAGGGATGCTGCGCGGTCGAGACGTTCGCGAGAGAGCGCGAGGCGCTTCGAGGGACGGTGGGCTTTCGGTCGCGGTGCGGCGCGGGGATGCAGGCGAGGTCAGGTGCGGCTCAAATCCCTGGAACTGCACGGTTTCAAGTCGTTCGCCGACAAGACCGTTCTCCAGTTCAAGCCCGGCATCACCGGCGTCGTCGGCCCCAACGGCTGCGGCAAGTCGAACGTCGTCGACGCGATGCGCTGGGTGATGGGCGAGCAGGCCCCGCGCCGGCTGCGCGGCAAGGGCATGGAGGACGTCATCTTCGCCGGGTCAGAGGGGTTCTCCCCTGTGGGGATGGCGGAGGTCACGCTCAGCTTCGACAACAGCGAGGGCACCGCCCCGCCGGCCTTCGCCGCCTACTCGGAGATCGCCATCTCCCGCCGCCTGTTCCGCAGCGGCGAGTCCGAGTACCTGATGAACCGCACGCCATGCCGCCTGCGCGACGTCCAGGACTTCTTCCGTGACACCGGCATCGGCACCAAGGGCTACACGATCGTCGAGCAGGGAAAGATCGCCGAGATCGTCTCCCAGAAGGCCGAGGAGCGCCGCGCCCTGATCGAAGAGGCGGCGGGGATCGGGAAGTACAAGGCGCGCCGGCGCGAGGCCGAGAGCAAGATCAAGTCGACCGAGCAGAACCTGCTGCGCGTCAACGACATCCTTACCGAGATCAGGCGTCAGATCGGCTCGATCGAGCGTCAGGCGCGGAAGGCTGCGAAGTACAAGCGACTGCGCGAGACGCTGCGCGTGCTCGAGCTCTCGCTGGCCGCCGACGACCGCCGCGCGTTGGCCGCGGGCATCGAGCAGGCGCGCGCGGGGCTCCAGCAGCTGCGCGACGGCGTCACTGCCGGCGAGACGCGCCTCGCCGAGCGCGAGCTCGGCGTCGAGAACAAGCGCATCGAGCTGGCCGAGTGCGAGCGCATCCTCACCCAGGGCAGCGAGGGCCTTCTCTCGCTGCGCGGCGACATCAAGGAGTGCGAGGGGCAGATCGAGTACGGACGCCGCGAGCGCGAGCAGCTCGCGACGCTGCTCGAAGCGCGCCGCACCGAGCTGGCCGAGCTGCGCGAGCAGCGCGCCGTCCACGCCCGCGACCACGGCCAGCTCGAGACCGAGCTCGCGGCGGTCGAGCGCGCGGTGGAATCCGGCGCCGAGTCGCTGGCGAAGGCCGAGGCGGAGATGCGCGCCGCGCGCACGTCGCAACAGGAGCTCGACCGCGAACGCGAGACGGCGAACGCCGCGCTCGTCGGCGTGCTGACGGCAATCGCACGGTCCGAAGACCGCCTGGCGGCGGTGGAGGATCGCCGCGCCGAGCTGGAGGCGCGCCTGCGCAGCGCCGACGAAGTGCTCGAAGTCGGCCAGACCGAGGTCTCGCGCGTCGATCGCGAGCAGAGCGAGCTCGAGAACGGCCTGCGCAACCTGCTCGCCGAGCGCGACAAGATGATGACGGCTGTGCGCACGGCGCTCGAGGCGCACGCCAGCGCGGTCACCGCCGAGGCCGACGCCGACCGACGACTGCGCGAAGCCCGCGAGTCCGCCGAGGGGAAGCGCGCGCGCCTCGCCTCGCTGCGCGAAGTGCTCGATCGCGGCGACGACGTCGCCGCCGGCACGCGCCATCTGCTCGAGCGCGACCCGGCCACCCGCAACCGGCTCGGCCTGCGCGGGCTCGTCCGCGACGAGCTCGAAGCCGACCGCGAGGTCGAGCGCGCCGTCGAGGCGGCGCTCGCCGACCGCGCCGAGGCGCTGGTGGTCGACCGCGCGCAGAACGCGGTGGAGGCCCTGTCCGAGCTGCACGGCAGCCGCGCCGGACGCGCCGTGTTCGTGACGGCGCCTTCGAGCCCGCCGGCGCCGGCCGGAATCGTTCCGCTCGGCGTGCCGCTGCTCGATCGCGTGCGCCCGCGCCCGGGCCGCGAAGACCTCGTGCGCGCACTGCTCACCGGCGTCTATCTCGTCGACGACCTCGGCGAAGCGCTGCGCGTCTACGGCAACGGGCGGATCCCGGCGACCTTCGTGACGGCGGCCGGCGACCTGCTGACGCCCGACGGCGTCGTGCGCGGTGGCTCGGGCGGCGTCGGCGGCCACCTCGCGCGGACGCGCGAGATCCGCGAGCTCGACGGGGAGGTCGAGAAGCTCGAACAGCGCGCGAACCAGACCGCGAGTGCGCACCACGCGGCGCGCGAGGCGCTCGCCGCGGCGAGCGACGAGCTCGAGAACCTGCGCAACCGCCACCACACCGCGGCGCTCGCCGTGGCCAATCACGAGAAGGATCTCGAGCGCACCCGCGAGCGCGTGAAGGCGCTCGGCGAGGCGCACGAGGGTCGCGTGACCGAGCGCTCCGAGCTGCTCGCCGAGCGGGAAGCGCTGGGCGAGGAGTCGGTGCGGCTGCAGACCACGCTCGAGGATGGACGGACGGAGCGCGGCGAGCGCCAGCGCGCGCTCGATGCGCTGGCCCTGCGGATCGGCTCCGCCGGACGCGACGTGTCGCGCCTGGAGGGCATCGCCACCGAGCGGCGCGTCGAGCACGCCGGCCGCGCCGAACAACGCGACCGGTTGCGCGCCAACTTCGAGCGCGTCGCCCAGGCGCTCGCCGAGGCCGACACCTGGGTCGAGCGGCGCGAGACCGAGATCCAGAGCGCCGAAGCGCGGCGCGAAGAGCTCGCCACCACGATCGAGACCGCGCGCGAGCGCCTCGAAGGGCGTCTGCGCGAAGAGGAAGCCGCGCGCGCCACCCACGACGAGAAGCGCGAGGCCTTCGAGACCGTGTCGGCCGCCGTGCAGACCCTCGAAGAAGAGGTCCGCAGCGTGCGTGCGGAGATCGCCGAGCAGCGCGAGAAGCTCGGCACAGCCGAGCTGTCCTTGCGCGAGAGCGAGCTCAAGCTGGGCCACCTCGACGAGTCGATCCAGGAGAAGTGGGGCGTCGAGCTGGCGACCTGGGAGCCGCCGGTCGCGGATGCCGACGAGGCGGAGGAGGCCGCGAGCGCCGAGGCCACCCCGGCGACTGCCGAGGGTGCGACCGCGGCGGAAGGGGTCGACGCGTCCGCGGAGTCCGCCGAAGACGCCGAGTCCGCCTCCGCCGACGTCGCGAAGGAGGCGCGCGCCAACGCGCTGCTCGCCCAGCTCCCGACGGCCGAGCGTCGCAAGCAGCTCGACGACGTGCGCAAGAAGCTCGGCTCCCTCGGCGATGTCAACCTCGGCGCGATCGAGGAGCACGAAGAGCTGAACGAGCGCTTCCGCTTCCTCTCCGACCAGAAGGCCGATCTCGAGGGCACGCTGTCCTCGCTGCGCGACGCGATCGCGCGGATCAACCGCACCAGCCGCAAGCGCTTCCGCGAGACCTTCGAGGCGATCTCGAAGCGCTTCTCGGAGAACTTCCCGCGCCTGTTCCGCGGCGGTCGCGCGAGCCTCTCGCTCACCGAGAGCGAGGACGTCCTCGAGGCGGGCATCGACATCATGGCGATGCCGCCGGGCAAGCGGCTCCAGAACGTCAACCTGCTCTCGGGCGGCGAGAAGACGCTCACCGCGATCGCGCTGCTCGTCGCGGTCTTCCAGGTGCGGCCGTCGCCCTTCTTCCTGCTCGACGAAGTCGACGCCGCCCTCGACGACGCCAACGTCGGCCGCTTCAACGAGATCGTGATGGAGCTCGCCGCCGACTCCCAGTTCGTGCTGATCACCCACAACAAGCGCACCATCGAGGTCGCCGACGTCCTCTACGGCGTGACGATGGAGCGCAAGGGCGTCAGCAAGCTCGTCGCCGTCGAGATGCACTGAGCCGCGGCGGGGGCCGAGGAACATCGTGTCGAGTTGTGGGTCGGGGACGATCGGATCGCCGACTCCGCCTTCACGGTCTCCGGTTCCGATCCGCCCTGACACCGCCGGGGCTCAGGTCGTCTTCCCCGCCCGCACCAGCCGCACGAGAAACGGCATCGCGATCGCGACGCACAGGATCTCGGACACGCCCGCGACGCCGAACGCCGCGCGGTAGCCCGTCTGCCAGCCGTGGCCGCTCGCGACCCACTGGCTGACGAGGCCGCCGGTCAGCGGGCCGACGATGAAGCCGAGCGAGCCGGCGGCGTTGAAGGCGCCCATCGCGGTGGTGCGGATCGATTCCGGCGCGGCGTCGCTCGTCACGAGCAGGCTCGGCACGAACATCACCGCCGACGCGACGCCGAGCGCGACCATCAATCCGGCGAGCGCGTCCGGCGGGCAGTAGCCGACGGCGATCGTCGCGAGGCCGTAGACGACGCTGCCCGCGCTGATCATCGCGACGCGCGACGCGTGCTCCGAGAGCCTTCCGAAGGGATACGACAGCAGCGCGAAGGGCAGCATGAAAACCGCCATCAGGAAACCGATGCGCGGGGGGTCGAAGCCGTGGATGCGCGAGAGGAAGAGCGAGAAGGTGGTGGTGTAGAAGCCGACGGTGAAACGATCGGCGAAGGCGAAGGCGAGGGGTGCGAGCAGCAGTCGGTGTCGATTGACGACGCGCGCGATCTCGCCGAGCGACGGCCGCGCCTCGCTCGGCGCGGTCTCGCGCAGCACGACCGTCGCGAGCAGGCTCGCGGCGAGCACGATCGCGCTGCCGGCGTACAGGGGGACGAGGGGGTCGGCGGCGCCGATCGCGCCTCCGATCGGCGCACCGATCGCGACGCCGAGGGTGATGCCGCCGCCGACGAGTCCCATCACCCGGCCGCGCTGCTCGGGTCCGCGCGCGTTGGCGGCGAGTCCGAGCAGCAGCGAGAGAGCCACGATGTGCGCGCAGCCCTCGAAGAAGCGCAGCGCCATGAACACGCCGAAGGAAACGTCGGCGGTCATCGCGTACAGGAGCAGACCGTCGACCCAGAGCGCGGCGACGAGGATCGGCACGCGGCGTCCGAGGCGGTCGGCGATCGCGCCGGAGAGCGGCGCCGCGATCACCGCGCCCACCATGTTGATCGACATGAAGAGCGAGGTGAGCAGCTCGGAGACGGCGAAGCGCTCCTGCACCAGCCCGCGCAGCACCGTCACGGGGAGCGTGACCGGCACCAGGATCCCGACGGCGAGCAGGCCGAGCAGGAGCAGCCGGCCGCCGGAGTAGGCGGTGGCACTCGGGTGCGGCGCGGTCGGATCGCGGTCGGGCATGGGTGGTGTGGCGCACGGGCGCGCCGGCCGCCGGCAGCATAGGAGATGCAAGGGGGAGTGGTATGTTCCGCGCCCCATGGAGAGCACCCTGCTGCAGACGATTGCTGCCTGGACCGTCGAGAACCCGTACGGGATGCTGGGGGTCGCCGCGCTGGTGCCGCTGCTCTTCGTCCTGGCCGGGCATCTGTTCGGGAAGGGAGAAGGGTGGGGCGGCGAAGAGGCCGTCGACACCGCGGCGGAACCGGCCGAGGAAGCGACACCTGGCGCCATCGCCCAGCCCGCGACGCCGCCCGCAACCGCCGAGCCGGTCGTCGCCACACCTCCGGCCCCAGAACCCGTCGTCGCGCCGGAGCCGGAGACCGCGCCGGAACCCGAGCTCCAGGCCGAGCCGGCCCCGGAACCCGAAGCGATCCCCGAGCCGGAACCCGCGCCCGAACCGGTCGCGCCGCCGGCGCGGCTGCGCGATCGCCTGCGCCGTACGAGTGACGCCCTCGTCGGCGGACTCGGTCGCATTCTCGGCGGCGGCAGCGTCGACGACGCGCTCCTCACGAAGCTCGAAGAGCTGCTCTTCGAGGCCGACCTCGGGGTGCAGACCGCCGACGAGCTGCTCGAGCGCGTGCGCAAGGAAGGCCGTGGCAAGGACGCCTCGGAGGTCACCGGCATCTTGCGCTCCGCGATCGCCGAGAAGCTCGCGCGCGTCGACGGCGGCGATGGGCTGGCGATCACCGGCAAGCCGCATGTGATCCTCGTCCTCGGCGTGAACGGCTCGGGGAAGACCACGACGATCGGCAAGCTCGCCGCGCGCCACGCCGCCGCCGGACACAAGGTGCTGCTCGGCGCCGGCGACACCTTCCGCGCCGCAGCGATCGAACAGCTCCAGGTCTGGGGCGAGCGCGTGGGCTGCGACGTGATCGCGACGAAGCAGGGCGGCGACCCGGCGGCCGTCGCGTTCGACGCGGTGAAGGCCGGCGTCGCGCGCAACGTGGACGTCGTGATCATCGACACCGCCGGCCGCCTCCAGACGAAGAAGCCGCTGATGGAAGAGCTCGGGAAGCTCGCGCGCGTGATCGGACGCGAGCTCGAGGGCGCGCCCCACGAGACGCTCCTCGTGCTCGACTCGAACACGGGCCAGAACGCGCTCAGCCAGGCGAAGCTGTTCACCGAGGTCGCGCCGGTCAGCGGGCTCGTGCTCACGAAGCTCGACGGCACCGCGCGCGGCGGCGTGATCGTCGGCCTCGCCGACGCCTTCGGCATCCCGGTGCGCTTCGTCGGGGTGGGCGAGGGCGTGGAGGATCTGCGCGACTTCTCGGCGAGTGAATTCGTGGACGCGCTGTTCGAAGACTGACCGCGAAGACCGAGCGTCCGCGCGATTCCAAGGAGGACCGCCCGCGATGACCCGCTACGTGATGGCCCTGGACCAGGGCACCACCTCGTCCCGCGCGATCCTCTTCGACCACGATGGTCGCATCGCTGCGATCGACCAGCACGAGTTCGCGCAGCACTTCCCGAAGCCCGGCTGGGTCGAGCACGACGCCGACGAGATCTGGGAGAGCCAGCTGCGCGCGGGGCGCAACGTGCTGGAGAAGGCCGGCGTTGCGGCCACCGACCTCGCCGCGATCGGCATCACGAACCAGCGCGAGACGACGGTCGTATGGGACCGGAAGACGCGCGCGCCGATCCACCGCGCGATCGTCTGGCAGTCGCGCCAGACCACCTCGATCTGCGACGACCTGCGCGCGCGCGACCTCGAGGACGAGGTGCGCCGGCGCACCGGCCTCGTGATCGACGCCTATTTCTCGGGGACGAAGGTGCGCTTCATCCTCGACGCCGTCGACGGCGCCCAGGCGCGCGCCGAACGCGGCGAGCTGGCGATGGGCACGATCGACACCTGGCTGCTCGACCGGCTGACGAAGGGGCGCGTCCACGCCACGGAGTACTCCAACGCGTCGCGGACACTGCTCTACAACGTGCACGAGCGCCGCTGGGACGAGCGCATGCTGCGCGAGCTGAACGTCCCCGAGGCGATGCTCCCGGAGGTGCGCGACTCGAGCGGCGTCTTCGGCATGGCCGACGCCGAGTGGTTCGGCGCGGAGGTGCCCGTCGCGGGCATTGCCGGCGACCAGCAGGCGGCGCTCTTCGGCCAGCGCTGCCACAAGCCCGGCCGCGCGAAGAACACCTACGGAACCGGTTGCTTCCTGTTGATGAACACGGGCGAAACCGCTCCGGTTTCCGAGTCCGGACTGCTGACGACGATCGGCTGGGGCATCGACGGTCGCGTCGAGTACGCGCTCGAAGGCAGCATCTTCGTCACCGGCTCGGCGGTGCAGTGGCTGCGCGACGGGCTCGGTCTGATCGACGACGCCGCCGAGAGCGAGGCGCTCGCCGCGTCGGTGGAGGACACGGCCGGGGCCTACCTCGTGCCCGCGTTCACCGGGCTCGGCGCCCCCTACTGGGACGAGCGGGCGCGCGGCGCGCTCGTCGGGCTCACGCGCGGCACCACCCGGGCCCACGTCGTGCGCGCCACCCTCGAAGCGATCGCCTACCAGACGCGCGACGTCGTCGAGTGCGTCGGCGCCGACTCGGGCATTCCGCTCGACGCGCTGCGCGTCGACGGCGGCGCGGCGGCGAACGACTTTCTGATGCAGTTCCAGGCGGACATCCTCGACACCCCCGTCGAGCGGCCGGCGATGCTCGAGGTGACCGCCTTCGGCGCCGCGGCGCTGGCCGGGCTGGCCGTCGGCTTCTGGTCGGGCGAGGACGACCTGCCCGGCAGCGGCGACGCGCTCACCGTCTTCGAGCCGAAGATGGACGCGGCCCGACGCGACGCGCTCTACGCCGACTGGAAGCGCGCGGTGGAGCGGTCGCGCGACTGGGCGCGCGATTGAGGTCGCGAACGAGGCCGGACCGGCCGCTCGTCATCGCGCATCGCGGCGCGTCGGGAGAGCGGCCCGAGAACACGCTGTCGGCGTACGAGCTCGCCGTCGCACAGCGGGCCGATATGATCGAGATCGACCTGCACCGCACGCGCGACGGCGCGGTGGTCGTCGCCCATGACGAGCGCCTGCCCGGGCTACCCGGGACCGGCGAGATCGGCGGCGCCACACTCGACGAGGTGCGCGCGCTCGACCTCGGCGACGGCCAGACGGTTCCCACCCTGGAAGAGGTGCTCGACGGGTTTGCTGCGCAGATCCCGCTCAACCTCGAGATCAAGCGCGGCGGCGCCGGGGCGTACGCGGGCCTCGAAGCGCAGGTGCTCGAGGCGCTCGCGGTGCGCGAGCTCGGTCGGACGATCCTCTTCTCCTCCTTCTACGACGGGGTCTTGCGGCGACTTCGCGAAGCGGATCCGAGCGCGCGGATCGGGGTCCTGGTGAGCGGGCGCGCGCCCGAGGACTGGATCGGTCGCGCCGAGCGGGTCGGTGCGGAGGCGGTCCACTTCTGGAAGGGCCTCGCCACCGAGGACTCGGTCGCCGAGGCGCACGCCCGCGGGTGGGCCGTGAACGTCTACACCGTCGACGATCCGGACGAGATGCGCACGCTCCTCGACCGCGGCTGCGACGGGCTCTTCACCAATTTCCCGGCGCGGATGCGCTCTCTGCTGG
>JAHEJV010000296.1 GCA_024638705.1 Deltaproteobacteria bacterium | reverse complement strand
GAGCCCTGGTCGAACTCGCCCGCCTCGAGGAGGTGGCGGGGGATCGCGAGGCCGCCTTCGCGCTCTACGATCGCGCGGCGCGAGCTGACGAGAGCAACCACTTCCCGGCGCGCGAAGCGGCGCGGCTGTTGGGCGAACTCGGTCGCAGCGAGGAAGCCGAAGCGCGCCTGAACGAGATTCTCGTTCAGCATCCCTACGACGCGCGGGCGGCGATGCTGTTGGCGGAGCTGCGCATCGCACGCGACGCCGAGGTCGCGCCCACGCTGGCTCTGGCGCGGCGCGCGATCTTCTTCGGCGGCGGCGCGCCGGCCCAGGAGCTCTTCGACCGACTCGAGGCCGAGGGGGCCGACGAGTCGCAGCCGGAACGAACCGGCTAGACCCGCTGCGATCCGCCTCCGCGATCCCGCCCGGGACCGCCGGGGATCACGGAGCCGCGTCGAGCGCCTCCAGATCTTCGGCGTTCTCCGCCTGTGGCGCGGCTTCTCCCTGGCCTTCGCCCGCCGTCATCCGCTTGGCATGTGCGCGCAACGGACCCGAAGCGCGTTGATAGACGTCTTCGGGGAGGTCGGCCGTCGCGAACCAGACCTTGGCGGCTTCCGGGTCTTCCTTCGCCCACTGGCGCGCGATCAGGACGGTCGCCCGGTTGCGGAGCTTGGGGTCGGACATCCGCTGCGCGAGATCGAGTGCCTCGGCAGGCTCGCTCGCCGCATGGCCTCGGACGTACAGGAAGTACGCCGGCTCGAGCCAGCGCTCGAGCTCCTGGTCCTGGATCCAACGCCAGGCTGCGACGGGCGATTCGACCCGCCAATCGCGAAACGCTTCCATGACGCCCCCGTCGCGATCCTTTCCGGCGGGCAGCGATGCGAGCCACGCGAACGCGGCCTCTGGATCCTGCCGCACCCAGCGCGTGGCGATGCGCTGGGGCAGTGCAGACGGACGTTCGTCGCCCTCGGTGACGTGGGGTTCGGCCCAGGCGGCCACGCGAGCGCCGTGACCCTGCTCGACGGCGGCGCTGGCGATGCGCCTCGCCAGGACGTTCCGGAAGTTCGTCGGTTCGCCCTCGGAGAAACGGAGGGCCTCGTCGAATCCCTCGGCCATGACGAGGCGGCGGGCCAGCGTCTCGCTGGCCTGTTGGCGTAGGGCGAGATCGGGGATCTCGCGAATCCGCTCGACGAGACCCGGCTTGCCCGACTGATACCAGCCCGAGATGACGCCGTGGACCGCCGGCGGACGGTAGCGCTCGGGGACGGTGTTCAACTCGATGAAAGCCTCGATAGGGTCTTGCTGCGCCCACGTGCGAAAGACGGACGACACGACTTCCGGACCGGCGCGCCAGTCCAGCATCGACCACTCGTAGGCTCCTTTCGGGTCGTGCCGCGCCCACCACACGCCGAAGATCGCCATCTCGGGCTCGCGCTGATCGACGCTGCGGAACGCCTCGCGCACCTCCGGGAGTGCGTCGGGCTCCGCGTCCAGGAGAATCGCCGACACGCGATGCGATCGCTCCAGCGGATCGAGGATTTCGAGCGCTTTCCCGAGTCGTTCTCCGGCGCTCGCGGACGTCGCTGTGTGATCCGTTGCGGCACCGGACGAAGACGAGGAGTCGTCGGGGGCGCCGCATGCGGTCGCGAGAGCGACGAGCAATGGGCAGAGACCTGCGAGACGGATCGAGGCACGGCGCAAATCAGTCATGGGGCGCGTGGATACCACGCAGGCCCCCCGGCGCAAACCGATCCGCGCTGCGACGGTCCACGGCTACCCGGAAGAGGGTGTCGCCGACGCGCGGCGCACCCGAGCTCCCCAGAGGGGAGGCGATGGAAGCGGTCCAAGGCACCGGACGCCTCGAGCACCGTCCCCGCGTTCGGACGGCGACAGGTTAGTCAACCAGACTGCCGCATAGTGGAAAAGGTTTGCCGTCCTCGCGAAGGTCAGGAGACCCTCACGAGCTCGAAAAGCGTTTGATCGCAGACACTTGGGGCAGACCCCGGTTTGCCCCGTCCGTGGTATGGAACTTGCTTTCGTTTATGGCGGGGCCCCGGTCCGGAGTCCCGGAACTGCTTTTCTTGCGCTGCCCGGAACGCCCGGGACGCGAGAAGGCTCGAGGAGAAACGATGAGAATCAAGCGATCCCTCGCGCTCTTGACTTCGCTGGCGGCGATCCTGTTATTCGCCACGGTCTCGAACGCACAGACATTCTCGATGACCGGCAAGGCCGGCACGGGCTCTGGAATCTTCATCAAGCTTCCGGCCGGCGGCGCCTTCGCCACGCCGTGCTCCGAGATCACCGGCAGCCAAGGCTTCCTGCCGCCTCCCGGCTCGCCGACGAATATCACCATGACCGGCGTCGTGCTGAACCCGGGTGGCTGCATCCCCGGCGGGCCCGCGAACGTCACGACGACGGGCGGCGGCGGCTTCGCCTTCTCGACGAACTTCTTCTCGCAGCCGTTCCCGGGAGCGATCATCAACGTGCCGGTGCCCGGTAACGCGGGCATCCCGCAGCTCGCGACGAGCTTCATGTTCGCGGGCCCGAATGTGGGCCCGGCGCCGATCGAGCCCATCAGTCCGGTGCTCACGACGAGCCTGCCGACGAACTACGCGAACTTCGGGAACTTCAAAGCGGGCGCGTGGATGACGCAGACCAACCGTGCCTCCTCGAACTTCACCGTCTGCCCCGGGAATCTCGTCTGCACGAAGCCGAGCCAGGGCAGCTTCCCGGCGATCGTGAAGAACTCGGTCGGCACGGACAACACGGGTGGCTTCGGCGGCACGATGGGTCTGGTGCTGACGACCGGCCCGAACACGTCCTCGGTGTCCCAGCTCGTCGGTCCCGGCATAGTCGCGTTCTTCCCGCTCGCGGGCATGGGCTCGCGCGCCGCCGGTCGCGGCTACGGCGCGATGGACACGGACAGCCTGATGGCCGCGCCGGTCTGGGCCATGTACACGCTGACGCCGTCGGCGATGGGGGGGACGGGCCCCTTCAGCGTCATCGGCATGGTGACGACCCCGGCCGGCACGTTCCCGATGGGAACGAACAACAACACGGGTTGGCCGTGGACGACCGGTACGATCACGGTTCGCGGCACCGGCATGTCGCCTGGGGGCATGACGGCGGGTGGCACGTGGCGGGTCGCCGGCTTCGACACGACCGACACGATGGGTCAGCGCAACATCCAGATGGTCGCGGGCCACTTCGCCCAGAGCACCATCCAGGGTCCGAACGGCACGCCGAACTACTCGGTGATGCGCCTGCCGGAGCCGGGCGCTGCGCTGCAGCTGCTCGCCGGCGTGTTCGGCGTGTTGGGCCTCGGAATCTGGCGAGCACGCAAGGCTCGCTAGGTCTTCGGGACCGACTGTGAATCAGAGGCCGGGTCGCCTTCGGGCGACCCGGCCTCTCTTCTTCAGACCGCCGGTTCGGGCCGTCGGTCCGCCCCGGGAGTTCTTCTCGCTCAGCCGGCAGCGGCGGAGAGCCTCTGGATCAACGAGTTCCGCAGTCGGACCAGATCGGGGGTCGCTGGGATCGAGCGAGCGACCCGGGCGGCGGCGCGGAACAGATAGGGCGGGACGTGCATCCCGGCGATGCGCACCGACTCGGTGATGACGAGCAGCGTCTCGAGGGCGGCGCCGTGTTCCCCGGCCGCCGCGTAGGCCTCCGCCCGCAGCAGGAGCGATCGCGGGTCGGGGCGATCCCCGA
Organism: Deltaproteobacteria bacterium; assembly: GCA_024638705.1. Lineage (GTDB taxonomy): Bacteria > Myxococcota_A > UBA9160 > UBA9160 > SMWR01 > JAHEJV01. The sequence goes on along the minus strand of JAHEJV010000296.1, from coordinate 2,094 downwards.
TGCTCGCGTCGAGGATGCCCATCGCTTCGCGGATCCTCGCCTCGTCCGAGCGGTCCTCCATCCGGGATCGGGCGCGCAGCAGGGCGGCTTCGATGCCGAGCGGGTGATGGAGCGGGATCGCGGCGAGATCGGCATCCAACGTTTCGCCGAGCGTGTCCTCGCGAGCCTGCAGAGCCCGGACGATCGCGCGTTCGGCGTCGTCGAGCGGGGCTTCGATCACGCTCTCCGGGTCGGCCCCGCCCCCGATCCGGTTCCAGGCGATGCGGAGCATCGCGGCGCGGGCTTCCGGGTGGCGCGGGTTCTCGGTGAGCACGCCCTCGAGAGCGCGTTGCGCGCTGCGGCGTTTGCCGGCCGAGAGATGGGCGAGCGCCACGGCGATCCCGCGCTCGACCGGATCCTCGAGCGCCTCGGCGACGCGAAGCGCCCGCTCGGCGGGAAGGCGGCGGACGAGGTAGAGGGTGTCGATGTTCTCGTGTCGCGCCCGGACGAGGGGATCGTAGGGTGCCGTGAGGTCGTGGAGCTTCCCCGCCAGGGAGTCGTCGCCGAGCCGGCCCGATCGGTTCTGGAGAAGGTTGTGGCCGTCGCGGTTCAACGGCGCGCCTTCGGCGAGCGCGCGCGAACCGGCTTCGTCGAGGAGCAGGCTGGCCATCACGTCCTCGGTCTCGTCGAGTCCGAGTGCGCGGAAGTCTTCGGGCGCTGAAGCGATCGCTCGCTCGACCTGCTCTTCCATCGCGAGCGGCGCCTCGGATGCGAGGAAGAGAACGCCGCCTCCCGGCGGAGGTTCGTACGCGCGGACGTAGGGAAACACGTCGACGAGCGTGGCGAGCAGGCTTCGGAAGAGCGCCTCGTCGACGAAAGGCATGCCGATCCACTGCACGAACACCCCATCGGGCGCGAGCCGACTCTCGACGAGCGAGAAGAACTCGCGCGTATAGAGATGGGCGGCGCCGCCGGCCCACGGGTGCGAGGGCTGCGACACGATCGCGTCGAAGCGCCGGTCGGTGAGGAGCAACGCGTTGCGCGCGTCGTTGATCGAGATGGAGATGCGGGGATCCGCGAGCGGATCGCGCCAGCGGAGGTCGGCGACGCTGCGATTGGCGGCGATCACCTCGGGTTCGAGCTCGACGACATCGATCCGTTCGATCGTGCGCGGCACGATCTCGAGCGCCATGCCGCCGCCGAAGCCCACCAGGAGCATCGTCCGGGCATCGGGCCGGGCCAGGCTCGGCAGCGCTCCCAGCCAGCGGGTGAGCGGGTAGCGGTTGGGATACGTGCCCGGCCGGACCACCCCCGCCTCGGGCAGCCCGTTCGTGCGCAGACCGTAGGAAAGGCCCTGGTCGGTCAGCATCACGGTCGCCGAACGGCCGACTCCGAAATACTGCATCGCGCCCCAGGTCTGCGTTCCGCCCATCGGCGAGTAGCGGAGGATCTTCCACGGAGTGCCGGGGGGAACGACGAAGAGCGCCACGCCCCCCGCGACGGCCAGGGCGGCGAGCACGGGGCGGCGCGGTTCGAAGAGCGTCGCTGTACCGAGCGCGAGGACGAGATTCACCGCGACGCAGGTGATCAGCGTTCCCGCGAATCCCAGGATGGGGATCAGAAAGAAGCCCGCACACACGGAGCCGAAGACCGACCCGACGGTGTTCGCGGCATAGACCCGCGCGCTGACGGGCCCGGCATCGTCCGGGGTGCGCGCGAGGATGCGGACGGCGAAGGGAAAGGTCGCGCCGATGCACGTCGCCGAGGGGAACAGGATCGACATCGCGAGCAGGACGTCGCGGCCGAAGGTCGGGGTCCCCGTGGTCGAGAGGGTCTGCGCCAGCTCGGGTAGGCGCTCGATCCCCTGGAATGCGGCCAACGACAGCCCGGCGATCCCGAGTTGTGCAACCGCGAAGCCTACTGCAGATCCTCGCGCCGAACTCGCCAGGCGCGCGGCGATCGCCGAACCGAGCGCGATGCCGATCAGGAAGCTCGCCAACATGGTCGCGAACGCCTGGACCGTTCCGCCGAGCACCTGCCCGATGAGACGAACCCACATCACCTCGTAGGTGAACGAGACGAAACCGGAGACCAGGATCAGCACGAGGATCCAGG
>JAHEJV010000295.1 GCA_024638705.1 Deltaproteobacteria bacterium | reverse complement strand
GATCGAAGTAGAGCGAGTGGCCGAAGCGGACGAACCGGTTGTCCGGGCGGTCGACTTCGACGAGGGCGAGGCGTCCACCGGGGGCCAGCACGCGCGCCATTTCGGCGAGCACCTCGGGCAGCGACACGAAGTTGCGCAGCGCGAAGCCGCAGGTGAGCACAGTGGCGCTCGCCGTCGCGAAGGGGAGGGCGGCGCCGTCGCCCTGTACGAGGGGAAGCGCGGCGTTGCGCGCGTTCGCGCCGGACAGCATCTGGCGCGCGAAGTCGACGCCGACCACCCGCGCTCCGCGCGCGAGCGACGCCTCGCAGAGATCCCCGGTGCCGCAGGCGAGATCGATCACCCGGTCGCCCGGCGCCACCGCGACGAGATCGAGGGCGATCTCGCGCCAGCGGCGGTCGAGTCCCATGCTGATGACGCGGTTCATCGCGTCGTAGCGCGGTGCGATGCGATCGAACATCGCCTGCACCATCTCCCGCTTGCGCGCCGGCGCCGGCAGGGCGCTGTGACGCTCGTTCCGTTCGACTAGCGCCATGCGACATCCACTTCGAGGCGCGCGGTTTCGAGGGCGGACAGGGCGGCCTGGAAGGCGTCGGCCTCCTCGGTGCCCTGGAGACGGCGCAGCGCGCGGGTGACGAGCGTGCGCTGGAAGTGCACGGCGACCAGCCGCGTCGCGAGCGGGAAGAGGCGTTGGAAGATCGCCGTGATCGCCTCCATGTCCCCGGCCGCCGGGCCCTGCTTGCGGATGTGGGCGTCGAAGAGCTCGATCGCCGCGTCGCAGGTCTCCTGCATGTGCTCCGCGTGGCGGACCGCTTCCTGGAGCAGCTGCGGCAGCGGGAAGCCGGCTTCGAGGAGTGAAAGCCCGACGCGCACCATCTCGAGGTCGGATTCCGAGAAGCGCTCCTCGCCGTCGAGCGAGAGCGGCTCGATCAGGCCGGCGTCGATCGCGCCGCGGATCAGCACCTTCGGCACGCGGGCCTCGGCCGAGAGCTCGTCGAGGGTGAGCGTGCGCGTGCCGACCCCCGCGTCGACGAGCGCAGCGAGAAGCGGCTCGGGCGAGGCTTCCGGCTCGGGCTCGACGAGCACGCGGCGGATCTGGGCGAGGGTGAACCCCTGGGACTGGAGCTTGCGGATGCGGCGCAGGCGCTCGGCGTGGGCCTCGCCGTACCAGGCGACGCGTCCGCGCCGCTCGGGCGGGTCGAGCAGGCCGCGTCCCTGGTAGAAGCGGATCGTGTCGACGCCGACCCCCGTGGCCGTCGCCAGCTCCTCCACCCGGTATTCCGCGTCCCCGCGATCGCCGCGCCCGGCCTGCTCGGTTCGCCCGCTGTGTTCTTCCATTCCTTAATTCTAGGAGTAACTACTCGTATTGTCGAATCCGGATGAAATCCGGTAGGTTCCGGCGCGTGCGGGTGGCAGCCGGAATCGCGATCGCGGTGATCTTCTTCGGGGCGCTGATGTGGGCGACGCTCCAGCAGACCGCCGTCTCCTGTGAGGTCTGCGTCGCCTTCTCCGGCCGCAGCGCGTGTCGCACCTCCTCGGGCGCCGATCGCGACCAGGCCCAGCAGATGGCCCAGAGCACGGCCTGCGCCGCGCTCTCGGGCGGGGTGACCGAGGGGATGCGCTGTCAGCGCACGCTGCCGAGCTCGGTGTCCTGCGATGACGGCGCACCCTGACCCGAAGCGCGACGCGCCTCGCCGGGTCGTCTGGTTCGACTCCGCCACGAGCGACGCCCCGTCGCCGCCCTTCCGCGCCGGCGAGGTCACGAGCTTCGACTGGGGGGACGACGGCGACGTGCTGACACGCGCGCGTGTCGCCGTCCCGCCGAACTCGCTGCACGCGCTCTACGGGCACGGCGTCGTCGAGGCGTTGAACCGCCTGCCCCTCGCACTCGGTCCGATCGCGCCGGAGGCGGAGGCCGTGCTGCGTCCGACCGCGCTCTCCGAAGCGTCGCGCCTGCTCTACGAAGCCGACCGCACCACCTACGGACGCACCTGGGAGTTCACCGTCGCTGGCGACGACGAGATCGAGTACCGCATCGCGATCGACAACCGCGAATACCAACGCACCCTGTCGCGCCTGCAGTATCTCGTCGTTCTCGCGGGACGCGAAGGTCGCGCGGTGAGGCTGCGGCTCTAGAGCCAGCCCCGACGCGCCTAGCGCGCGACCCGGACTTCCAGCTCGAGCGGCTGGAGCAGGCGGAACTCGAGCAGCGCACCGGCGGGCACGCGAGCCGTCGACGTTTCGGCGGCGTTGGCCGGCACGTCGTCGCCCGGCGGCTCGGCCAGGCGGGAATGGGGACCGGTGACGATTGCGACCGGGCGTCCCTGGATCTGGAGCTCTTCGAGCTCGAGACGAAGCTGCTGGAGCAGCGGACCGGTCGGGCTGGCCTGGGTGATCGTTCCGTAGACGACGGTCTGTGCGGGGACGACCGCGTGTCCTTCCGCCGCGATCGGCGTGGCGAGCAGCGCGGAGAAGCGGTCGCCCTTCGCGCTCTGGCGGGGATCGAGGGTGTCGCGCACTCGCACGCGAAGCCGCGTTCCGGCCGGGATCGAGATCTTCTGCGCCGCGACGTCCGCGCGCCCGGCGCGCTTCTCGGATGCTCCGGGGCCGCCCGGCTTCGCGTCGGTCGGGCCGAAGCGGAGCGCCGCGGCCTCGCTCTTCCGGATCGTCACGACGCCATTCGCGGTCTCGAAGCGGATCGCGTCCTCGTTCGCGCCGGTCAAGCGGCCCTCGAGCTGGCGGCCGTCGCGCAGCTCGAGCACGTCGGCGGAAGCCGCCGCGGCGACGAGAACGAGCATCAGCAGCCATCCGTGGATTCGAGACATGCGACTCCCCGGCGCGCGGGCGCGCCGTGCTGGTCTTCTCCCATCGGCTGCGGGCGCGGCGAACTTTCGCCCCATGCGCTCCGGCCCCCGGGCTGCGCTACCCCATGTCCCCCGATGGGCACCCCGATTCCCTCAGGCGGATCTCCGCGTGCCACGCTCTGGTTGGCGCTCGGCGCCGGCGCGGGCCTCGTCTGTGCGGCCGTCGGCCTGCTCCTTTCGGGGGCGGACGGCGGCTCGCTCCCGACGAACGCCGCGGCGACGGTCAACGGAGTGGTGATCCGGCTCGCGGCCTACGAGCGCGCGGTGGAAGCCTTGGCGGCCGACCGCCGCGGCGCGATCGGTCCGGAAGAGCGCCGCCACGTCCTCGACCGGATGCTCGAGGAGGAGCTGCTCGTCCAGCGCGGCCTCGCGCTCGGGCTCGCCCGACACGACCGCCGCGTGCGCGGCGACATCGTGTCGGCCGTGATCGAGCTCGTCGTGTCGCAGGCCGACGACGCCGAGCCCGACGCCGAAGCCGTGCGCGCCTTCTACGCAGAGAACCGCGACTACTTCGCGCGCACCGAGCGACTGCTGGTGCGCTCCCTGCTCGTGCGCGGCGAACCCCTGCGCAGCGAGGAGGAGGCACGGGCGCGGGCGGAGCAGGCGTCCGCGCGTCTGCGCGCGGGCGAAGACTGGGCCGCGGTGGAGCAGGCGTTGGGCGACAGCCAGATCGCGCCCGTCCCCTACGACCTGCTGCCGCCGGCGAAGCTGCGCGAATACCTCGGGCCGACTTCCACGCGCACCGCTGCGACCCTCGACGTCGGCGCGGTTTCGGATCCGCAGCGCGCCGCCTCGGGCTATCGCGTGCTCCAGCTCCTCGAACGCGCGCCGGGCTTCGCGCCGCCGCTCGCCGAAGTGGAGTCGGAGGTGCGCGCCGAGATGCGCCGACGCGCAGGCGACCGGGCGCTACGCGAATACCTCGACGATCTGCGCGACGAGGCCGACGTCCGCGTGCGGAGTGCGGTGTGAGGCGCGCGGCGTTCGTCGTCGCGATCGTGTGTCTCGCGTCGCTCGCGGCGCAGGCCCACACGCGCAGCGTCTCCTACTCGAGCTGGAAGCTCGACGCCGAGGGCGCCACCGTGCAGGTGCGCATCCCGCTGCTCCAGCTCTCGCGCCTCGCCTTCGATCCCGTCTTCGACACCGCGACGGGCGGCCCGGCCGCGTCGTATCTCGCCGACGAGCTGACGCTGCGCGCCGGCGATGCGCGCTGCGAGCCGACGGCGGCTCCCGAAGCGCAGTCGGCGCCGGCGGGTTGGGCGCACTTCCGCTGGCGGGTCGCTTGCGCGACATCCGGACCGCGGTCGGTGGAGACGGCGGTGCTGCTCGCCGAGGCGCCTTCCCATCTCCATTTCGCTCGCGTGGCCGGCGATGGCATCGAGGCGCACGAGCGCGTGCTCATCGAGGCCGAGCCGCGTTGGGACTTCGAGGCGCGCGACGACGCGCCGGCCGGCGCGGGCACGACCCTCGCGGGCTACATCGTCCTCGGCGTCGAACACATCGCCACCGGCTGGGACCACCTCGCCTTCGTGCTCGCGCTGCTCCTGCTGGCGGGCAGCGTGCGCGAAGTGGCCGGGCTCGTCACCGCGTTCACCGTCGCCCACAGCGTGACGCTCGCCCTCGCCGTGCTCGGCTGGGTGCGCCCGGAAGGCGCCGCCGTCGAGGCGTTGATCGGTTATTCGATCGCGCTCGTCGCCGCCGAGAACGCGTGGCTTCTCGGCGGACGCGTTCGGGCGGTGCCGTGGGTGACGACGGGCGTCACCGCGGGGCTCGCGTGTCTCGCGCTCTTCGGTATCGGCAACGTCGGGCCCCTCGTGTTGTGTGGCCTCGCCGTCTTCGTCGCCTGCCACTTCGGGTTGCTCGAACGCGTCGATCGCCCGGCGCGACTGCGCGCCGCGGTGGCCTTCGCCTTCGGCCTGGTCCACGGCTTCGGCTTCGCCGGGATCCTCGCCGAGATGGCGCTGCCCACCGGGCGCCTCGTGCCGGCGCTCTTCGGCTTCAACGTCGGCGTCGAGCTGGGACAGCTCGCCGTCGTGCTCGTCGTGTGGCCGGCGCTCGCCTGGCTCGCGCGCGCGAGCCGCGACGGGTGGTATCCGCTCGTCGCGCAGGGCGGCTCGGCGGCGATCTGCGGCCTCGGCGTGTTCTGGTTCGTGACCCGCGTCTTCGCCTGAAGGCTCGAGGAGCGGCAGAATCTGCTGACATCCCACACATCGAAGGAATCCCGAACGATCCGCACGGAGCCCCGATGAACGCCCCCGACCAGAGCTTCCCTGCCCTCGACGCGGACGAGATCGCCTTCTACTGGGAGCACGGTTACGTCGTCAAGCGTGGCCTGATCCCGGAAGTCGACCTGGCGCGCTGGCTCGAGCGGCTCGACGACATCGTGGAGGAACGCGTCCCGAAGTCCGAGGGCATGCTCGTCATGAAGGACGTGATGGTTGCGAAGGGAAAGGTGGCACCGGGGAGCCGCGGCGAAGCGATCGCCAAGATCCAGGACTACGAGAAGGACCCGGTCCTAGACACCTACACGACCCATGACGCCATTCTCGACGTGATCGAGTGCATCGTCGGCCGCGACGTGCAGACCATCCACACGATGCTGATCAACAAGCCGCCGAACGTCGACGGCCGGCATCCGATCCACCAGGATCTGCTCTACTTCCCGTTCCGACCCGCCGACCGGATCGTGGCTTCGTGGACCGCGCTCGAGCCGGTGACGAAGGAGAACGGCTGTCTGGTCGTCGTGCCCGGCAGTCACCGCGGCGAACTCCGGACGCACGAGAACCCGCCGGACATCGAAGACCTGAACATGGGCTACTTCGGCGCTGCGGGCATCGACGCCGCGCTCGAGAGCCGCGTGCATCTCGAGATGGATCCGGGCGACACGGTCTTTTTCCATCCGATCCTGCTGCACGGATCGGGACGCAACCGCACGCAGG
>JAHEJV010000294.1 GCA_024638705.1 Deltaproteobacteria bacterium | reverse complement strand
CCGCATCAATCGCCTGATCGAGAAGTACACGAAGTCGCTCGACGGCATCAAGGAGATGACGCGTCTGCCGGACGCGCTCTTCGTCATCGATGTGAAGCGTGAGGCGATCGCGGTCAAGGAAGCGAACCGGCTCGGGATTCCGATCGTTGCGGTGGTCGACTCCAACTGCGATCCGAACGCGATCGACTACATCGTGCCGGGCAACGACGACTCGACCCGCGCGATCGAGCTCTACTGCCAGCGGGCGGCCGACGCGTGCGCGGAGGGCGCTCAGCTCCACAACGAGCGGGTCCAGAGCGAGGTCTCCGAAGAGGAGGCGGGCAGTGCTGCGGCCGGCGGCGAGCGGACCCAGACGGGTCGCGTCGTCGTCGAGATCCAGCAGGAGCCGCGCCGCGGTCGCGGGACGCACACGGCCGAGCCGAGCGAGCAGCGCTCGCCCCGCCGACCGAAGGCGGAGGCGGCTGCCGAAGGTGCCACGCAGGCTGCGGCTCCGGCCGAGCCGGCTGCCGAAGCTCCGGCCGAAGCCGCCGCGCCGGCCGAGCCCCCCGCAAGCGAATAGCCCCGTCGGCGGAGGCCTCGTCCGATCGCAACCGTCGGAAGGCCCGTCGTAAGGAACCGGAAGGAGTCAGAAGGTGGCGGAGATCTCCGCAAAAGACGTGAAGGCCCTGCGCGAACAGACCGGCGCGGGCATGATGGATTGCAAGCGCGCGCTCACCGAGTCGGGCGGCGATCTCGCCAAGGCCGTCGAGGTGTTGCGCGAGCGCGGCCTCGCGAAGGCCGGCAAGCGGGAAGGGCGCGCCACGAGTGAAGGCGCGATCGCGATCGCCACGAGCGGCAGCACAGGGGGCATCGTCGAGGTCGGTTGCGAGACCGACTTCGTCGCGCGCACCGACGACTTCATCGCGCTCGCCGAGCGGTTGGCGCAGATCGTGGCCGAAGGCGCCGACTCGGTCGACGCGCTGCTCGCCGCGTCGATCGACGGCGAGACCGTGAACGACCGCATCGTCGCGGCGATCGCGAAGCTCGGAGAGAACGTGGTCGTGAAGCGCGCGGCGCGCATCTCGGTCGGCAGCGGCGTGGTCGGCGGTTACGTACACGCGGGCGGCAAGCTCGGCGTCCTCGTCGGGGTCGAGGGCTCCGGTGACGGCCTCGACGTGCTCGCGAAGGACGTGTCGATGCACGTCGCCGCGGCCGATCCGACGCCCGTGGCGGTGAGCCGGGAGGGCGTGTCCGCCGGCCTGCTCGCCTCCGAGCGCGAGATCTTCAAGAAGCAGGCACTCGCGGAGGGCAAGCCCGAGAAGATCGTCGACAAGATCGTCGAGGGGAAGATCAACAAGTTCGTCTCGGAGATCGCGCTCGTCGAGCAGGCGTTCGTGAAGGATCCCGACAAGAAAGTCGGCGAACTCCTCGGAGATGCGAACATTTCCGCGTTCGAACGGTTCAAACTCGGTCAGGGGGACGAGGCGGAGGCGGAGTGAAGGCAGCGTATCGCAGGCTCCTGATCAAGCTTTCCGGCGAGCAGCTCGCCGGGGACTCCGGGTTCGGCATCAGCCCGACCGAGATCAAGAGGATTGCGAGCGAGCTGCGCGACGTCCGCGAGATGGGCGTCGACGTCTGCGTCGTGATCGGCGGCGGCAACGTCATCCGCGGCATCACCGCGGCCGCCGAAGGCATGGACCGCGCCAACGCCGACTACATGGGCATGATGGCGAGCGTCATCAACGCGCTCGCCCTCCAGGACGCACTCGAGAAGGAAGGCCTGGTGACGCGGGTGCTCTCCGCACTCGAGATCCAGTCGGTCGCCGAGCCCTACATCCGGCGTCGCGCCGAGCGGCATCTGGAGAAAGGCCGCGTCGTCGTCTTCGGCGGCGGCACGGGCAACCCCTACTTCTCGACGGACACGGCCGCCGCGCTGCGCGCGGCCGAGATCCACGCGGATCTGATCCTGATGGGGAAGAACGGCGTCGATGGCGTTTACTCCGCGGATCCGAAGCTCGATCCGAAGGCGAAGCGCTACGAGCGGGTACGCTTCGACGAGGCGCTCCAGAAGAATCTGCGCGTGATGGACCAGACGGCGCTCGCGCTGTGTCGTGAGAACAAGACGCCGATCGTGGTGTTCGACATCAGCGAGCCCGGCAACCTGGCGCGCATCGCGGCGGGCGAGGACGTGGGCACGCGGGTCGAGGAATAGAGCGAGGGAGGACCAGTCGGATGGCGAACGAGGACGTCGAACTCGTCTACGGCGAGGCGAAGGACGCGATGGATCGCTCGGTGCGCGGACTGCGCGCAGAGCTGCAGAAGGTGCGCACTGGACGCGCGAGCACGGCGCTGCTCGACGGCATCCAGGTCGACTACTTCGGCACCCCCACGCCGATCAACCAGCTCGCGAACATGAGCACGCCCGATCCGCGGCTGATCGTGATCTCGCCCTACGACAAGAGCGCGCTCCAGGGGATCGAGAAGGCGATCCAGGCCTCCGACCTCGGCCTGACGCCGAGCGGCGACGGCAAAGTCGTGCGGATCCCGATCCCGCCGCTCACCGAGGAGCGCCGCAAGGACCTCGTCAAGCACGTCCACCGGCTCGCCGAGGACCATAAGGTAGGCGTCCGCGAGGGGCGCCGGGACGCGCTCTCGATGCTCAAGGACCTCGAATCCGAGGGCTCGCTCCCGGCGGACGACAAGCGCCGCGAGGAGAAGCGCATCCAGACCCTCACCGACGAGCACGTCCAGAAGATCGACGAGATGAAAGAGCAGAAGGAGGAGGAGATCCTTCAGGTCTAGGATCTCAGAGATGCCCATGGGAGAGGACCCGCTGCGACCCGAGAGCCTGCCTCGCCACGTCGCCATCATCATGGACGGCAACGGGCGCTGGGCCGAGCGCCGCGGTCTGTCCCGCGTCGAGGGGCACCGTGCGGGCAAGGAGGCCGTCACCCAGGTGGTGAAGGCCGCCGGTGAGCTCGGCATCGAGGTGCTCACGCTCTACGCGTTCTCGATCGAGAACTGGAACCGGCCGCAGAGCGAGGTCACCGAGTTGATGCGGCTGGCCGAGCGCTTCCTCGAAGAAGAGCTGCCCGAGGTGATGGAGCAGGACATCCAGGTGCGCGCGATCGGCCGCCTCGATCGCCTGCCGCCGAACGTGCGGGCGCGCGTCGAGCACGCGGTGGAGAAGACGCGCGACAACGCGTCGCTCAAGCTCGTGTTCGCGCTCTCCTACGGCGGGCGCGCCGAGATCGTCGACGCCGCCCGGCGCATCCTGCGCGACGCCGAGATGGGGCGCGTCGACGCCGAGGCGCTCGACGAGAAGACCTTCGCCTCCTACCTCTACGACCCCGAGCTGCCGGATCCGGACCTGATGATCCGCACCGGCGGCGAGGAGCGCGTCTCGAACTTCCTGCTCTGGCAGATCGCCTACTCGGAAATCTACGTCGCGGACGTGATGTGGCCCGATTTCGGCGCGGAGAGCCTGCGCGCCGCGATCGTCGACTATCAGGGGCGCGAGCGCCGTTTCGGGCTCACCAGCGCCCAGGTGTCCGGCGGACCGACCGGATCCAAGGGCTCCTGAGCCGTGAAGCGGCTGTCCGTCCTCGGCAGCACCGGCAGCGTGGGCGAGCAGACCCTCGCCGTCGCGGCCGCGCATCCCGACCGTTATGCGGTCGCGGCGCTGGCCGCCGGGCGCCGCATCGCGAAGCTCGCCGAGCAGGTGCGCGCCTTCCGACCCGCCGTCGTGTCGGTGGCCGACGGTCTGGGCGCGGACGAGCTGCGCGAGCGTCTCGGTGGCGACGCGCCGGAGATCCTCCACGGGGACGCCGGGCTCGAGGCCGTGGCGACGGCCGACGCCGATCTCGTCGTCGCCGCGCTCGTCGGGGCGATCGGTCTCGCGCCGACGCTCGCGGCGATCCGCGCCGGTCGCGACGTGGCGCTGGCGAACAAGGAAGTGATGGTCATGGCCGGTGCGCTCGTGCGCCGCGAGGTCGCTGCGCGCGGCACGACGCTGCTGCCCGTCGACAGCGAACACAGCGCGATCTTCCAGGCGCTGGCCGGCGAGTCGCAGGGCGCCGTCGCGAAGCTGATCCTCACCGCCTCCGGCGGCCCCTTCCGCACCTGGAGTGCCGAGCGCATCGCGAAGGCGACGGTCGAGGAGGCGCTCAACCATCCCAACTGGGACATGGGGCCGAAGATCACGATCGATTCCGCGAGCCTGATGAACAAGGGGCTCGAGGTGATCGAGGCGCGCTGGCTCTTCGACGTCCCGCCCGAGCGGGTCGAGGTCGTCGTGCATCCCCAGTCGATCATCCACTCGCTGGTCGAGTTCCGCGACACCTCGGTGATGGCGCAGCTCGGCCTGCCGGACATGCGCGTGCCGATCGCCGTCGCGTTGGCCCATCCCGAGAGGCTGCCGCTCGACGTGCCGCGCCTCGACCTCGCCGCGATCGGACGCCTCGATTTCGAGACGCCGGACACGAAGCGCTTCCCGTGTCTCCAGCTCGCCTACGACGCGCTCGGCGCGCACGAAGCGGCGCCGGCCGTGCTCAACGCCGCCAACGAAGTGACCGTGGCGGCCTTCCTCGACGGTGGCATGTCCTTCGACCGCATCGCGGGCGTGAACGCCGACGTACTGGATCGCTTCACCGCGCGCGGGACCGACGCCGCGCTGCGGGATCTCGATGACGTGATGGAAGCCGACGCCTGGGCGCGCGCCTGCGCCCGCGAGCGGCTCTCCGCCGAAAGGGGCTGCGCGTGACCGTGCTGTCGTATCTCTGGGCCTTCGTCCTGCTGCTCTCGATCCTCGTGTTCGTGCATGAGCTCGGGCACTTCCTCGTGGCGCGCTGGTGCGGCGTCCGCGTGCTGAAGTTCTCGATCGGCTTCGGTCCTCCGATCGGCTTCGGTCGCCATCGGCTTTCCTGGACGCGCGGCGGCACCGAGTACGTGATCGCATGGTTCCCGCTCGGCGGCTTCGTGAAGATGCTCGGCGAGAATCCCGACGAGATCGACGACCCGGCGATCGCCGTCTCGCCCGGGGAGTCGCTGCCCGAGAAGAACACCTGGCAGAAGCTGGCCATCGTCTTCGCCGGACCGGCCGCGAACCTGATCCTGCCCGTCGTCGTGTTCATGGCGACGCTCGCGATCGGCATTCCGCGACCCGTCGCGGTGGTCGGCGGGATCGAGCCGAATTCGCCGGCGGCCGAAGCGGGCCTCCAGCCCGGCGACCGCGTGACCGCGATCGGCGGCGAGGCGGTCCGCTGGTGGGGCGACCTCGAAGACGTCGTGCGCGACCGCGCGGGCGAGACGCTCACCGTCGCCTACGAGCGCGACAGCGTGCCCGCCACCACGAAGCTCGCGGTCGACGAGCGCCCGAGCTTCGACGAGTTCCAGCAGAGGGTCTCCGTCGGCTGGGCCGGGTTCGGGCACCGTCGGCCGGCCGCGATGGTGGGCGTGCCGTGGAACGACTCTCCCGCCCACGAGGCCGGGCTCCGATCCGGCGACATCGTCTCGTCGGTCGGCGACGCACCGGTCGAGACGTGGACCGAGTTCGCGCAGGCCTACCGGGCGGCGGGTCGCACGGGCACCGTCGCGCTGACGGTGCAGGGCGTCGGCGAAGAGGAGCCCCGCGAGCTGAACGTCCCCGCGCTCGGCTCACCGGAGAAGCTCGGCGCGGTCGCGGTGAACGTATTGATCTCCGGCGTCTCTCCTGACTCCGCCGCCGAAGCGGCCGGTCTCGAAGCCGGCGACCTGATCGTCGCAGTCGACGGCGCACCGGTCGGCAGCTTCAACACCTTCGCGGAGATCGTGCGCACCAGCGAGGGGCGC
>JAHEJV010000293.1 GCA_024638705.1 Deltaproteobacteria bacterium | reverse complement strand
GCATGCTGCTCGCGTTCGGCGTCGCCTGCGCGCTCGTCGAACGCGGCGCCTCCGGCAAGGGCCAGGTGGTCGACGCCGCGATGGTCGACGGCGCCGCCACGCTGATGACGATGATCCACGGTATGCGCCAGACCCCGATGTGGAAGGAAGAGCGCGGCGTGAACCTCCTCGATTCGGGCGCCCACTTCTACGACACCTTCGAGACGTCCGACGGAAAGTACGTGTCGATCGGATCGATCGAGCCCCAGTTCTACGCCGAGCTGCTCGAGAAGACGGGGCTCGCAGGCGAGGAGCTGCCACGCCAGATGGAACGAGACCAGTGGCCCGCGATGAAGGAGCGGATGGAGAAGATCTTCAAGACGAAGACCCGCGACCAGTGGTGCGAGATCATGGAGGGCAGCGATGTGTGCTTCGCGCCGGTGCTCGAGATGAGCGAAGCGCCGGAGCACCCGCATCTCCGGGCGCGCAGCACCTTCGTCGACCAGGGCGGCAAGGTGCAGCCGGCGCCGGCGCCGCGCTTCTCGCGCACCGTGCCGGAGATCCAGGGGCTTCCCGCGAATCCGGGCGAGCACACGGACGAAGCGCTGACGGACTGGGGCTTCGCGGCGGACGAGCTCTCGAAGCTGCGCGAGAACGGCGCCATCAAGTAATCGTCGGGCTGCGCGCGGCCTCCGGCCGCGCGTGGATCTCGCGCAGGACGAAGGCGCGCACTTGGAGATCGCTCTCATTCTGGTGGCCGTCGTCGTGGGGATCGCCCTCGTCGGCCGCGTCGCACTCGTGTTGCATGCGCGGCGGCGCTACCCGATCCGCGAGCTGCCGGGATTCCTCAGCGACGAGGAGTGCGCGCACCTGATCGAGGTCGCGCAGCCGCGCCTGCGCCAGAGCACGATCGTGTCGGACGGTGAACGCGGCACGCTCGATACCCAGCGGAAGAGTGGCAGCGCCTTTCTCGACCAGGCCGGCGACCGCATCATCCAGGCCGTCAAGCGGCGCATCGCCGCGGCGACCGACACGCCGGTCGAGAACCAGGAGCGGCTCCAGGTCACCCACTACCACGAAGGCGAGCGTTATGCGCCACACTTCGACGCTCTCGGCGCTTCGGGGCTCGACACCGGCGCCGCCGGCGACCGCGTGTGGACCGTGATCCTCTACCTCAACGACGACTACACCGGCGGCGCCACCGTCTTCCCGCGCCTGCGGCGGAAGATCCAGCCCTCGAAAGGGAAGGCGGTCGTCTTCCGCAACCTCACTTCCGACTGCGCCCGTCACGATCCGCTCGCCATCCACGCCGGCGCCGCCGTCCACGGCGGCGAAAAGTGGCTGTCGAACCAGTGGATCCGGGAACGCCGGCGGCATCGGCCGCCGGCCGGCGGCCAGCGGCGTCCGAAGAAGACATCGCGTCGGAAGCGCTAGTCCGTCCCGGCGAGCCGCTCCTCCATCCAGGACACCAGCTTCTTCTTCTCGATCTTCCCGCTGTCGGTGAACGGGAGCTCTTCCTTCGCCGCGAAGAACCAGTGGCGCGGGATCTTGTAGGAGGAAAGCTCTTCCTTGAGGCGCGCCGTGGCGATCTCCGGGTCGAGGGTGGCGGCGCGCTTGAGGACGAGGGCGGCCGCGACATTCTGACCGCGCGTCGGGTCGGGCAGGCCGACGACGAAGGCGCTCACCACCTCGGGGAAGGCCTCGATCACCACTTCCACTTCGCGCGGGGTGACGTTCGCGCCGGCGGTCTTGATCATCTCGCCGAGGCGCGCCGAAAAGAAGAGCACACCGTCCGCGTCGAAGCGCCCGGCGTCGCCGGTGTGGTAGTAGCCGTCGGCATCGAAGACGTCGGCGCGCTCCTGCTTGTGGAGTCCTTGCATCACGCTGTAGCCGCGCACGCAGATCTCGCCGAATCCGCCCGGCGGCAGGGTTTCGCCCGTCTCCGGGTCGACGATCTTGTGTTCGAGTCCCGGCACCGAGTGGCCGAACGAGCCGCGCAGGCGCTCCGGAAGATCGACGTCCATGCGATCGATCGTGTGCGGACCGCACGTCTCGGTCATGCCGAGGGAGTTCGAGCGCAGCTCCGGGTCGGCGGGACGCTCCGAAGCGGGCAGCACGGCGTAGAGGTTTCCGCTGCGGATCGAGGAGAGGTCGCGCTCCGCGAAGCCCGGATGGTCGACCATCGCCTTCGAATAGTGCGGCCAGCCGGCGGCGATCGTGACGCGCTCGCGTTCGAGCAGCGCGAGCGTCGCGCCGGGCTCGAAGAACTCCTCGCACACCAGCGATGCGCCCTCGTGCATCGCGGAGAGCAGCGTGAAGACGAAGCCGCCGACCCAGAAGAAGGGCATCGGCGAGAAGATGCGGTCGTCGCTCTCGAGGTCGCGGAACTGGTTCAGGTTGTGGGCGTGGCGGATCGGCGCGGCGTGGCTGTGGATGGCGCCTTTCGGATCGGCGGTGCTGCCCGAGCTGTAGATGATGAGCATCGGGTCGGCGGGGCTGACCGACGCCTCGACGGCATCGAGCATCGCCTCGTCGACGCCGGGCTGGATGTCGGCCGCCACTTCGAGGGCGTGGAGCGGCGTCGCCCAGCTGCGTCCACCGGTGTCGCCCGACACGAGGACGTGTCGCAGCGCCGGAAGCTCCGGCGCGAGCAGCATCGGCGGGCGCTGCCCGGAGAGCGACGGCGCACACGTCTCGATCCGCTCGAGATAGTCGTTGTTCAGGAAGCGCGCGACGGTGAACAGGGCGTGGACGTCGGCATGCCGCAGCACGTAGCCGAGCTCGCGCGCCTTGTAGAAGGTGTTGAGCGGCACGACGACGCAGCCGATGCGCGCCGCGGCCAGCCACCACACGACCCACTCCGGCCCGTTCGGAGCGAGCACACCGACGCGACTGCCCTTCGCGATGCCGTGCGCGAGCAGCGCCCGCGCGAGACGCGCCGACTCGCGCTCGGCTTCGCGATAGGTGATGCGGCGATCGCCGAGCAGGATCAGCGGCCGTTCGCCGTAGCGCTTCGCGACCTGCGCGACGAAAACCGGGACGCTCGGCTCGTAGTCGGGAAATCGCGGCGTCGCCATGCCCCAGACGTACACGAGACGCGCAGCGAGGGGAAGCGTAGAATGCGCACCCGCACGCACTGACAGCGGGAGAGATGTTTTGGAGTTCGAATGGTCCGACGGAGACACGGCCTACCGGCGCGAGCTGTGTGACTTCCTCGCCTCCGAACTGCCCGACGACTGGGCGGAGATGAGCGTGCACGGCCCGGGCAGCGACGCCCAGGCCGCGTTCTCCCGGGAGTTCTGCGCGAAGCTCGCCGAACGCGGCTGGCTCACCCAGAGCTGGCCTGCGGAGTTCGGCGGCGCCGACGCGACGCCGTGGCGTCACGCGATCCTCTCCGAAGAGATGTGGCGCGTCGGTGAACCGCGCGGCTCGCAGTACATGAACGTCAACTGGATCGGACCGACGATCATGAAGTATGGCAGCGACGCACAGAAGGCCTTCCACCTGCCGAAGATCTCCGCCGGTGACGTGCTCTGGTGCCAGGGCTTCTCGGAGCCCGAAGCGGGCAGCGATCTCGTCTCGCTGCGGACCGCCGCCGTGCGGGACGGCGAGGACTACGTCGTGAACGGCAGCAAGATCTGGACTTCCTACGTCGCGGGCGCGGAGTACTGCTTCCTGCTCGTCCGCACCGACCTCGCGTCGAAACGCCACAAGGGCATCACCGTGCTGCTCGCGCCGATGGACGCGCCGGGCGTCACGGTGCGCGAGGTGCCCGCGGTGATCGGCGAGCGCTACTTCCACGAGCTCTTCTTCGACGACGCGCGCATCCCCGTCGCGTGTCGGCTCGGGCCCGAGGGCGAGGGCTGGAACGTGGTTTCCTACGCGCTGGCCTTCGAGCGGGTGGGCGCGATGCGTTATGCGCGCGCTTCACTCACCCTCGATGCGCTGGCGGAGGCGGCCCGCGAGCGCGACCTCCTCGATGATCCGGTGATCCAGGAGAAGCTCGCTGCCGCGCGCTGCGCGGTGGAGGCGTCGCGCGTGCTCTCGTACCGCGTGATCGACCTGCGCGCGAAGGGCAGCGAGCCGACGGCCGACACCAACATCGCGCGCGTCGCCGGGACGCTGTGCGAGAACGCGGTCTCCGACCTCGCCCTCGAGATCGCCGGCAATGAGGCGCTCACCTACGGCGACTTCGCCGAATCCTACTGGCGCCTCGCGATGACGGCGGGCGTGGCGGTCGGCACGACCGAGATCAACCTGAACCTGATCGCCAGCCGCTGGCTCGGCCTTCCCCGCGAGTAGCAAAGCATGGATCTCGATTGGAACGACGATCAGCGGGCGATTCTCGAAGCGGTGGAGACGCTCTGTGCGCAGCACGCCGGCGCCGCTCGCGCGATCGAGCTCGACGCGAAGAGCGACTGGGACGAAGCGCTCGACATCGCGCTCACCGAGGCGGGCTTCTCCGAAGTGGCGCTCGGCGGGCCCGATACGGGAGCGCTCGAAGCGGCGCTCGTCGTGGAGGCGGTCGCGCGCCACGGCGGAACGCTGCCGGCAGGCGCGCAGCTCCTCGTCGCGCCGCTCGTCGCGCAGCGCGTTTTGCCGGCGCCAGTCACCCTCGTGTCGCTCGCCCATCCGGGGCCGGTGCGCTTCGGTGGACATGCACGCACGGCGCTGGTCGATTGCGGCGACGAGGCGCGCGTCGTCGAGCTGGGTCCGGCCCGACGCGAACCGGTGCCTTCGAACTTCATGCTGCCCGTCGGTCGGGTGTCGCTCGACGCCGATGCCGGCGAGCCCCTCGGCGCAGGGTCGGGTGCCGTGTTGCGCCGCTGGTGGCGAGTCGCCCTCGCCGCCGAGGCGCTCGGCACGATGCAGGCCGCCCTCGACATCACCGTCGACTACGTGAAACGGCGGCGTCAGTTCGGACGCGCGATCGGTTCGTTCCAGGCGCTGCAACATCGCCTCGCGATGTGCACGGTGCTCATCGAAGGCACGCGTCGCCTCACCTTCGAAGCCGCGGGGCTGGGCGCTCCGGAGGAAGCGGCCGCAGTCGCCGCCGCGCACGCCACCCACGCGGCGAACGAAGTCTTCCGCGAGATGCACCAGATGACCGGCGCGATGGGCTTCACGCGCGAGCACGACCTGCACGTGTTCAGCATGCGTCTCCAGGCGCTGCGCCTCGAGCTGGGCGGCGCGTCGACACACCGTCGCGCGGTCGCCGCGAGTCGCTGGAACGCCGCGTCTTGAGCCTCGATCTCGCCTTCGACGACACCCAGCAGGCCGTCTCCTCTGCGATCGCCCGGTTCTGTGCGGAGCGCTGTCCGGAAGAGGTCGTGCGCGAGGTGTCCGGCACGTTGCCGCGCGCGCTGTGGAAGGAGCTCGCCGACCTGGGCGTCCTCGCGCTCGCGACGCCCGAAGGCAGCGGCGGCGCCTGCGAGATGGTGGCGGCGCTCGAATCGCTCGGCGCGGCCGTCTTCCCCGGTCCGCTCGCGGCCACCTTCCTCGCGACGCAACTCATCGGAGGAGACGACCGCGCGCGAATCGCGAGCGGCGACGCGATCGTCTCCCTCGGTTCGCCGCCGCTGATGCCCTTCGCCCCGGACGCCGATCTCTTCCTGATCGTTTCAGACGGGGGCGTGCAGCGGGCCACGCCGGACGGCGACGTCGAGCCCGTCGCGACGTTGGGCGGCGAACCCTGGGGTCGCGTCGCGCTCGAAGCGGGCGCACCGCTCGCCGGGTGCGATCGCGCCTGGGCGCTGCACGATGCGGCGCTCGCCGCCTACACCGCTGCCGCCGGCCACGCGCTCGTGCTCGCCACCGCCGGACACGCGCGCACCCGCACCCAGTTCGGACGCCCGATC
>JAHEJV010000035.1 GCA_024638705.1 Deltaproteobacteria bacterium | reverse complement strand
TGGATCATCACCGGGGTGTGCTTCTGGCCGTCGGCTCCGATGTAGGAGAGGCCGAAGCGCTCCGGCATCGAGAAGTCGAGCTGGATCGTGCCGCACTGCCACGAGCGCTTGAGGACGTCGCGGATGTGGAAGTCGATCTTCGGACCGTAGAAGGCGCCGTCGCCCTCGTTGAGGTCGTACTCGATGCCCTCGGCTTCGAGCGCGGCGCGCAGCGCCTCTTCGGCGCGCTCCCAGATCTCGTCGCTGCCGATGCTCTTCTCCGGCCGCGTCGACAGCTCGATGCGCACGTCTCCGAGGTCGAAGCGCGAGTACACCTCCTTGAAGAAGGCGATCAGCATCGCGATCTCGCCCTCGATCTGGTCGGGCGTGCAGAAGTGGTGGGCGTCGTCCTGGGTGAAGGCCTGCACCCGGAAGAGCCCGTGGCGCACGCCCGACAGCTCGCGTCGGTGCACGAGCCCCATCTCGGAGAAGCGCAGCGGAAACTCGTTGTGGCTGCGCAGCCGCGTGCCATACACGATCAGGTGTCCGGGGCAGTTCATCGGCTTCACCGCCATCGGACGGTCTTCTTCCACGTCCTCGTGCACGACGCCCGGGTCCTTCGCGTCGCGCAGCTTCAGCTTCGTGAAGAACATGTTCTCGAGGTAGTTGTCGTAGTGCCCGGACGTGTGCCAGAGCTGCTCGGAGAGCACGAGCGGCGCCTTCACCTCCAAGTAGCCGCGACGGCGCAGCAGGCCGCGCATCGTGTCCGTGAGGAGGTTGAAGAGGATCGCCCCGTTGGGATGGAAGAACGGGAAGCCCGGCGCGTCCTCGTGGAAGCTGAACAGGTCGAGCTGTTCGCCGAGCACGCGGTGGTCGCGCTTCTTCGCCTCCTCGATGAGGTGCAGGTGCTGCTTCAGCTCCTTCTTGTCGAAGAAGGCCGTGCCGTAGACGCGGACGAGCTGCTCGCGGCTGGCGTCGGCGCGCCAGTAGGCGCCGGCGACACTCGTGAGCTTCACGTGCTTGAGCCAGCCCGTGCTCGGCACGTGCGGCCCGCGGCAAAGATCGACGAACTCGCCGTGCTTGTAGAAGGACACCTCGTCGCCGCGCTCGCGCACGCCTGCGAAGATCTCCTCCTTGAACTTGTTGTTGCCGCCGTCGATCGCGCGATAGCGGGCGTACACCTCGTCCTTCTCCGGATCGCGCACGACGCAGCGCTGGAAACGGAGATCCTCCTTCGCGATGCGCTGCATTTCGGCCTCGATCGCCGGGAAGTCGTCGGGCGTGATCTTCCCTTCCGGGAGATGGATGTCGTAGTAGAAGCCGTCCTCGACGACCGGGCCGATCGTCAGCTCGGCCCGGGGGAAGAGGCGCAGGATCGCGTCGGCCATCAGGTGCGCGGCCGAGTGGCGCAGCACCTCGAGACCGTCGGCGTCCTTCTTCGTGAGCAGCGCCACCTCGGCGCCGTCGGGCAGCGGACGGCTGAGATCCGTGACTTCGCCGTTCACCCGGGCGGCGACGGCGGCCTTTGCGAGGCCGGGGCCGATGTCGGCGGCGAGGTCTGCGGCGCTGGCGCCGTCGGCAAGCTCGCGGGTACTCCCATCAGGAAGCGTGGCACGGATCATCGCATTCTCCTTCGCGGGGCGGACACGGGCCGTCCTCGCAGCGAATCCGATGGATACCCCCACCGGTTCGGGCCGGCTCATTCTAGAGCAGCGTCACGCGCGCGTCAGGCGACGACGCGCATGCGTTGCATCCCTGGCGCGATCTCAGAGGCGTCGCAGCGTCACGTCGCGCGATCGGACGCGTCGCCGGACGGCACCGAGCGCGAGCCCAGCAGGTTGAGCTTGAAGCGACGGATCGCATCGGGCTCGATGCGACGCCCGGTGTCGTCCTCGAAGGCCAGCGCATCCATCGGGCACTGCACGATGCACGCGCCGCAGCGCACGCAGCGGTCGTCGTGGGCGAGCAGGACGCGGCGATCGGCGGCGTCCTCGGGCGGCTTCTCGAAGCAGGCTTCGGGACACACCTCCCAGCAGGTGTAGACCCCTTTGCAACGCTCGGGATCGAGCTCGACGTGCCAGGCGCGCTCCTGGAAATGACTGCCGCCCTCGATCGGCGTCGTGCCCGCGTAGTCGAAGGTGAGCACGCCCACGAAGAGCGCCGACGCCGCGCCCGCGGTCGCAAGCGCCGCCCCTCCGCCTCCCGCGAGCCAGGTCGCCGCCAGGGCCGTGGCGAGGGTGAACGCGCCGAGGATCGCGCGACGCGGCTCGGGCAGGCGGTCGTAGACGGTGTAGACCACGAGCGCCGTGGAAAGGCACAGCGCGACCAGGGGCAGGACGTAGGTGCTCGCGAAGCAGGCCGCGATGCCGGCCACCAGGAGACCCGCCGGGCCTCCCCACGCGAGCGCCATCTCCAGCCGCTCGCGCGCGCCGAAGTGAACATGGCGCATCGCGTCGGTCTTCTTCGTCTCGCGGGCGAGATAGTCGGGGATGTCCTCGGCGTAGACGGGACCGAAGCGCACGCGCCATCCGCAACGCGCGTGCACGTCGCCCGCGCGGACGCCGGTGGCCGCGAGCTGGGGCAGGATCGCCCGACGGTGCCGCACGCGTTCAGCGACGCCCGACGTCTTCAGCGCGGTCACCACCTGCGCGGTCCCGAGGTGCCCACCCGACGCAGCGCACCAGACGTTGATCCCGCTCGACGGCGCCACCACGAGCCAGGCGTCGACCCCCTCGAGTGCGCGGACCACGCGGCGAACGGTGAGGTCGTAGTTGCCGGTGACGAGCACGGGGCTCCAGACGTCGGGGGTGCCGATCGCGCGGACCCCGGGATCCGTGGGCCAGGGGAGCATCCGGAAGACCGTCTGGAGTGCGTCGCGAATCCCTTCAAGCACGGGCCACCACCAGCGTGAGGCTGTCGCCGAGACAGCGCGATTCGCGCTCGACGCGAAAGCCGGCCGCTTCGATCTCGCCGCATGGGTCGGGAATCGGCCGCGACATGCTTCCCGCGAGCAGCCACGCCAGCAGCGCCTGCGGCGCTCGCAGCAGTGCGTGCAGCATCCGCCACCGCGTCCCGCGCGGACGCGTCTCGTCGGCGACGAGCAGGCGTCCGTCGGGTCGCAGCAACGCATGCGCGGCGCGCAGCACGTAGGCGCGCTCGTTCGCGGACATCTCCGATAGCGCGAAGCCCGCCACGACGGCGTCGAAGGCCGAACGTGCCAGCCCATCGATCTCGGCAGCGCCACGCTCGACGAGCTCGACGCTCCCGGCGAGGTCGGCTTCCAAAAGCCGCGCGCGCGCGCGCTCGAGCATTTCCGGGTTCTGGTCGACGGCGAGCACCCGGGCGCCGCGTGAGGCCAGTCGCACCGTCAGCGCTCCGGTGCCGCAACCGATCTCGAGCACGTCAGCCTCCGCGCGCGGCGTCGCGGCTTCGGCGAGCGCGGCCTGGAGCCGTTGCGCACGGCCGAGGGTGAGCAGACGCATTCCGGCGTCGTAGCGGGCCGGCGCCTGCTCGAGCCAGCGCATCAGCGCGAGCGAGCTCATGGCGCGATCGCGCGCCGGACGCCGCGCACCAACGCATCTGCCATCGCTTCGCGGTCGAAGGCACCGGGCTCGACGAAGTACTGGAGAAGCAGCCCGTCGAGGAGGGCGATCGCGCTCGCCGACGCCAGGAACGGATCGACCTGGGAACCCACCTCGCCCCGGTCCTGGGCCTCGCGGAGCAGAGCCTCGAGCTTGCCGCGGATGCGGCGGAAGAAAGGCCTCAATCGGCGACTCTCGCTGGACCGCAGCTCGAACAGCAACGGCGCGATCGCGCTCCACGCGTCGAACAGCGCGAGCTGCTCGCGAAAGAAGCGCTCGAGACGCGCAGACGGCGAGCCTTCTCCGGCGAGCACGGCGTCGAACAGCGCCTCCTCCTCGGCCAGCATCTCGCGCAACAGGTCGGCCACCAGCGTCCGTTTGTCCGGGTAGTAGTGGTAGAGGCTCGAGCGACCGACGCCGAGTGCATCGGCGACATGCGTGAGACCGGTGCCGCGCACACCCCGACGTGCGAACACGCCGCGCGCGGCGCGCAGGATCTCTTCCCGCTGGGCGGTGCTGTCGACGAGCTTCGGCGTGGCGCTCTCCTTTTTTCGACAGTGTTGTCGAAATACGGCGGTCGCGCAACCACGCTATGTTCGCCCTCTGGAGGCCTCGTGAATCCGCTGCAGTCGATCGATTTCCGCGACTTCCACCTGCGTGAGCTGCCGCGACGGATCGCCGCCGGTCACGGGGCGATCGCGGCGGCGGACGGTCTCGAGAAGATCGGCGCCCTCGCCTTCCGCACGCCGGACGGCGCCGCGTTCACCTACCGGCCCCGCGCCGGAAGCGTCGAGATCACCCCGGGCGACGACCGGGCCGACACCGTGATCGAGCTCGACGCCGAGCTCTGGTCGCAGCTCGCGCTCGACCTCGAGTCCGCGCCGGGACTCCTCTACGCGAACCGGTGTCGCGTGACGAAGGGCGACGCGATGCGCTTCGTGCGCTGGGAGCCCGGCCTGCGCGCGCTCTACCACGGCCGTCCGATCTTCCGCCCGGACGCCGTCGACCTGCGCGATCGCAGCGGCGCGCCGCTCGATCCCACGCGCAGCTTCACCCTCGACGACGATCGCGAGGAGATGGCGCACTTCCTGCGCACCGCGGGCTTCCTGCTCGTGAAGAACGTGTTCTCTGCGCGCGAGATCGCGGACATGCAGGCCGCTGCCGACGCCCGCGCCGCAGCCGCCCGCGAAGGCGACAAGCGCTCCTGGTGGGGACGCGACGCCGAAGGTGAGAGCGTGCTCTGCCGCGTCACGCACTGCCTCGGCGAAGACGCCTTCCGCGGCCTGCCCGGCGATCCGCGCATCACCGGTCTCGTCGCCCTCTCCGATCACGATCTCGTCGCGTCGGGCAGCGAGGACGAGGACGGCCTGAGCGTGCTGATCAAGAATCCCGGCATGGTGGAAGGACTCTCGGATCTCCCCTGGCACCGCGACTGCGGGATGGGCGGTCACGCTTCGATGTGTCCGCGCCTGATCTGCTCGATCTACCTCTCGCCCTCCCGACCGGAGACGGGCGAGCTGCGCATGCTGCCCGGCAGCCACGAGGCTTCGATGGGCTTCTTCGAAGCGACCGACCCGCGCGCGCCGCGCGGCGTCGGCGTCGTCGCCGACCCGGGCGACCTGACCCTCCACTACGGCGACATCATGCACGCCGCCCCGCCGCCGACCGGCGCCGGCCCCTTCCGACGCTGCGTCCTGCTCGGCTTCGGCCGCGCCGACTCGTTCAACCACCGCGGCGATGCGAGCTACAACGACGTGCTGCTGTCGCGGGAGGATGGCCAGGTGGAGCACCTCGCGGCCGTCGCGCGCAAGCGGTCGTAGGACCGCGCGCAGCGAGCCGAAGGCGGGCGAAGTCGAATGGTGGCCTCCGCGAGCGTGGACGCAAGAACTCCCGCAGGAGGCCGTCTCTCTTGACCACGAAGAACATCGAGTACCTCGCGTCCGAGGAGTCCTCGATCGGCCTGATCGCGCTGCGCCGGCGCGAGCTGCTGTCGCGTCCGGGCACCGTGGTGACCGAAATCACGCTCGACCACGAGTTCCTGATGAGCAGCCTGCACACGGCGAGCGAGCGCGCGCTCGCCGACGTCGCGGTAGCGATGCACGGCGGGTCCGGCCTGCGCGTGATCGTCGGCGGGCTCGGCCTCGGGTACACCGCCGAAGCGGTGCTCGCGTCCCCGAACGTCGCCGAGCTCGAGGTCGTCGAGTTCCTCGAACCCGTGATCGACTGGATGAAGAACGGCCTCGTGCCGCTCTCGGAGAAGCTCTGCGCCGACGACCGGCTGCGCGTGTCCCACGGCGACATCTACGCCCGCCTCTGGCAGGAGCCGAGCGAGCACTGGGACCTCGTCCTGATCGACGTCGACCACTCCCCCGACGAGCCGCTCGGGCCCGAGAGCGACTCCTTCTACGCCGAGGAGGGCCTGCGCCGCGCCCGCGCGCATCTCGCCCCCGGCGGCATCCTCGGCGTCTGGTCCTACGCCGAGAGCTCCCCCTTCGCCGACGCCCTCGCCCGCGTCTTCCCCGAAGTGAGGGTCGAAGAAGTCCGCTTCTGGAACCACATCTGCGAGGAGGAAGAGACGAACTGGCTGTTCTTCGCGCGGGGTCAGGCGGGTGCCTGATTCTTGCGGGAGAATCCACGCTCCGCGCGCATCTTCTCCAGCTCCTCGACCATGTCCGCGCGCACGCGATCGGTCAGCGCGCGGACTGTGTCGCGGCGCCGGCCGGAAGGGGCTTCGTCGAAGGGCGGCGCGATCGCGTCCAGGTAGTGGATGCGCACGAGGTGGCGGCCGGGCGTCTGCACGATCGGGCCCTTGCGCGGGAGCACGCGGTCGAGGCCCTCGATGAGCACGGGCTGGATCGCGAGGTCGTGATCGTAGGCGGTGCGGAAGGCGCCGCGGTGGAAGGGGCCGACGACGCCGTCCACGCCGCGCGTGCCTTCCGGGAAGAAGAGCAGGCTGCCGCCGCGTTCGCGCGCGGTCGCGACGGCCTCGGCCATCGCGTCCAGCGACGGCAGCTCTCCGATCTCGCTGACGAAGAAGCCGCACAGCTTCGGGATCGAGCCGAAGACGGGCACGTCGAGCATGTACTGGCGGATCGGTCCCTGGAGCCGCGGCTCGGTGCCCATCAACACGAGCGGGTCGAGCCAGGACTGGTGGTTGCTGATCAGGATGCGCGTCCCGGGCAGCCGTTTCTCCTCCCCCTCGATCCGGACGCGCATGTACATCACGGCTCGCCGGTAGATCGCGAGCAGGCCGTGGACGATGTCGGCGAACAGGACGCGGGCGCGCGGCCAGATCGGCGCCACGATCCACACGATCGGGATCCAGACCCCGGCCAGGATCGTGCCGACGAGCACGAGCAACCAGCCCTGGAAGGTGGCGACGTAGCGGTAGACGTCCGAGAGGAATCGCTTCATGACGCGCGCGCATTCTACCCGCGCTATGCCGCGTGGCCGGCGGCCGCTCTCGGCGGCCGCCTCGCCTACACTGCCGCCGATGCCGGACCCCGCCCCGCCGAGCCCGCGCGCGCCCGACGCCTACGACGCCGTCGTCGTGGGTGGCGGGCCGGCGGGAACGACCTTCGCGCACCTGCTCGCCCGGGCCGGCCAGCGCGCTCTCGTCGTCGAGCGCAGCCGGCATCCGCGCTTCTCCGTGGGCGAGAGCCTGCTTCCCGCGACGATGCCGCTGTGGCGACGGCTCGGCCTCGTGGAACGCTTCGAGAAGGCGGGCTTCCTGCGCAAGTACGGTGCCTACTTCTGCTTCGCTGACGGCGCCCGGCCCGAATACTCCCACTTCCCGAACGCGAGCCGGCTGATCGCCGAGCACGCCTTCGAAGTGCGACGCGCCGCGTTCGACGAGATCCTCTGGGACGCGGCGCTCGAAGCGGGCGCGGACGGCGTCCAGGACACGGAGGTCGTCGAGGTCGTCTTCGACGGCGACCGCGCGACCGGCGTCCGCCTACGCGAAGCGAACGGAAGCGAGCGCACGGTGCACGCCCGCCTCGTCGCCGACTGCTCGGGCCGCGCGACCCTCGTCGGACGACAGCGCGGACTGCGCGAGCGCGACGCCACCATGCACAAGGTCGCGCTCTTCTCCCACTACGACGACGTGATCTCCTCGACCGGCGACGACGCCGGCACGATCGGCATCGTCGCCACCGACTTCGGCTGGATGTGGTGGATCCCGCTCGACGGCGGCGGCGCGTCCGTGGGCGCGGTGATCGACCGCGAAGCGTTCGGCGCGCGGCGTCGCACCGGCGCCGACAACGACGCGCTGTGGAACGAGGTGCTCGATGAAGTGCCCGCAATCGCACGGCGCCTGCGCGGCGCCCACCGCACGCGCCCCGTCGAAGCCGCCGCCGACTTCCAGTACCGCCTCCGCGATCTCGCCGGCGACGGTTGGGTCGCGATCGGCGACGCCGGTGCCTTCCTCGATCCGGTCTTCTCCTCCGGCGTGCACCTCGCGATGGGCGGCGCGGAGCGCGCCGCGGCCGACGCCGCGCGCGCGCTGGCGTCCGGCCGCGCGCCGATCGCGAAGGACTTCGCGCGTTATACCCGGAAGAGCCGCGCCGAGTTCGGCGTCTACGAGCGCTTCATCCGCGCCTGGTACGACCCGGCGTTTCGCGAGGTGTTCATCCGTCCGTCCCACGGCCGCGCCGGCGTCGACTTCCTGCGCCGCGAGATCGTGTCGGTGCTCGCCGGCGCGGTGACGCCGCCCTGGCGCGTGCGTCCCGCGATCGAAGTGCTGCTCTGGCTGGCGCGGCTGCGCGCGCGCAGCGGCGTGCCGCTGGAGGCGGCGTCGCATTGAGCTTCCGTCCCTGCGTGTTGATCCCGACGTACGACAACCCGGCGACCGTGCGCGACGTCGTGCTCGCGGTGCGTGCGCATCTCGCCGACATCGTGCTCGTCGACGACGGCAGTGCTGCGGAAGGTCGCGCCGTCTGCGACGCGCTCGCGGCCGAAGGACTCGTCCACCTCGAGCGCCGCGCCCGCAACGGCGGCAAGGGCGCGGCGGTGAAGACCGGCTTCGCCGCGGCGAAGCGGCTCGGGTTCACCCACGCGCTCCAGATCGACGCCGACGGTCAGCACGACCCGGACGACGCGCCGCGCTTCCTCGCCGAGGCGCGCGCCCACCCCGAGGCGCTCATCCTCGGCGCGCCGGTCTACGATCACAGCCAGCCGCGCGGGCGCGCCTTCGGCCACCAGATCAGCGTCTTCTGGGTGCGCGTCGAGACCGGCAGCCGCGCGATCACCGACCCGCTGTGCGGCTACCGCGTCTATCCCCTCGACGCGGCGATCGCCGCCGACGCCCGCGGCGACCACATGGAGTTCGACCTCGAGCTGCCCGTGCGCATGCTCCGCGCCGGCACGCCGGTGCGGAATCTCGAGACGCGCGTCCGCTACTTCTCGGCCGAGGAGGGCGGCGTCTCCCACTTCGACCTGTGGTGGGACAACGTGCGGATCTCCTGGGCCCACACGCGTCTGGTGCTCGCCGCGGCGCGCGACGCGCTCCTGCGCCGTCGCCCGACGGCGACAACGCCCTCCGACGGAGGCCCTCCCGGATCGGCTGTGCAATAGTTTCCCCATGTTTTCCGCGGCTCTAGGTTAGGCTTGGCCGCAGCTGCGAGGGATTCCGTTGCCGCCGTCCGGGGAACCCACCACCGCCACGCCGAGCGCCGCCGAGGTGCTCGAGCAGCTCCGCTCGATGATGGCGAGCGAGTTCGGCCTCGCCGCCGACGACATCGAGCCGGGCGCCCACCTCGTCGACGACCTCGACCTCGACAGCATCGATCTCGTCGACCTCGCCGTCACGCTCGAGGACCAGAGCGGGATCAAGCTCGACGAGGACGAGATCAAGTCGGTGCGGACCGTCGGAGACGCGGTCGACGTGATCCATGCCGCGTTCACCCGGAGGAGCGCCGGCGCCGCATGAAGGTGCTGCGCGGCCTGCTCGCCGGGGCGTACCCCTTCGCGATCGTCGCAGGCATCCACTGGTTCGGACCCCGCGTGTCCGGGCTGCTCTACGTGCCGGTGCTGATCAGCCTCGGGCTGCTCTTCGCGTTCGGCCGCACGCTCGTCTCCGGGACTCCTCTCATCGAGAGCTTCGCGCGCCTGCAGGAGACCGAGCTCTCGGCGGCCCAGGTGGCCCACTGCCGCACCTTCACCGCGGTGTGGTGCGCCTTCTTCGCGGCGAACGCGGTCGTCTGCCTGGTGCTCGCCGTCGCGGGCAATCTCTGGTTGTGGACGGGATACACCGGCGTCGTGTCCTACCTATTGATGGGGCTCGTCTTCCTCGTCGAGTGGTTCGTGCGATCGTGGCGTTTTCACGATCTGCGCGCGCCGTGGGCGGAGCCGGTGCTGCGCCGTTTCTACCCGGGAGGGCCGGGACTGTGAGCGCGTCCTCCGCGTCCGAGCACACGGCGTGGACGCGTGCGGCCGAGCGCGGCTCGATGTGGGGGCTGCGCGCGACCCTCGCCTGCTATCGCCTCTTCGGCCGGCCGGTGTCGCTCGTCGTCGTGCACCTCGTCGTCGCCTACTTCTTCGTCACCGGGCGCGCGGCGCGGCAGGCGTCGCTCGCCTATCTGTGGCGCATCGCCGCCGACCCGATCGGCGCCGCGGCGCTCGGACGCAAGCCGGGCACCTGGACGAGCTTCCTCCACTTCCGCGCCTTCGCCCTGAGCATCTTCGACCGCATGGTGCTCTGGTTCGGCACGCCGGATGCGCTCTCGTTCGACGTCGCGGGGCGCGAGGAGTACGACCGTCTGCTCACCCCGACCCGCGGCGCGCTCGTCGTCGGCGCGCATCTCGGCAGCTTCGACGCGCTGCGCGCCCTCGCCGAGCACGACGGACGCGTGGTGAACGTGCTGATGTACACGCGCCACGCCGAGCGCATCAACGGCCTGTTCCGCCAGCTCTCGCCGAACGCCCAGCTGCGCGTGATCCAGGTCGAGCCCGAGACGATGGGCACGGTGCTCCAGATCCGCGCCTGCATCGAGCGCGGCGAGCTGGTGGCGATGCTCGGCGATCGCGTCGAGCCCGCCGACCGCGGCCGCACGACGCCGGTGTCGCTGCTCGGCGGGACGCTCGAGATTCCGACCGCGCCCTACCTGCTCGCGTGCCTGCTCGAATGCCCGCTCTTCTTCATGGTCGCGCTGCGCGAAGGGGGCGGTCGCTATCGCGTGTTCGCCGAGGTGCTGGCCGAGCGCGTCCAGGCCTCCCGCGGCGAGCGCCCGAAGCGGATCGCCGAGCTGGCCCGCGCCTATGCGGCGCGCCTCGAGCACCATACCCTCCGGTTTCCCTACCAGTGGTTCAACTTCTTCGATCCCTGGAACGGGCCGAACGGTGAAGAGGAAACGAAATGAGACCCCGCAAGCCGGCGAAGCCGGCGCGCAGCGAGCCGAAGGTGAGCGAAGGCCCATGAGAAGGGTCGTGATCACGGGAATGGCCGGCATCACGCCGATCGGAAGCGACTGGAAGGCGGTGCGCGAGAGCCTCCAGAGCGGCCGCTCGGGCGTGCAGTACATGGACGAGTGGGGCGCGATCGACGGCCTCCAGACGCGCCTCGGCGCGCCAGTGCCCGACTTCGCCCCGCCCGAATCCTGGCCGCGGCGCAAGATCCGCAGCATGGGACGCGACTCACTGCTCGCCACGCGCACCACCGAGCTCGCCCTCGCCGACGCCGGCCTCACCGACGACACCGTGTTAGGCGGAGGACGCACCGGCATCGCCTACGGCTGCACCCAGGGCAGCCCGTCCGGTCTCGAGGTGTACGCGCGGCAGTTCTACGGCAAGGGCACCACCAGCGGCATCCGCGGCAGCGACTACATCCGCTTCATGAGCCACACCAACGCGGCCCACATCGCGCAGTTCTTCGGCATCCGCGGACGCCTCGTCCCCACCACCAGCGCCTGCACCTCGGGCAGCCAGGGGATCGGCTACGCCTTCGAGGCGATCTCGTCCGGCCGTCAGGACGTGATGGTCGGCGGCGGCGTGGAAGAGCTCGGCGGCATCGACGCGGTGATCTTCGACATCCTGCTCGCCGCCTCCACCCGCAACGACGAACCGACGCGCACCCCGCGCCCCTACGACGCCGGGCGCGACGGCGTCGTCGTCGCCGAGGGCGCGGCGACCCTCGTCCTCGAGGAGCGCGAACACGCGCTCGCCCGGGGTGCTGTGGTCCACGCCGAGGTCCTCGGCTGGGGCACCAACTGTGACGGGCGCCACCTCACCAACCCCGACCCGGACAGCATGGAGCGCGTCATGCGCCTCGCCCTCGAGGACGCGGGCCTCGACGCGGGAGCCGTCGGGTACGTGAACAGCCATGGCACCGGCACGGAGTTGGGCGACATCGCCGAGAGCGACGCCACCCACCGCGTCTTCGGCCCGAACACCCCGGTGAGCACGCTGAAGGGCCACACGGGCCATACCCTCGGCGCCTGCGGCGCGATCGAGGCGTGGGTCGCACTAAAGACGTGCAACGAGGGATGGGTGCACCCGACGCTGAACCTCGAGGACCCGGACCCCCGCTGCGCGCCGCTCGATTACGTGATGGCGGAGCCGCGCCCCCTCGACGTCGAGACGCTCGTCAGCAACAACTTCGCCTTCGGCGGCGTGAACACCTCGATCGTGTTCCGGCGCGGTTCGGGGAGCTAGCCGCCGGACGCCACGGTCGTGTCGGTACAGCCGACGTCGGCCGCGCGGGACGCTACCGGCGGTCGCGAGCGGACGAGCTGCGCGAAGATCCCGCAGCGCTCCTCGGCGTCGAGCGCCGGGTCGGCGGTGAGCTCGTCGAAGAGCGCGTCGACGTCCTCGGTCTCGGACGCCATGCGGATTCCGCCGTCGGCCGCGGTGTCCAGGACGAGATACTTCGCCGCCTCGGGACGCGTCGCGTCCCAGGACGGCCAGGGGGGCTGCTCGCCCGCGCGACCGCTGCCGGGCGCCCCCGTCCAGGCGAACTCGGCCCAGTAGGACATCATCGCGTCGGAGAGCGCGACGCGACCGGGCTCGTTGTCTTCGTCGAAGATCAGACCCGTGTTCGGGCCGAGCGCCCAGTGGCCGAACACGAACGGGATCTCCAGCGCGTGCGCCGCGCCGAGCATCTCTCCGAGGTCGGCGCCGAGGATGCTCGGCTGCTCGTCCCAGTCGAAGCGGTAGGCGAAGACCGACGGCCCCTGCACGCGTCGCATCGCCTTCGCGATCTCGTCGACGCCGCTCGCCTTCCAGAAGCGGGAGCGGTAGGCCGCCTCGCGCGCGTAGGCCTCGGCGTCGCGCAGACGCGGGATGCCGAGGAAGCTGCCGACGTGCTCCTCGGACGCGAACATGAAGAGCTTCGCCTCGTCGCGGTTGGTGCCGAGGATGACGGGCACGCGCGCGTAGTCGCCGCTCGCGAAGGCCTGGTAGGGATCGGCTTCGGGCAGGACGATGCCGTCGCGGAACATCTGGGGCGGGCGGTAGAAGCCGGTGCCGTCGCCCTCCATGTCGTCGCCGGGATAGGCATCGATGATCTGCTTCGCCGTCTTCGCCCGCAGATACTCGGCGACCTCGTGCTCGGTCATCGCCGCGATCCTGGCGCGCGCGGCGTCGCGGTCGTCTGCGCCGTCGGCGACGAGCAGTCTCAGCAGGGTCTCGCCGGAGCTCTGTCGGTCGCCGGCCGGCACCGCGTCGACCGGGTTCTCGCCCTCGGCGAGCCCGGTGGTGCGCACGCCGCCGCTCTGCACGATCGCGCCGTGGAAGAGACCGTGCGCCGCCGGCGCGAGCATCAGCATCAGCACGTTGCGCGCGCCGGCGCTCTCGCCGAAGATCGTCACGCTCTCCGCGTTGCCGCCGAAGGCGGCTGCGTTCGCCCGAACCCAGTGGAGCGCGTGGATCAGGTCGAGCATGGCGAAGTTGCCCGACTCCTCTTCGTAGGACGCGCCGTCGCGCAGCGACGGGTGGCGCATCCAGCCGAGCGGCCCGAGGCGATAGTTCACGCTCACGACGACGACGTCGTGTCGCGACGCCAGCTCGCCGCCATCGTAGAAGTCGTTGCCGCCCTGGACGTTGCCGCCGCCGTGGATCCACACCATCACGGGCAGGTCGCGGCCCCGCGCGTCGCCGGGCGCGTAGACGTTGAGCGACAGGCAGTCCTCGACGCCCACCACCGTGTCGGGCTCGTCGGTCGAGTCGAGACGACTCGCGCGCTGCGGACAGCGCGGCCCGAAGGTCGTCGCATCGAACACGTCTGCGAACGGCGCCGGGGGCTCGGGCGCCCGCCAGCGCAACGCGCCGACCGGGGGCGCGGCGTAGGGAATGCCGAGCCAGACGTGCGCGCCCCGGGCGTCGACGAATCCGATCACGTCGCCGACGTCGAGCGAGCGCCGGGTGGCGACGTCGGCCGTGGGCGCCGGCGGAACGGGCGTGGCGCACGCGGTGGCGAAGAGCGCGATCGCGACGATCGGCGCGGCGAACGGGTATCGGAAGCGCATGCGGGGATCCTCCGGTTCGGGCGGCGCAGCGTCGGCGGGCTGCGAAAGCGCGGCCATTATAGGGAGGTCGACGCTCTGCGCGCGGTCGCCTCGCTGCGTTCGAGCACGAGCCCCTTGTAGTCGGCGCGGAAGCCGGCGCGCACGAAGACCTCGGCCCAGGGCGACGACGGCGCCGAGGTACCGTCGATCGTCTCGATCCGCAGCGTGGCGCGTCGCCGCTGCTGGAACACCCCGCGCAGCGCCTTCGCCGCGCGTTCGAGCGCGCGCTCCGCCGGCGCTTCGGTCGGGGCGAAGGTCGTCACGCCGCGCCCCGCGCGGTCGAGGAAGAGCGCGAGCTCACCGTCCACGATCACCACGCTCGCGCCGGACGCGCGGCGCGGCGTGAAGCCCTCGGCCCGCGACGGCGGCCAGGGCAGCTGGACGCCGAAGGGATTCGCGGGATCCGTCGCGGCGAGCAGCACCGCTTCGCCCGTGACGCGATCGGCGCGAACCGCACGGAGCTGGTCGACGATCGCGGCCTGGGCGAACTGGGCACCGCGCAGGCTCGCGACGAAATGGCCGCGGCGCAGCTTTCCCGCCTCCTCCATCTCGCGCAGCACCGGGTACACCGCGGCAAAGCCCCCGGCGATGTCCTCGTAGGCGATCGCGTCGCGGCTCAACACGCCGTAGCGCTCGAGCAGGGTGAGCGCGCGGGCGTGGGCGCGTCGCGTCGGCGCTGCGCCCTCCCCCACCAGCGCGCTCACCGCCGACCACCGTCCCGCGTTCACCGCGACGGTGCTGCGCGTGCGGCGACGTCCCGCGCGCGGTTTCAGCGCGCGTCGCGCCGTGAGTGCGCGCAGCGCCGCGAACTGGTCGTTCGTCACGAGCCCGCGCACGACGAGCTCCCACAACTCTTCGAGCAGCTCCGACTGCGTCGGGTTCCCGGCGGCGACAGCGAGATCGTGGAGGAACGACGCGCCGTGCGCTTCGAGGTGATCGAGGATCGCGGCAGCGCGCGCGTCCAGATCTTCCGGCCGTTCCGGGGCGTCCAGCAGCAGCGAAGCGCGCTCGCGGCGCACCAGCACCAGCCGCAGGTCGCGCGCGCCGAGCGCTTCGCGGCCCACCCACACCCATTCGCCGCGCGCGCCGAGCGCGTCGAGCAGCTGGGCGTCGTAGTCGGAGACGCGCGCGGGCAGGACGATCCGCTCCAGGTCCGAGAACGCGAGGGGATGCGCCTCGAGGGCTTCGAGCGCCGCAGAAAGACGCGCCTCGCCGCCGCGCGACGATCCGACTCCGTGCCAGCGCGGCAGGAAGCGCGCGAGCGTCCGGGCGTCGACGGGCGCCACCTCGTCGCGCAGCTTCGCCAGTGTGCGACGGCGCAGGCGGCGCAGCACCTCCGGGTCGCACCACTCGCGCCCGCTGCCGCCGGGCAGGAATCCGCCCTCGAGCAGACGCCCGCGGGCGGTCAACGCGTCGAGGACCGTCTCGGCGTCGGCGACACCGATCGCATAACGCGCGGCCACTTCCCGCGCGACGAACGGCGTCCGATGTCGCGCGAAGCGCGCGATTCCCTGCTCGCGCGGGCGCTCGACGGACTCCAGGAACGCCGCCGGAATCGCCTCGGGAAGCGACACCGCGAATGCGTCGCGGTAGAGGCCGGCGTCTTCGGCGGCGATCCAGCGCGATTCCCCGGCGAGTCCGATCCGCACGGCGCGAGAAGTCGCCTCGAGCTCCTCGAGCCACGCGCTCGCATCGCCCTCGCAGCGCGCCGCGACTTCCGCTTCGGAGAGATCGCCGACACGGCGCAGGAGATCGTGCAGGCCATCCGCGTGCCGCGCGCGGCCCGCCTCCCCGGCACCCGCGAGCTCCGCCGCGACCTCACGGATCACCTCGCCGTCGAGCAGCGCCCGCAGATCCTCCTGACCGAGCAGATCCCGCAGCATCGCGCGGTCGAGGGTGAGCGCCTGGGCGCGGCGCTCGGCCACCGGCGTGTCGCCCTGGTAGAGATAGGCCGCCGTGTACGCAAACACGAGCGAACGCGCGAAGGGCGACGCCTCGCGCGTCTCGACTTCGTCGACCGACACCGTCCCGTCGCGCACGTCGCGCAGGAGCGCTGCGAGCGCCGGCACGTCGAAGACGTCCTGGAGACAGGTGCGATAGGTCTCGAGCAGGATCGGGAAGGACGGGAACTCCTGCGCCACCGCGAGCAGGTTCTGGGCGCGCAGACGCTGGGTCCACAGGGGCGTACGCGCGCCCGGGCGTCGGCGCGGCAACAACAGGGCGCGCGCCGCGTTCTCGCGGAAGTGTCCGGCGAAGAGCGACGAGCCCGCGAGCTGCGCCACGACCTGCTCTTCCACCTCGTCGGGGTCGGGCAGCAGGACGGCCGTGGGCGGCGCTTCGTCCGCGTCGGCGAAACGCAGCACGATGCCGTCGTCGCTCCACAGCGTCTGCACGGCGGCGCTCGCCGAGAGCCGGCTCTCGATCGCCAGCGCCCAGGGCGCGTGCACCCGCGCGCCGAATGGCGAGAGGATGCAGACGCGCCAGTCGCCGAGCTCGTCGCGGAAGCGCTCGACGGTGAGCGCGCGGTCGGTGGGCAGGACGCCGGTCGCCTCGCGTTGCTGCGCGACGTACTCCTGCAGGTTGCGCGCCGCGCGATCGTCGAGACGGTGCTCCGCGCGCAGCCACGCCTCGGCGTCGTCGCGCTCGTCCACTTCGCGCACGAACGCGCCGAGTGCGCGGCCCAGCTCGATGGGACGTCCCGGGCCGTCACCGCGCCAGAACGGCAGCTTCCCCACCTCTCCCGGCGCCGGCGAGACGAGCACGCGATCGCGGGTGATCTGCTCGACGCGCCACGAGCTCGCGCCGAGCGTCACGACCTCGCCGGCGCGCGTCTCGTTCACCATCTCCTCGTCGAGCTCGCCGATGCGCGGACCGCCCTCGCCGCGGTGGACGGCGTAGAGCCCGCGATCGGGAATCGTCCCGCCGGAGACGAGCGAGAGCATCTTGCTGCCCGAGAGCGCGAAGAGGACGTCCGCCTCGCGGTCCCAGCGGATGCGCGCGCGCAGGGAGGCGAAGTCGGTCGAGGGATAGCGGCCGGCGAGCATGTCGAGCACCGACACGAGCGCCTCGCGGGAGAGGTTCCGATAGTTCGCGGCGCGGTGCAGACGCGCCTCGAGCGCAGTGAGCTCGATCGGCGCGACGGAGCACATCGCCACGATCTGCTGTGCGAGCACGTCGAGGGGATGATTCGGCACGCGGATCGGTTCGACGGCGCCGGCGCGCATTCCGTCGGCCACGACCGTCGCTTCGAGCAGGTCGCCGCGATGCTTCGGGTAGAGCAGACCTCGGCTCACGTCGCCGACGTGGTGCCCCGCCCGCCCCACCCGCTGCAGCCCGCGCGAGACCGCACCCGGCGACTCGACGAGCAGCACGAGATCGACGGCGCCCATGTCGATGCCCAGCTCGAGCGAGCTGGTCGCGACGATCGCGCGCAGGGCGCCGGACTTGAGCTGTGCCTCGATCTCGCGGCGCTTCTCGTGCGCGACGCTGCCGTGATGAGCGCGCGCGAGCTCACAGCCGGCGAGGTCGTTGATGCGCCGCGCGAGCCGCTCGCACAGACCGCGGCTGTTGGTGAAGACGATCGTGCTCGTGTGGGCGCGGATCGCGTCGAGGAGCTCCGGGATGATCGCGGGCCACAACCCGGCCGCTTCGCCCGGCACGTCCGCCGCGGGATCCGGCCGCGTCATGTCGTCGACCGGGACGCGGATCTCGAGGTCGAGGCGCGGCGCTTCGCTCGCATCGACGATCGCCACCTCGCGGTCGCCGCCGAGGAAGCGCGCGACCTCCTCGCGCGGGCGCGCCGTCGCCGAGAGTCCGACGCGTTGCGGGTCGCGCTCGGCCAACGCGGCGACGCGTTCGAGGGAGATCGCCAGGTGCGCGCCGCGCTTCGTCGGCGCGAGCGCGTGGATCTCATCGACGATCACCGTCTCCACCGTCGCCAGCGTGTCGCGCTGCTGCGAGCCGAGGATCAGGTAGAGGGACTCGGGCGTGGTGACGAGGATCTCCGCCGGGTCACGCGCCTGGACGCGTCGCTCGCGCGGCGTCGTGTCACCGGTGCGCACCGCCACGCGGGGCCAGCGCGTCGACCCGATTTCCTTCGCGCGGGCCTCGGCCTGCACCCCCGCCAGCGGCGCGCGCAGGTTGCGCTCGATGTCGTAGACGAGCGCCTTCAGCGGCGAGACGTAGAGGACGCGCACGCCCGGGGGCGCGTCGGCGGGCAGCCGCGACAGGCGGTCGATGCACGCGAAGAAGGCGGCGAGGGTCTTGCCGCTACCGGTCGGTGCGAGCAGGAGCGCGTGCTCGTCGTCGAGAATGCGCGCCCAGCCCTCGGCCTGCACCGGCGTCGGCGCGCCGAAGTGCGCCTCGAACCACGCGCGCGCCGGCGCCCCGAAGCGCGCGAGGGAGTCGGACGCCCCGCTCAAGATCCGGCGACTTCCTCCGCCACCGCTTCCGAGCGCGTCTCGGACACGGCGCCCTCCTCGGCGAGCAGCGCCGCGCGACGCGTCAGCAGATAGGCGCGGAGCGCCTTCACGTCGCCCTCGTCGAGATAGTCGTCGAAGCGGGGCATGCCGTTCGCGATGCGCGCGCCGCGCAGCACGATGTCCTCGAGCGCGTCGTAGATGACGGGCTCCGACCTGCGCAGGTCGGGCAGCACTCCGCCGCTCTCGGCGCCCGGACCATGGCAGGTGCCGCACCACCAGTGATAGGCCGTGCTGCCGGCGGCGACGAGCTCGGCGTCGAAGTCGGCGGGGATCGCCGCGAGCTCGCGCTCGATGACTTCGTGCACGGGCAGCTTCCCCGTGCCGCCGAGCTTGTAGACGAGCAGGCGTCCGTCGTTCGTCTCGCGCCGCACGCCGGCCGCGGCCGCGGCGTCGCCGGCGGCGAGCGCGAACGCCCCGCCCCACCCGGCGTTCACGGCGACGTACTGCTCGCCGTCGAGCTCGTAGGTGACCGGCGCCGCGACGATGCCGGTGCCCGCCGGCTCCTCCCAGAGCTTCTCGCCGTCGTCGGCGCGGTAGGCGGCGAAGGTGCCGTGGGCCGTGCCCTGGAAGACGAGGTTGCCGGCGGTGGTGAGCGTGCCGCCGTTCCACGGACCGGTGTACTGCGCGCGCCACACTTCCTTCTGCGCGACGGGATCCCACGCCAGCAGATGACCCGAAACGACCTCACGCGGGAACTCGTCGGCGACCGTGAAGTCGAAGCCGAGGTTCCACTTGTGGCCAGGCTGATACTCGAACTCCGGGTCGAGGCGGAAGAAGTACGGCACCTCGTGGGCGGGGATGTAGACGAGCCCGGTGTCCGGGTTGAAAGACATCGAGTGCCAGTTGTGGGCGCCATGGGGCGAGGGATAGATCTCGACGATCTCGTTGTGGTAGTCGAGCCCGTCGACGAGGATCGGCCGCCACGTCTCCGTGTCGATGCCTTGCGCCCAGGTGACCTTCGCGAAGGCCTCGGCCGAGATCGGGACGCCGGTCTCGCGATCGATCACGTAGAAAAAGCCGTTCTTCGGCGCGTGGAGCAACACCTTGCGCTCGGCGCCGTCGATCTCGAGGTCGGCGAGGACGATGTCCTGCGTGGCGGTGTAGTCCCAGTTGTCGCCGGGCGTCTCCTGGTAGTGCCAGACCAGCTTGCCGGTGTCGGGGCGCAGCGCGAGGATCGAGGAGACGTAGAGGTTGTCGCCTCCGCCGGGGCTGCGGACGAGATGGCTCCAGGGCGATCCGTTGCCGGTGCCGACGTAGAGCAGGTCGAGCTCCGGGTCGTAGGCGATCGCGTTCCAGGCGGTGCCGCCGCCGCCGACCTTCCAGTACTCGCCGCTCGGATCCCACGTCTCGGCGGCCGCTTCGAGCTCGGGATGCTCGAAGGGTTGGCTCGGATCCCCCGGCACGGTGTAGAAGCGCCAGGCCATCTCCCCCGTGTCGGCGTCGTAGGCCGACACATAGCCACGCACACCGAACTCGGCGCCGCCGTTGCCGATGATCACGCGCCCCTTCACGATGCGCGGCGCCATCGTGATGCTGTACGGCTTGGTCTGGTCGACGGTCATCTGCGACCAGACGACCTCGCCGGTCTCCGCGTCGAGTGCCTGCAGACGCCCGTCGAGCGTGCCCGCGTACACGCGCCCGCGATAGACCGCGACGCCGCGGTTCACGACGTCGCAGCACACCCGCCCGCCCATCTCGCGCGGCACCTTCGGGTCGTGGCGCCAGAGCGGCGTCCCAGAGCGCGCGTCGACGGCGTGCACGACGCTCCAGGTGCCCGTCGTGTAGATCACGCCGTCGACGACGATCGGCGTCGCCTCGACCCCGCGCTTCGTGCCGAGGTCGTAGTGCCAGGCGAGACCGAGACCGCCGACGTTGGTGTCGTCGATGGCGGCGAGCTTCGAGTAGCGCTGCTCGGAATAGCTGCCTCCGTAGGTGAGCCAGCTCCCGGTGTCGTCGGCGGCGGCGAGGAGACGGGCGTCGTCGACAGCGTCGACGCCGGCGGGCGCCGCCGTCGCGGCGGCCTGCTCGGCCGGGGCGGATTCCGGGCTCGGCTCCGGTTCCGAGGATGAACACCCCAACCAGAAGACGAGGAGCAGTACGAGACTCGATCGGAACACGCGGAACCTCCTGCGGTCCGCGCATGCTACCGGAATCGGGCTCGCCGATGGCGACTCCGCCGCGGCGTGCTACTCCGGGGGTGGGAGGCGCTGCCCATGGCGTGCAGGAACCGCCACCCCGCTCGGCCCCTCGATCGATCGCTCGCCCCGTGGCTCCTCGCCGTGATGGCGGGGCTCACCGTTCTCGCGATCGGCTGCTCGCCCTCGCGACTCGTGATCGAGCTCGATGAATCCGCCGCGACGGGCTTTGGCGGTCGCGTCCCGACCTGGGACTGGGCACCGGCACCGGGTCCCGAGGGCGAGCCCTGGTTCGAGGGACCGGACGCGACGACGCCGGACGTCCATCCGAGGCTGCGGGCGCTGATCGCGGACGCGCTGGGCACGAACGGCCTGCTTCACACGAACTCAGGGCCCGATCTCCACGTCCGCTATCAGCTGACCGTGCGGCGCATGCGCGTCGTCTCCTACGAGCGGCG
>JAHEJV010000292.1 GCA_024638705.1 Deltaproteobacteria bacterium | reverse complement strand
CGACACCCATCTTGTGCTCGTAGCCGGCGTTCGCGAGATGGTCGTGGCCGGCCATCACCGCGTCGAAGTCCTCCACCTCGAAGGCGGCGTGGTCGAAGCCCGGCTCGCCGATGCCGACGCACAGGAAGGTGTGGTGGTCGGTGTAGTCCGCGCCGCGGTCGCAGCGGTTGAACGAGGCCACGACGTTCTTCTCGTCACCGAGATAGATTTCGTCGGACGGGACGAACCCGAAGCGCTCGGCATACCAGGTGTTGCTGGTCTGGAAATCGGACACGCGGATCACGACGTGCCCGAGGCGCTTCACCATCGGCGCGCCGGTCGGGATGCGCTGGAGCACGCCGAGGCGCGCGCGCTCGCTGCCGCGGTTGAGCGGCGACGCGCCCTTCACCGGAAGCGGCGGAAGCAGCTCGCGGCCGTACACCAGCTCGACGCCGTTGCCGTCGGGGTCGGTGAAGCGCACACACTCGCCGCCTCCCGGTGCCTCCAGCTTCTCGACCGCGGAGGCGCCCTCGATCTTCGCGGCGGCGTGGAGGTCTTCGGCGCTCGCCGCGGCGAAGGCGACGCCGCGGTAGCCCGCCTCGCCGCGCTCGGTGATGTGGACGTACGGGTCGGGATCGGTCCCTCGCAGGTAGAGCCTCTCGTCGTCTCGCGACGTCACGGCGAGGCCGAAGTCGGCGGCGAAGGTCTCCATCTTGTCGAGGTCGGGCGCGGCGAAGCGCACGTAGGCGATGTCCTTGATCTTGATCATGGCGATGGTCTCCTAGACGGGTTCCTGGATGACGGGGTTCTCGATCTGTCCGATCCCCTCGATCTCGATGCGCACCACGTCGCCCTCGACGAGCAGCTTCGGCGGCTTCATCGCGATGCCGACGCCCGAAGGCGTGCCCGTCGCGATCAGGTCTCCGGGCTCGAGGGTGAAAGCCGTCGAGAAGTGCTCGACGAGGGTGAAGCAGTCGAAGATCAACTCCTTCGTGTTCGAATCCTGGCGCAGCTCGTCGTTCACCCACGTGCGCAGACGCAGGGAATGCGGATCGCCGATCTCGTCGGGCGTGACGATCCACGGCCCGATCGGTCCGTGCGTGTCGAAGCTCTTCCCCATCGTCCAGGTGGGGATCCGCAGCTGCCAGTCGCGAACCGTCACGTCGTCGACGATCGTGTAGCCGGCGATCACGTCGGCAGCGTCCTCGCGCTTGACGTGACGACAGCGCTTGCCGATCACGAAACCGAGCTCGCCCTCGTAGTCGAGGACGTGGGAAGCGCGCG
Source organism: Deltaproteobacteria bacterium (assembly GCA_024638705.1). Taxonomy (GTDB): domain Bacteria; phylum Myxococcota_A; class UBA9160; order UBA9160; family SMWR01; genus JAHEJV01. Next base: position 4,598 of record JAHEJV010000292.1, on the reverse strand, counting down.
GGATGTGCACCGGGTCGGTCGGGCCGGTGATGCAGGTGGACTGCTTGTTGAAGATCGTCGGGTGCTCGGGGGTGTCGATGCCCGCCTCGCGCACGTGGTCGGCGTAGTTGAGGCCGACGGCGAGGAACTTCGGCGGGCGCTCGATCGGCGCCTCGAGGTGGACGTCGGACAGCGCCAGGAACGGCCCCGTGCCGACGGCGGCGCGCGCGGTCTTCAGCGCGGGCTCGCCGGCTTCGAGGAACGCGACCATCTCGCGCGGCAGCTCGGGCGCCGCCGCGGCGAGGTCGACGATCCGGTCGCCCTCGACCACGCCGATCCGCGTCGTTCCTTCCTGGGTGAATGTGGCGAGTCTCATGAGGAGGCCTCCTGGTCGTTATGGGGGTTCTCGGGGTGCGTTTCGGATCCGGCCGACGGACCGAGCAGCAACGCCTCGACGGCGCGCGCGTGGGTCTCGACGACGTCTTCGTCGAAGGGATCGACGCCGGACAGGCGCTTGCACTCTTCCGCCTGATGGAAGATGAGGCCCACCGCGCCGGCGATGATGTAGTGGAGGTGGATCGGCGGCAGATCGACGCGGAGCACGCCGCGGCCCCCGGCGGCGCCGAGCAGCTCGGTGATGCTGTCGAAGAGGCGCTTCACGTGCCGGTCGACGAGCCAGCGCATCCGCTCGCCCTTGCGCTTCCCCTCCTCGTGCATGAGTTGCACGAACTCGGGATGGCGGGCGACGAAGCGGACGTAGTTGCGGATCAGGAGACCCGCGCGCTCGCGGTCGCTCGAGACGTTCGGGTCGTCGGCGACTGCCTCGAGGCCCGACTCGAGGGCGGCGAAGGCGCGATCGACCGCGTCCTTCCACAGCTTCGACTTGTTGCCGAAGTAGTACCGGATCAGGCCGTGGTTGATGCCGGCCTCGGCAGCGATCTCGCGAGTGGACGCCGCGTCGTAGCCCTTCGCTGCGAAGATGCGCAGCGCCGCGATCAGAATCGCCTCGCGGGTGTCGCGGGCGTCTCGCGCTTCCTTCGGTGGCGTCGTTGCGAGCGAGCGGGCGGTGGCCACGGAGACTCCGTTATCCAGTTGGTGAATCTCTTTATACACTTGGATAATGCGACGCGCAACCCCCTCCGGCGGGCCGGAGGACGGATGTGCGCGTCTGGCGCGACGACGGACGCGGGCGGTCAGCCGGGCCGACGGATGACCCTCTCGGAAGCCACTTCCGTTGCGAGCGCTTCCGGCGCGACGTAGCCCTCGGGACAGCGCCGCGTTTCGATGCGGCAGGTGTCGCGGTCGAAGTCGAGCCGCGTGAAGCCGTTGCGCTCCTCGTAGGCCAGGACGGGCTCTGCCTCGAGGGCATCGGGCACGCGCGGCGCGACGCCGCGCGCGCGGGACGGCCAGCCCACGGACCCGGTGCCGGGCGTCCCCGAGAGCACGGCGACCAGCGGGTTCGCGGCGAGATCGAGATCGCCCGACCGCTCGATGCGCAGCGTCCCGAGGGCGTGGAGGTCCCCGGAGACGCTGAGCGCCGCGCGCGACTTCTGGGCGCAGAGCGCGCGGACGATGCGCTGATGCTGCTCCCACCACCCGCGCTGCCAGCCGAACTTCCCGCCGTCGGCGTCGCGTCCGACGCTCGCGACGATCGCGTCTTCGTGCTCGAGGTAGTCAGGCACCCACTCGCGCCACTTCCCCGCCGTCCACCCCATCGGGTGGGACGGGAAGTGGGCGTGATGACGGGTGTCCTCGCGCGCGGCCGCGTCGAGCAACCAGCGCTCGACGGCGGGAGGCACGAGTCCGGCGTCCTCGCCTAGCGAGAGATGGCCACCGCAGTCGTAGAGCGCGCCGCTCAGGAGATCGCCATAGCGGATCGCGCCGAAGGCGAGGCTTCGCGACGTCGCGCCGTCCGTGACGAGTCCGGGGATATCGGCCGGAAGCGTGGAGTCGGCGGGGAGCTCTGGAAAGTAGAGGCGCTGGAGCGCGTCGCGCAGGGCGCGCTGGAAACGCGCGGGCGGGAAGGTGGTGCGCTCGGGCGTCGCGTCGTCGTTCTCGAAGTAGTCGTGGTCGTCGGTGATGAAGAAGACCGGCGTCGAGCGGAACCGAACGCCGTAGATGCTCGCGATCTGGTCGTCCCCGACACCGATCAGCGACGCTTCGTTCTCGCCACCCCAGAGCGGCGCATCGGCGTCGAAGCGGTGGGAGATGGAGTCGAACATCCCGGCGACGAGCGCGCCGACCGGGTGCTCCTGGATGCGCTGCATCTGCGGAAGGTCGTAGTAGACGTGATCGCCGTTCGCGATCGCGAAGTCGGGCTCCGCGGCGAGCGCGAGGTCGAACAGGCGCGCGCGATAGGCGGGCGGACGGAAGGGATCGAAGAGCGCCGGCGGGATCGGCGTGCTGATGCCGCCCGCGCAGGTGAAGCTGAGCACGCGAAGCCGGTCGGGCGAGGCGTCGGGCGCCGGGAAGGTGCGCAGCGGCCACGCGTCGCAGAGTGGCTCGCCGCGAGGGTCGCGCAGCTCGAGGCGATGCTCGGCGCCGGGCGCGAGCCCGCCGACGCGGAACGCCCAGAAACGACCGGCCGAGTCGGTGCGCTCGCCGGGAACGTCGCGATCGCCCACGCGCAACACCGGCGCGTCGTCCCGCGGCGTCTCGAGCGAGAGCTTGAGATGGATCGCGCGATCGGACACCGCGGGAACCAGGTGGCGCAGCGGTCCGCGGTTCCAGCCGTCCCCTCCCGGACCCGGCCGCGAGCACCCGAGCCACGATCCACCCGCCGCCGAAGCCGCGAGCCCGGAGAGCAGGGCGCGCCTCGTGATCCCGCGCTCAACCATCGCGTCGCACGCCTGCGCATCCCCATCGCCTGGCGCGATGGGCGCCGTCCCACGGTCGGGACGCCTGGCGATCAATCCTCGATCAGCGCCTCGCACTTGTAGTAGGTCGCGATCGGCGCGCGCACCTTGAAGCCGCCGACGCTCTGCTTCGGCTCGTTCACCCACATGTAGTTCGCACCCATCGCCACCGCGTCGGCGCCTTGCTCTTCGGCGCACGCCGCCTGGGGCGTCTTGAGCGGATTGCTCCAGTAGCGACAAGGCGTGCGCTCGAGCTGCTCGCAGTTCTCCTCGTCCTCCGGGCCGAACTGGCTGACGGTCAGGCCGGGGACGCCCTTCACGTCACCGCGCTGGCTGATGCGGAGACTCTGGCACGCCGTCATCGTGAGCGTCGCGGCGAGGAGAAGGGGCAGAGCTAGCGATCGTCGCTTCATCGTCTTCGATCTCCTGGGTGCGAGCGCCCCCCGGTGGAGACACCTCGATGGAACATCACATGGGTCGCACGCACTCAACAGCGCTCGCGGAGGCTTGTCAATCGAAGATTGCGGTCGTTCCTGCCCCACGGCGAAGGGATGGACCCCTCAGCGAGCCTGATAGAATCCCGCGATGCCCTTCATCGCTGCCCGCTCCTCACTCGTCGTGCTGATCGCCGCGATGCTCGCCGCGCCGGGCTTCGCCGACAGCGACCCGCTCGAAGCCGATCCGTCCTTCGTCCCGCCCGACTGTCCGCGCAACGTCGACTACTCGCTCCCCCCGCGCGCAGGCACCGATCCGGTCGACCGCACCGGCAAAGGCAAGCCGCGCATCGACGGCGAGGGCTTCGTCGAGGTCGGACTCTTCTACGCGACCAACCGCGGCCGCACCGAGTCGTGCAAGCCGGCGAAGATCTACGACGAGAAGCTCGGCCGGCTCGAAGTGGGCCGCGTCCTGGTGACGGTTCCGCGCGACCACCGCATCGGCGAGATCGAGAGCCCGTCGATCTGGAAGCTCGAGTTCGGGGAAGATCCGAACGAACACATCACCGTGGCTTCGGTCGATCCCACCGAAGCCGAGCGATTCTACGGAGAGCTCCGCGAGGCCGTCGACTGGTCGCCGGAACGTCAGGCCTTCGTCTTCATCCACGGCTACAACCACAAATTCGCGGACGCGGCAAAGCGCACCGCGCAGATCGCCTACGACCTGAAGTTCCCCGGCGCGCCGATCCTGTACAGCTGGCCCTCCGCCGGCGAAGTCGCCGCCTACCACCGCGATCGCGAGACGGGGGCGCGCAGCGCCGCCCTGCTCGCCGAGTTCCTCGACGGATTGCGGCGACGCTCCGGCGCGAAGACGATCCACCTGATCGCCCACAGCATGGGTAACCACCCGCTCTCGCTCGCGCTCGCCCAGCTCGTCCCGGCGAAGAACGGCGAGGAGCTGCCGCTCTTCCAGGAGATCGTGCTGGCCGCTCCCGACATCGACGCGAAGGTCTTCGAGCAGGAGATCGCTCCGATGGTCACGGCGGCGGCGAGCCGGGTGACGCTCTACGCGTCGTCGAAGGACCGGGCGCTGCGCATGGCGCGCGACTTCCTCGACTTCCAGCGCCTCGGCGACGCGAGTGCGGGCATCCCCGTCGTCGATCGCGTGGAGACGGTCGACGCGACCTTCGTCGACACGAGCCTGACCGGGCACTCCTACTTCGGCGAGAACCGCTCGGTGATCTCTGACCTCTACATCCTGTTCCGCAGCCGCGAATCCGCGCAGGACCGGGTCGGCCTCGTCGCGATCGAAACGAACAAGGGCACGTAC
>JAHEJV010000291.1 GCA_024638705.1 Deltaproteobacteria bacterium | reverse complement strand
GCCCATCACGTGGTGGAAGAGGACGTAGCCCGTGCCCGGCGAGGAGGGCGACGCCCAGGCGCCGATCACGGCGTCGGTGGCGAGGGTGGCGCGCAGCGGTTCGCTCTCGAACCAGCGCTCGATCTCGGGGCGCGCCGGTCCGAGCAGGAGAGCGATCGCGCGCGGCAGCTCGCGACGCAGCTTCCACGCGCCCCGCGCGAGGCCGGCGAGCACGCGGAGGTCTTCTCCGCGCCATCGCGCCGGATCGGGGGGCGGGGCGTCGAGGGTCGGCTCGAGCCAGCGCGCGATGCGATCGAGGAACGCCTCGTAATGCGGATAGCGATCGGCGTCGTGAGGGGAGAAGGCTGCAATCGCGTCGCGGTCTTCCTGGGGGCCGGCGCCGAGAATCAGACCGCGGCCATCGGGAAGCGGCGTGAAGGACGACGGGGATCGCGCCAGCAGCTTCAGCCCATGGCGGCGCAGTCCCAGCTCGCGGACGACGGCCGGGCGGAGCAGCCCGGCGACGTACGCGGCGCGAGAGACGTGGAATCCCGGCCAGCGCTCTTCCGACACGCAGGCGCCGCCCACAACGCCGCGTCGCTCCAGCACCACCACGCGCCGACCGGTCTGCGCGAGGAGCGCCGCCGCCACGAGTCCGTTGTGTCCGGCGCCGAGGACGGCGACATCGAATCCCACCGCGAGGATTGTAGTCGGGTCGGCAGCGGAAGTAGACTTGCGCATCGATGCCCGATGTCTTTCCGATCGACCTCATCGCCGTCGTCATCGTGGTGGCGGCCGCCCTGCGCGGGCTCTTCAACGGGCTGATCCGCGAGGTGTTCTCGCTGTTCGCGCTGGGAGGCGCCGTGTTGGCGGTGCGCGTGTGGAATCCGATCGTGTCCGAGCGGCTCGGCGAGGCGTTCCGGGAGACAATCGGGCCTGCGGTCGTGCCCTGGGTCTCCGGGACGTTGATCGCGGTGGGCGTGGTGATCGCGGTGGGCGTGTTCGGCAGCGTGATGGGACGCGGCGCGCGGGCCGTGGGGCTCGGGATGGCCGATCGCATCGCAGGCGCCGCGCTCGGCGCGGCCGAAGGCGCGATCGTCGTCGCCGTCATCCTGACGTTGGGCACCGCCGTCCTCGGCCAGAACCATCCCGCTCTCGCCTACTCGCAGAGCATGGAGCTGCTCGAAACCGCCCAGCGCGCGGCCTCGGAAGCCGTCGGCGCGCCGGTCGTCGACGTCGCCGCTCCGCCCCCCGAGAGCTAGTCGCCGCTCGCCGCGTCGATTTCCTTCGCGATGAGCCCGACGCGCGACAACGCCTCGAGAAGCTGCGCGCGGCGCATCGGTTTCGTGATGTAGTCGTCCATGCCGGCCTCGACGCAGCGCTCGCGGACGCCTTCCATCACGTGGGCGGTCATCGCGACGATCGCAACGCGGCCCCCGGTCTCCTCTTCGAAAGCGCGGATCGCCGCCGCCGCCTGGTAGCCGTCCATCTCCGGCATTTCGATGTCCATCAGGATGACGTCGTAGGCGCGGGCCCGGGCGAGCGCGACGGCGCGTTGTCCGTTCTCGGCCACCTCGATCTCGTGTCCCTGACTGCCGAGCATCGCCAGCGCCACCTTCCGGTTGGCCGCGCTGTCCTCGGCGAGGAGGATGCGGAGCGGGCCGGTCGAGGGAGCCGGAGGATCCTGGGTCGCGCTCGAGCGCGCTCTCGAGAGACGCGTGACGTCGGGAAGCGGCTCGTTCTCGGCGAGTGCGCGGCGGATCCGATCGAAGAGTTCGCACTGCTTCACGGGCTTGAGCAGCTGCGCGGCGACGCGCAGACTTTCGCAGCGCTTCTGATCTCCGGCCGCCTCCGCCGAGCTGAGGACCAGGATCTCGAGCGCGTGGTGACGCGCGTCGCTACGGATCTCCTCGATCATGTCGAAGCCGTCCCGCTCGGGCATCTGCACGTCCGAGAGCAGCACGTCGAACGCCCGATCGGCCTCGAAGGCTTCGTTCAGGCGGGCGATGCCCTCCGCCGCGTTCGCGGCGAGCACCGGGATCATTCCTTCCGAACGCGCGAGTTCCTCGAGGATCGCGCGGTTGGTCGCGTGGTCGTCGACGATCAGGACGCGACGCTCGGAAAGGTCGACCTTCTCGGTGTTCGGTTTCTCGCCCGTGGCCGTTCCGATGCCGAAGCGCGCGGTGAAATGGAACGTGCTGCCCTCGTCGAGGCGGCTCTCGACGCCGATCGTCCCGCCCATCATCGTGACGAGCTGCTGCGAGATCGCGAGGCCGAGGCCCGTGCCGCCGAAGCGCCGCGTCGTCGAAGCGTCGGCCTGCTCGAAGGATTCGAACAGGCGGTCGATCTGCTCCGAAGAGATTCCGATGCCGGTGTCGCGAACCGAGAAGTGCAGGAGCGCGGTGTCCGCGATCTCCTCGGGCTCCACGCGCACGATGATCTCTCCGCGTTCGGTGAACTTCAGCGCATTGCCGAGCAGGTTGGTCAGCACCTGACGCAGACGCGCGGGGTCACCGATGAACTCACTCGGGAGATCGGGCGAGACGAGCCCGGCCACCTCGATCTCCTTCGCGTTCGCCATCACGGCGAGCGAGCGGAGCGTATCGCCGACGACGTCGCGGAGATCGAACGGGACCTCCTCGAGCCCCAGCTTACCGGCCTCGATCTTCGAGAAGTCGAGGATGTCGTTGAGCACCGACAGCAGAAGCTCCGAGGAGCCCATCACGGTCTCGAGATAGTCGCGCTGGCGTGAATCGATGTCGGTGTGGAGCAGCATCTCGGTCAGCCCGACCACCGCATTCAGCGGCGTGCGGATCTCATGGCTCATGTTCGCGAGAAACTCGCTCTTGGCGCGGCTGGCCGATTCGGCCAGGTCGCGCGCGTCCTCGAGTGCGGCGGCGTGACGGGCGAGCTGCGCCTCCGCCGCGCCGCGGCGTCGGATCTCCTCGGCGAGCTGTCGCGCGCGTTGCCGCGCGGCGCCCATCGCGCCGATGCACACGCCGACCAGTACGGCGACGAGATGCCCTCCGAGCAGGACGAGGTTCGCCGTGGGCGGGCGAAGCTCTGCGATCTTCTCGAGGCTCGGCCTCGCGCGGATCGTGATCGGGATGTCATCGACGAAGAAGCGGTGTTCGGCTCCGAAGCCCGCCGACTCCTCCCAAGAGGATTCGTCCGCCGCGAACGCGAGAAATCGATCGATCTCGCCCTGGAAGAAGACGCCGGGTTCGCTCTTCGGCATGAAGCCTTGCATCGTCTTCCGGCCGCGGGCCGCGGCGGTGAAGTATTCGCCGCGTTCCTCACCACTGCGTCGGGGGGCGTACACGCAGATGATCTCGCCCGTCGCGGTCGCGCCGAGCGTCCAGTGGAGCTTCGCTTCCTGTGCCGCATTCGCGAGGGAGGTCCAGAAAGCGTCGCCGGTCTGCGGCACACAGTCGCGCTCGACCTCGTCGTCCGTCGCGGACAGGGACGCATGCTCGGCGCTCATCCATGCGATCCCCGACACCGCGGGGAATCCTTCGAGATAGCGTTCGGCGTCGCGGAGCCAGCCGTCGGGATCCGGATCGAACTCGTGCCGTCGCGCCATGCGGTCGAAGGACAACTCGAAGAGCTGCACGCGAACGAGGAGGGCTGTCGCGGCCTCGCGAGCGCGGATCTCCGACCATGCCTGGATCGCGGTATCGTCCTGTTCCCGGATCGCGTCCCACGCCAGGAAGCTGGCTGCGGAGACGGCGAGCGCGGCGAATAGCGGGGCGCGCAAGGACTGGGCCGCGCGCGGGTTCGGATCGGCGATTTCGGGCGATCGATCTGTCACAGGCCTCGTGACCCCCCCGGATCGAGGCTCCCAGAACTCATCGGTTCGGGCTGAACGCGCCTGGATACGTCTAATTACGCAGCCGGATCGACCCAGCGCCCGTGGGCGCGGATCAACTCGACCAGTCGATCCGTCGCTTCGGCGGTCGGGACGTGTCGCTCGACGCACTCGTGCCCGACGAAGAGGTTGACCGTGCCCGGGCCCGACCCCACGTAGCCGAAGTCGGCGTCGGCCATCTCGCCCGGACCGTTCACGATGCACCCCATCACGGCGATCTTCAGGCCGACGAGGTGTCCCGTGCGCGCCTTGATCCGCGCCGTCGTCTCCTCGAGATCGAAGAGCGTGCGCCCGCAGGACGGGCAGGAGATGAACTCGGTGCGCGACGTGCGCAGGCGTGCACCCTGGAGCACGCGATAGGCGTGGTCGACGGCCCGCGCCGGATCGGCGAAACCGTGCAGCGCGACGACGTCGCCGATGCCGTCGCAGAGCGGTGCGCCGACGGACGTGGCGAGATCGAGGAGTGCGTCGGAATCGTCCGCCTCGGGATGACGGCGATGGCGCAGGACGATCGGTACGTCGGTCGCGCCGCGCGCGCGCAGCCGCGCGGCGGCGAGGCGCTCGCCGTCGATCGGCGGCTCGGCGTCGACGGAGACCGCGATGTCGGCAAGACCGGCGCGTTCGCTCGTTTCGAGCGCGCGGTCCGTGAGGGTGGACACGTCGGCGAGGGTCCCGCGCAATTCCCATTCGACCGGGATGCCGCGTTCCGCCGCGCAGCGGGCGACGGCGTCGAGCTCGGGATCCTCGATCAACGCTCCCGCCGCGACGACGAGTCGCGACGCGCCCTCCGCACTGGCGACGGCCATGCGCGACTCGGCGCGCACCGCGATCGGGAAGTCGTGCCCGCGCTCGCGCAGCGCGGCGATCGCCTCGTCCAGGCGCGCGCGGTCGGGCTCGTCGTGCACGTCGAAGCAGAGTCCTTCGCATGCGACGTCGCGCAGCGAGCGCAGTGAGACGTCGAGTTCGGCGACCGCGGCCTGCGGATCGGCGGGCACGGCACCGAGGCCGAGCTCGACGCGCACCGGGTGCGCTCCGCCGAAGCCGAGCTCTCCGTCGCCGAGCGACCGCGTCGTGCGACGTCGATGGGCGTAGGGGTCGTCGACGTAGAGCGCCCCCGGATCGGCCGGGATGGGGACGCCGTCCGACCAGAGCGCCTCGGCGCTTCGCGCGAGCGCGGCGGCGACCGGCACCTCCTTCACCGGATCCTCGGTGAGCGACACCCGGATCGTGTCGCCGAGGCCGTCGGCGAGCAGTGCGCCGATGCCGATCGCGCTCTTCACGCGTCCGTCCTCGCCGTCGCCGGCTTCGGTGACGCCCACGTGGAAGGGATATCCCGGCTCTCCCGGCCGGCGTTCCTCGAGCCTCGCGGCGAGCAGGCGATAGGCCTGGATCGCGACCTGCGCGTTGCTCGCCTTCATGCTGAAGACGACGTCGTAGTAGTTCTCGTCCTCGCACACGTCGAGGAACTCGAGAGCGCTCTCCACCATGCCGAGCGGGGTGTCGCCGTAGCGATTCATGATGCGGTCGGCGAGCGAGCCGTGGTTGGTGCCGATGCGCATCGCGCGTCCCAGCTCGCGCATGCGACGCACCAGCGGCCGGAAGCGCTCGGCCGCGTGCTCGATCTCCTCGGCGTACTGCGCGTCGCTGTAGTCGCGCACTTCGAACTTCTTCTTGTCGGCGTAGTTGCCCGGATTGATCCGGACCTTCTCGACGTGCTCGGCGGCGATCAGCGCGGCGCCCGGCGTGTAGTGGATGTCGGCGACGAGTGGGATCGACACGCCGCGGCGGTCGAGCTCGGCGCGGATCGCCCGCAGGTTCTCCGCCTCCTTCTTCGACGGCGCGGTGACGCGCGCGATCTCGCAGCCAGCATCGGCCAGTCGCTCGATCTGGGAGACGGTGCCGTTCGTGTCGAGCGTGTCCGTCGTGGTCATCGACTGGACGCGGATCGGGTGGTCGCCGCCCAGCGCCACGTCGCCGACGGACACGACGCGCGTCGCACGACGCCGCGGCGCGTAGGGGCTCGTCGTGTACCCCCGCGTCACCGTCAACCCGCGAGCAGGGATTCGAGGCGCG
>JAHEJV010000290.1 GCA_024638705.1 Deltaproteobacteria bacterium | reverse complement strand
GGAGAGCTGGGCGAGCGCCGCACTGACGCGGGCCAGCTCGGGCGCGGTGCGCGCGTCCGCGGCGAGACCGAGCTCGAGCGACGCGGGCAGCGGGTTCTCGCCCAGGCCTTCGAGCAGTGCGAAGCCCTGCCCCACTCCGCTGCGGAAGCGTTCGAGCGCCTCCTCCTCGTCGACGAGTTGCACCTCGGCCACGCCGGGGATCGCGCGCGCCCGTTCCACCAGTGTCTCGCGCTCCGACGCGTCGAGCCCGGGCTCGAGGAAAGCGGTCACCTGCACGGCATCGCCGAAGCGGAGCAGCAGCTCCTGCATGTTGAGCACGACGAGGGCGAACGCGCCGACCAGCACCAGCGCGACGGCGATCGTGCCCGTCGCCACCGCCGCCGTGCCCGGCGTGGCCGCGATCCCGCGCAACGAAGTCCGCACGAAATAGATCGCGCGCGTCACCGGGCCGATCACGAGGCGACTCCGCGAACCGTCACGAACCGGCCCCCGTCGCCGCGCGGTCCTCCACCACCCGTCCTCCCTCGAGACGGATCGTTCGCTTGCGGAAGCGATCGAGGATCGACTGATCGTGGGTCGCGACGAGCACCGTCGTGCCGCGCGTCGCCGTCGCGGCGATCAGATCCATGATCTCGATCGTCAGGTCCGGGTCGAGATTTCCCGTCGGTTCGTCGGCGAGCAGGATGTCCGGCTCGTTGATCAGCGCGCGCGCGATGGCGACGCGCTGCTGCTCACCGCCCGAGAGCGAGAGCGGGTTCTGGTAGCGGCGGTGCTGGAGCCCCACCTGCTTGAGCACCTCGAACACCCGCTGACGCGCGACCCGTCGCGGCGTGCCGACCACGTCGAGCGCGAGGCCGACGTTCTCCTCCACCGTGCGGCGCGCGAGCAGCTTGAAGTCCTGGAACACGACCCCGATGCGGCGCCGCAACGCCGGCACCGAACGCGGCGACAGACGCGAGGCGTTGCGTCCGAGCACGACGATCTGTCCCTCGCTCGGCCGCTCGGCGGCGAACGTCAAGCGCATCAGCGTGGTCTTCCCGGCGCCCGAAGGGCCGGTCAGGAACGCGAACTCGCCGCGCCCGAACTCGAGGCTGACGTCGCGCAATGCGTACGTGCCCGCGACGTACGACTTCGAGACGTGGAAGAACTGCGCCGCCGCCTCGCCAGCCGAGCCCCCGACCGGAGCCGGTGCGCGCACGGCGCTCGAGGAGCGGTGGCCGCCGGGTCTCACCCGCGCGAGCGGGTCTTTGCGGCCGTCGAACCGGCGCTGCCGCCCGGGCGCGTGCGCGCTTTCTGCGAGAGGTAATCGAGGATCACCTCGTCGAGCGGCTGCTCTTTGCCGATGCCTTCGCCGAAGGCGCGACCGCCCTTCTTCACGAGCGGCAGCGGCGTCGACGACGCGGGTTGCGCGTGCATGGCCGTGTCGATCGGGGGCAACGTCCTTCCGTTCGCTTCGGGCTCGGTGTCCGGCTTCGACTCCGCGGGCGCGGCCCCCTGCGTCTTCGCATCGGTGCCGAGGCGTTCGCGGATCACGTCGTCGAACTCACCGCTGTTCAGCTTCTCGAGCATCGACGCGTGCTGCTTCTCGATCAGGCCGCGCACGACGCCGATCAGGTCGTCGGCTTCGAGCTGATCGGAGTAGTCGGTCTTGTGCGACCCGAGAATCGTTCCGCCGTGATAGACGTGGCTGATGATGTGCGGATTGGCGCGACCACTGTCTTCCGTCTGCACGTGGAACAGGACACCGCGGTAGCGGATGTTGGTGTTCGCCCCGGTGATCATTCCGCTCTCCCACCCTGCACCAGAACCTGGCACGACAGGCGCGGGCATTCTTCCGCTCCACCCGACACTTGTCGAGCAGCGACCGTGCAAGGCCGAGCCGTCTGGGCGATCGACGGCGGCATGGGAACGCAACGAGGCCTCATCGTGCTTCGTTTCGGCGGATCACGAGCGAACCTGATGCCTTCCCTTCGGGGAACCCGTCCGGCTCAGGCGCCGGAGGTCGGCTCGTCCTCGCCCGAACGCATCTGGCCGAGCAGGCGCAGGCTGAGCGCGAGCACCCCTGCGACGACGAGGATCAGGAAGGCCCACAGCGCGACCGTGCGGGGCGCGACGCCGGGCTCCACCGGCTCGAGCACGCTCGGGTCGCCCACCGGCCGCGGCGGACCGAGGCGCGCCGTCTCGCGCGGCACGGTGTCGCGCGGCGCGCCGACCGTGCGCAGGAGCTCGGCGGCGTCGAAGCGCACCGGCCTGGTGTCTGCGCGGCCGTAGCCCAGCGAGAACGGCGCCGGACCGCGCTGCACGAAGAGCAGCTGCTCCGGATGCCACGACGCTTCGAGCGTCGGAACGCCGCCGCCGAGGCCGCCTCCCTGCGGCGAGACGACGAGCTTGTAATAGCGGTGGCGCCGCGTCGGGACGGAGAGCGCGGCGTTGCGCAGCGGCGTCTCGCGGTCGATGCGGTAGAGCAACGTCTCCCTGACATGGGTCCAACGGCCGTCCGGCGCGTCGCTCGAGAAGAGGGTCGCGCGGACGACGGTGTTGCGCTCGGGCAGCGCCACCTGGGCTCGGTCGACGGGCAGCGCCCCCCCGAGATCGAAGAGGAACGCACCCGGCTCGTCGGCGATCCGCGCACCCGCGACCTTCGTCTCGTGGCGGGGCGGCGCGGCGCGCGTCGGTGCGGGATGGGCGCGCGCGGCGAGGATCTCGACCGGCAGCGGACGGCCGGCGGCCGACACCAGCGCATAGCGCGCCTTCACCGCGCCGAAGGTCACGTCGGAGCGCTCGATGCGATGCCCGCCCTGATCGAGGCGGGCGAGTGCGGCGCGGGCGGGGACGCTGCGGAAGCGCACCAGGTCGTCGCTCACCTCGATGCGCAGCGGCGTCAGGAACTCGCGCGGCTCGGCGCCGAGATCGAAGGAGAGGCCGACGGTCGTGCGCTCCAGCGCACTGAGGTCGATCAGCACTGCGGCGGGATCGGCGGTCGCGCCTGGAGCGGCCGGGGCCGAGGCGATCGGATCGACGCGCACGATCGCGCCTTCGTCCGACACTTCGACTTCGACGCCGTAAGTGCTCGAAAGTCTTAGCGGAGCGTCTTCCCCCTCCCCTCGGCGCCCCGCGGCCCGGGACGGCAGCCGGAACACCGGCACCGCCACCGGTTCGGCCGACGCCTCCCCCGGCTCGTGCAGGGTGCGGATCGCGTGCGGCACCTGTTCGCCCTCGGCGTTGAACACACGCAGGTCGGACAGCGCGCGGCCGACGCTGCCCTGGTAGACGAGCGGATCGAGCAGCAGCGTCTGGAGCGGATCGTCGCCCGGCGTCTCGATCGGACGACCGGTGGCGAAGTCGCCCGGGCGCAGCGGTTCGGCCGCCCCGGTCGACGCCGCGGCGAGGACGCCCGCGAGAACAGCGAGCGCGCGTGCGATGGCGGTCTGCTTCATGTCGTCTCTCCCGTCGCTCTGGCCTCGCCTTCCGCCGCCGGCGGCACCGGCGAGAGATACCCCACCACCAGCAACAACACGCCCACGACGAGGAAGGTGCCGATCCGCGCCCCGGTCGAGAGCGTGGAGAGGTCGACGAGGAAGAGCTTCACCACGGTGACCCCGAGCAGCACGGACGCGGCGATCCAGCGCGAGCGCCACCCGCGACGCGTGCACCAGAGCATTCCGGCGAGCGCCACGAGGGTCCACGAGATGGACATCGACGCCTGCATCGGCGTCGCGTCCCAGAGCGTGTCGGCGCGGAACGGCACTTCAGCCCATTGATGAACACTGCGCGCCAACACCCCGTTCAACCAGAGGAAGAGCGTGGCGGCGACGGCGACGCCGGCGGGCGTCTCCCACTCGGCGGGAAGCGACGGCGGGTGCGCGCGCCGGGCGCGCAGCCAGGCGTCGAGGGCGCCGAGGAGGAGTGCGGCGACGGTCACGTCGATCGGGTTCAGGATCGGCAGATAGGGAAGCGGCGGCGCGTCGCCGCGTCCGCCGAGATTCAGGATCCAGACCCAGAGGATCCCGAACACGGCCGGCGGCGCGATCGCCCAGGAGAGATGGATCGTCGGCCAGCGACCGAACGCCGCGAGGCCGCGGTCGACGGCCCACCCCGCGCCCATCACGACCGCGGTGAGGCCGATTCCGAACGCGGCGGCGGACCAGTCGCTCGCGAGGTCGAAGCCGTGTTCTGCGACCCCGCCCGAGCCCAGCGCGGCGACGATCGCGACGAGCCAGAGCGCCGGCGCGTAGGCGGTGCGCGTCCACGCCTCGTCGCAGTCCTCGAGTCGCGCGAGCACGGCGTAGACGGCGGCACACACGAGCGGCCAGCCGACCGCACCGCCGTGCTCGAACAGGTGCGCCTGCTGATCCAGCGAGAGCGGGATCGCGAAGAACGCGGCGGGCAGTGCGGTCGCGGCCCACAGGCGACCCGGCGTCCAGGCGAGGCGCGCGGCCAACCGTTCGAGCAGCGGGAAGGTGATGCCGATCGCGAGCAACACGAGTCCCACCTGGATCACTTCGCGCGCGAACTGATCGATCTCCGCGAGCACGCCGCCCGACCACCAGAGCAGCGCCCAGCCGACGAGCCCCTGCGCGAGGCGCCACTCGGTGTCGCCGACCTCGGCGCGTTGGCGCCAGGCCTCGCGCGCGATGAAGCATCCGGCGAAGGCGATCGACACGCAGGACAGGAAGCGCGGATTCGCGATCGCCCAGAACTCGGCGACGCGCGTCTCGAACCCGGCTACGTCGGTGGCCCACACGAACGAGATCGCCGCCAGCGCCTGCAATGCGATGCCGCTCCAGCGCGCGAGACGGCGACCCTGCCGCGCGCCCACCCAGTAGATGCCCGCCCCCTCGAGCGACCACGCGAGCGTCGTGGTGAGCGCGTCATCGAGGCCGAGCGGGATCGCGATCGTGCCGAAGCCGACGGCCAGCGCGAGGAACGCCTCGGCCATGCGGCGCAGCCCGGCCGGCGCGCGGCGCCAGACGAAGGTGGCGAGCAGCGCGTAGTAGAGCCCGAAGCCCGCCGTCGAGATCGCCATCCCGAGCTGCCGCCCCTCCACGAGCTGCGCCTGGGCGAGCAGCGTGATGAGCGGCGTGCCGAAGACGAGCGTCCCGTCGACGAAACCGGCGAGCTTCGGTTGGGCGCGCCACGCCTGCACGAGCGCCACGACGGTGAAGAGCACGAGATAGGCGAGCAGGAAGGGCTCGGTGGTGGCGAAGTCGGCGGGCGTGTAGCGGAGCACACCCCAGATGGTCGCGACGCCGTAAGTGCAGACGAAGGCGAGCAGGTTGAGTCCGCGCCATTGCTCGCGCCACGCGACCGCGGCGATCGCGATGTCGAGGAGCAGGTAGTAGGCGAAGAGCGTGACATGGTCGCCGGACCCGCTCGACGCCAGCACCGGGGCGAGGAAGCCGCCGACGCTGCCGATGAAGATCAGCGGCTGCGCGCGCTGCAACACCGCGAGCGTCCCACACGCGATCGCGATCGCGACGAAGAGCGCGAAGGCGAGCGGCGCGGGCACCAGCTCGTAGAAGCGATAGGCGAAGAAGACGACGAGGTAGAGCGCGGCGATGCCGCCACCCTGGAGCGTCGTCGCGAAACCGGGCCGCGACTCGCGCAGACGGAAGCCGATTCCGGTGAGCGCCATGCCGATCGCGGCGGCGGCGGCCAGGCGCAGCTCGATCGGGAAGAGCGCGTGGTCGACCGCCCACTTCGCGAGCAGCGCGACTCCGATCAGCAGCACGAGGATGCCGACGCGCACCACCGTGTTGCCGCCGAGGAAGAAGTCGCGCACCGCGGCCACGGCCTGGTCGACCGGCGTGGGCCCGGGCGGGGCCGGGGTGTGGTGCGCCGCGGCGTCGACCTCGACGCGGGTGGGCGGCGGCACCGCGGGCGGTGCGGACGCGGGCGTCGAGGCGGGAGGGGCCGGAAGCGTCG
>JAHEJV010000289.1 GCA_024638705.1 Deltaproteobacteria bacterium | reverse complement strand
TACCGCTGGGCGAAGGCGACCGCGCTGGCGGCGGACTGAGCGCTGCTGCGTCGGCGGCGGGCCGACCGCGTTCGCGCCGGCTCGATCGCTACTGGAGTGCGTCGCGCAGCTGTCGGATGCGCGCAGCGTTGGCGCCGAGGTCGCTCTTGCCGTCGCGCGACTTCGAACGCACGTCCACCATTGCTCCGTTCTCCTTCGGCCGCACGCGCACGACGATGTCGTCGACGAAGAGGAAGAGCCGCGAGACGTCCA
Source organism: Deltaproteobacteria bacterium (assembly GCA_024638705.1). Lineage (GTDB taxonomy): Bacteria > Myxococcota_A > UBA9160 > UBA9160 > SMWR01 > JAHEJV01. Next base: position 5,700 of record JAHEJV010000289.1, on the reverse strand, counting down.
TCGCCTCGATCCGGCCCGCGTCGGCGTCGACGTGCACGACGTCCCAGCCGAACTCCTCCATCGACGCCTTCACGCGGTCGAGCGTGTCGGCGACCGACGTCGTCACCTCGATGGGCGCGAGGTCGGGGTAGCCGGCCCGTTGCTGCGACGCGAACTCCTCGCCGGGATAGCCCATGTCGCGCTCGACGTTCGCCTCTTCGCGCGTCAGCACGACGAAGGCCGGCGGGTCGTCGGGAGCGGTGGTGATGTCGTTGATCGGCGGAACGCCCGCCGACGGACCGGCCGTCGCGAGCACGAGCACGAGCATGAGCGCGCCGATGCACGCTGCGCCGAGCGCCAGGCCGCGGCCCGCGCGACCGCTGGCGGGGCGCGTGGTGAACAGGGCGAAGAGCCCGATCAGCAGCGCGACGGGGCCGATCACCGCGCCGAGCATGTGGAGCTGGAAGCCGGCCAGGGGGGAGACGGCGCCGAGCTGCACGAGCAGGATCGAGCCGACGTAGAGCGACAGGGAAATGCCCGCGACGATGATCGCGAGCTGGGCGAGGCGGGACGTGTGCACGGAGACCTCCTCGTTGGGCGGCCGCAGCATATCACGATACCGTCCGCCGCCATGAGTGATGCCCCCACCGTGAAGAGCGAACGCCGCGGCGCTGTCGCGCTGCTCACCCTGAACCGGCCCGAAGCGCTCAACGCCCTCGACCGCGCGACCCTCGAGGCGATCGAGGCGCGCGTCGCCGAGGTCGCCCGCGATCCGAAGGTGCGCGCGTTGGTGGTCACCGGCGAGGGGCGCGCCTTCGCGGCCGGGGCCGACATCGCGGCGATGCAGCGCTTCGGCACGGTCGAAGGGGGCGAGTTCGCGCGTCTGGGCCATCGCGCCTTCGCCTCGCTCGAATCGCTCGCCGTCCCGACGATCGCCGCCGTGAACGGCTTCGCGCTCGGTGGCGGCTGCGAGCTCGCGCTCGCCTGCGACTGGATCTACGCCTCGGAGAAGGCGCGCTTCGGACAGCCCGAGGTGAACCTCGGCATCCTGCCCGGCTTCGGCGGCACGAGCCGACTCGCGCGTCGGGTCGGCATCGCGTGGGCGAAGGAGCTGATCCTCGGCGGCGAGCCGATCAAGGCCGACGAGGCGCTGCGCATCGGCCTCGCCAACAAGGTGTTCGCGCCGGACGAGCTGCTCGGCGCGGCGCTCGCCGCCGGCGAGACGATCGCGAAGAAGGGTCCGCTCGCCGTCGCAGCCGCGAAGCGCGTGATGCAGCAGGGGCAGGACGCGGACACGCGCGTCGCGAACGCGCTCGAGCAGGAGGCGTTTGCCTCGGCCTTCGGGACCGAGGATCGCGCCGAGGGGATGGCGGCTTTCCTCGAAAAGCGCGATCCAAAGTTCACGGCGCGTTAGGCGAAGCGCGCGTCGCCGCGCGTCGCTGTGTGTCGCTGTGTGTCGCTGTGTGTCGCTGCGCGTCGCCGCGTGTCGCTGCGCCGCGTTGCGCCGCTGCTCCCTCGACTCGATTCGCGAACCCGAGGAGGGCGCAGGGGGTGGGGGAGTTGCCGCCGGGAATGGCTCCCTCGCTGGGGGGATGCGGGGTGCACGGCGCGGGCGGCGGTCTTGGTGGTGAGGGATCCGGCGAGTGGGTGGTTGTGTTCTCGGGGGGTGTGCGTGCGGCCCGTGCTCGGTCCGCTCGAGTTCCCGGCAGCAACTCCCCCACCCCCTGCGCTGCCGCCATCGTCCCCCTGCGCTGCCGCCATCGTGGATGGCTCGGCGCCTGACCGGTGCTCGATCAGCTCTCGCGGGGGACGACCATCCAGTAGCGGATCGGCGGACCGTTGCCGCTCGCCATCTGCGGCAGCTCGTACTTCTCGGCGTAGGCGCGGCGGATGGTGGCGATCTCGGCTTCGTGTGCGACGGGGCGCAGGCGGACGTCGTAGAGCTTGCCGGCGATGCGCAGGCGCACGTCCGGGTCGGCGTCGACCCAGCCCGGCCAGCTCTTCGTCTCGGGGCTGCGCGCGCCGAGGTAGAGCGTGCCTTCGACCGTGGCGCACCAGACGGTGACCGAGTGCGGGATCAGGTGGGGCGGGCTCACCTGCACGGCGATCTCGCGCTCGGCGTCGCTGAACGACCAGTCGGCGGGGAACGCTGGGGCGACGTCGCCTGTGAGGGCGAAGCCGGGGCGGCGGTCCGACGGCCCGATGCAGGCGACGAGACCGATCGCGAGCGAGACGCCGAGCCCGATCGCGAGGGCGCGCGCCATCTAGAACCCGCCGACGTAGGGCAGCCGGCCGGCCGCGTCCTCGATCGCGCTGCCCGCGTCGAGCAGGACGGCGGTGGCGTTCCAGCTCCCCTCGAGCAGCTGCTGGCGCGTGCCGTCGGGAATCTGCGCGTCGAAGACACCGACGTCGCAGGTGACGGTGCGCGCCAGGACGTCGGCGACGACGGTCTGCTCGGGCCGGGCCGAGACCGCGTTCATCAGCGTCTCGAGATCGTCCGCGCCGAGCACCAGGCAGGGCAGGCCGAGGGCGGTGCAATTTCCCGCGAAGATCTCCGCGAACGAGCCGCCGACGAACGCCTCGAAGCCCGCGCGCGCGAGCGACTGCGGCGCGTGCTCGCGCGACGAGCCGCAGCCGAAGTTGCGGCCGACAATCAGGATGCTGGCGCCGGTGAAGCGCTCGTCGTCGAGGGCGTGGTCGCCCTTGCTCTGCGCGCGGTCGTCCTCGAAGGCGTGCTCGCCGAGACCGTCGAAGGTGACGCAGCGCAGGAAGCGCGCGGGGATGATGCGGTCGGTGTCGATGTCGTCGCCGCGCAGCACGCAGCCGCGGCCTTCGACGCGTTCGATCTTCGCTTCCGTCATCAGAGCACCTCCCAACCAGAGTGGGCTGTCGCGAACAAGCGCCTCATCACAGCACTTCCCGAACGTCCGCCACCTTCCCGCGCAGCGCGGCGGCGGCGACCATCGCCGGCGACATGAGCAGCGTGCGCCCGGTCGGCGAGCCCTGGCGTCCCTTGAAGTTGCGGTTGCTCGACGACGCGCACAGCTCGCGGCCGACCAGCTTGTCCGGGTTCATCGCGAGGCACATCGAGCACCCGGGCTCGCGCCACTCGAAGCCGGCGCTCTCGAACACCTCGGGCAGGCCCTCTTCCTCGGCCTGGTTCGCGACGAGGCGCGAGCCGGGCACGACGAGCGCCTTCACGCCCGCTGCCACCTTCCCCGTGGCTGCTACGCGCGCCGCCTCGCGCAGATCGCTGATGCGGCCGTTGGTGCACGAGCCGATGAAGCACACGTCGACGGCCTGGCTGGTGAGCGGCTCGCCGGGGCGCAGGCCCATGTAGGCGTAGGCCTCTTCGGCCGAGGCGCGCTCGTCGTCGGGCAGCGCTTCGAGGCGGGGCAGGGCTTCGTCGACGGCGACGGTCTGGCCCGGGTTGATGCCCCAGGTGACGGAGGGCGCGATGGCGTTGCCGTCGAGCTCGACGCGGTCGGCGTAGCTCGCGTCCGCGTCCGAGGCCATGCTGCGCCACCACTTCGCCGCTTCGTCGAAGGCCTTGCCCTCGGGTGCGAAGGCACGGCCGCGCAGGTATTCGACCGTCGCGTCGTCGGGGTTCACGTAGCCGCAGCGCGCGCCGCCTTCGATCGACATGTTGCAGACGGTGAGCCGCTCCTCGATCGAGAACGAATCGAGCACCGGGCCCGCGTACTCGTACGCATAACCCACGCCGCCCTTCACGCCGAGCTTGCGGATGATCTCGAGGATCACGTCCTTCGCGTAGACGCCGCGGGCGAGCTTTCCCGACACCTCGATGCGTCGCGTCTTCGGCCGCGCGAGCGCGAGACACTGGGTGGCGAGGACGTCGCGCACCTGGCTCGTGCCGATGCCGAAGGCAACCGCGCCGAAGGCGCCGTGCGTGCTGGTGTGCGAGTCGCCGCAGGCGATCGTCATGCCGGGCTGGGTGAGGCCGAGCTCGGGCCCGATGACGTGCACGATGCCCTGCTTCCCCGACGCCGCGTCGAAGAACCGGATGCCGTTCTCGCTCGTGTTCTTCTCGAGTGCCACGAGCATCTCCTCGGCGAGCTCGTCGGCGAGGGGACGCTTCTGGGTGTGCGTGGGGATGATGTGGTCGACGGTGGCGAAGGTGCGCTCGGGGAAGCGCACCGGGACGCCCATCTCGCGCAGCATCGCGAAGGCCTGCGGACTCGTGACCTCGTGGATCAGGTGCAGGCCGATGAACAGCTGGGTCTGCCCGGTCGACAGCTCGCGCACCGTGTGCGAGTCCCAGACTTTGTCGAGAAGGCTTTTTCCGCTCATCGGCGGAGGGGGTAGCACACCGCAAGCGGCCTCCTTGCGGTTCGGATGCGGGCTCGACGATTCGATGGGGGGCGCTCCAGCCGAACGCGGAGGCATCCTTTCGACTTCGCTCGCCCTGCGGCTCGCTGCGCACGGCCTCCTCCGGAGGCCGCTTGCTGCCCTATCCTGCGCCCCCATGGAACTCCTCTACACCGCTCACGTTCCCGCCGGTGACGGCCCCTTCCCGACGATCATCGCCCTGCACGGCTGGGGCGCGAACGCCCACGACCTGCTCGGGCTCGCGCCCATCCTCCACCGCGGCGAGGCGATCGTGCTCTGCCCCCAGGGTCCCTTCGCCTTCCAGCCCGGGCCGCAGATGCCGCCGGCCTACGGCTGGTTTCCACTCTCCGAGGGGAAGCCGCCGGACATGGCCGCCGTCGCGACGGCACAGGGCCTGCTCGAGATCTTCATCGACGACGTCTGCGAGCGGTATCCCGTCGACCCGAGGAAGCTCGTCCTCGCCGGCTTCAGCCAGGGCGGCTTCATGGCCTACCTCGTCGCCCTGAACGACCCCGAGCGCTACGCCGGCCTGCTCGGCATGTCGACGTGGTTGCCCAGCGACGTCGTCGGCACGATCGATCCGCACCCGGCCCACGAAGCGCTGCCCACCCTGATGATCCACGGCACCGAGGATCCGATGATCTCGATCGACCGCGCCTACGCCTCGCGCGACGCGCTGCTCGGATTGAGGGTCCCGCTCGCGTTTCGCGAGTACGAGATGGGGCACGAGATCCGACCCGAAGCGCTACGCGAGATCGTGATGTGGCTCGAGGAGAAGGTGATCCACCCGGTGGAGATCGCCTGACACCCGGGCGTGTCGGCCTAGCTCTCGCGGATCGTCTCCAGGATGCGGGCGACGAACTCCTCGGCGCGCCCTTCCTGGAGGAAGTGGCCGCCGCCTTCGATCGGGCGGTTGCGCACGTTCGGGACGCGCTCGAGGAATTCGTGGACCGCGTCCGCCGTGACCGGGTCGTTGTCGGTGAAGGCGCAGGTGAAGGGCTTGCTCCAGCTCTCGAAGACCTTCCACGCGGCGAGGTTCGGCTCGCGCGAGGGGTCTCCCGGGAGCGTCGGCACGTGGGACGGCATCGCGCGCGGCCCCATCTTGTAGGAGGGGTCGGGGAAGGGCGCGTCGTAGGCGGCGATCTCTTCGGGCGTGAGCGTGCGGCCGTCGATGATGCCGGCGATCGCCATCGAGACCGGCAGGTCTTCCGTGTCGCGACACCACTTCTGCCAGTGCGCGAAGCCGAGCTCGAAGTTCGACGCGTCGGCGGTCGCGATCGCCTGCATGACCTCGGGCATCGAGGGCGTGGGGCCCGCGCGGAAGCGCTCGACCGCGGCCACGCGCTCGGCGGGGAGCTCGGCCGGTGCGAT
>JAHEJV010000288.1 GCA_024638705.1 Deltaproteobacteria bacterium | reverse complement strand
CCTCTTCGACCGCCTCGAGCGCCGCGAGGAGGATGGTGAACTCAGGCTCGGAGGCCGAGGCGGAGTCGACGACGATCTGGGCGATCGTATCGGGCCCGGGCTTGCCCTTCGCGAACGCGGTCTCGGTAGCGAGCACGATGCCGAGCGTGATCATCAGGGAAATCAGGAGCCGCTGGGACAAGGAATTCATGGAGGTTCTCCGGAGCAGAGGTTGATGACCCTCCGGCAATAGCGACTGCGGCAGGGCTGTCTAGAAAAATCTTTACTTTTTGCCCGGGTCGGGCCGATCGACCGGCTGCTGGTCGGCAGCGGGCGGGCTCGCGGCCGGGGCGATCGCCGCAGGATCCCATGGAAGGCTGCGGAAACTGGTAGGATTCGCCGCTTCCCGGCCCCCGGACGAAAGGATCGACACATGCTCGGATGGTTCCTGCGCTTCGTCGGCGTGCTCGCCCTCGTCGTCGTGACGTGGAATCCCGAAGGGCGCTCCTACGTGCACTGGGTGTCCGATTTCGAGACGGGGAGCTGGCGGGCGGCCATCACCGCTCCGAAGGCGTTTCTCGGCGTCGTGCTCACGATCGGCTGGGTCGCGGCGTTCACGATCTCGTGGAAGTCGCTCGGCGTCGTGGCGACGGGGCTGCTCGGCGCGCTGATCGGCACCGGACTCTGGATGGTGATCGACTGGTCCGGCGCCGCGCTCTCGGGCCGCGCGATCTCGTGGATCGTGCTCGTGGCGATCGCCGTCATGCTCGCGACGGCGATGTCCTGGGCGTCGCTGCGCGCCGTCTTCGCGAGCGACGACGGCGACGTGCCCGGGGCGGACCCTTCCTAGCGGGGACGCCGGCGCGATTCAGATCCCGTCGATGATCCCGTTGAACGTCGCGCTCGGTCGCATCGCGCGCTCGGCCTTCCCGGGGTCGGGGCGGTAGTAGCCCCCGAGGTCCTGGGGTGGACCCTGGGCCTCGTTCAGCTCGGTGACGATCTTCTGCTCGTTCGTCGCGAGCGCTTCGGCGATCGGCGCGAAGCGCTTCGCGAGCGCCGTGTCCGTCGTCTGCGCGGCGATCGCCTGCGCCCAGTAGAGCGCGAGGTAGTAGTGGCTGCCGCGGTTGTCGAGCTCGTGCACCTTGCGCGACGGCGCCTTGCGCTCGATCAGCAGCTTCGCCGTCGCTTCGTCGAGGGTCTCGCCGAGCAGGCGCGCTGCGGCGTTGTCGAAGTGCTCGCCCAGGTGATCGAGGGAGGCGGCGAGCGCGAGGAACTCGCCGAGCGAATCCCAGCGCAGGTGGCCTTCCTGCTCGAACTGCTGCACGTGCTTCGGCGCCGACCCGCCCGCGCCCGTCTCGAAGAGGCCGCCGCCGTTCATCAGCGGGACGATCGAGAGCATCTTCGCGCTGGTGCCGATCTCGAGGATCGGGAAGAGGTCGGTGAGGTAGTCGCGCAGCACGTTGCCGGTGCACGAGATCGTGTTCTCGCCGCGGCGGATGCGCTCGAGGGAGAGCTTCGTCGCGTCGACGGGCGACAGGATGCGCAGGTCGAGGCCGTCGGTGTCGTGATCAGGCAGATACGCGTTCACCTTGCGGATCAGCTCCGCGTCGTGGGGACGATCGGCGTCGAGCCAGAACACCGCCGGATCGCCGGTGGCGCGGGCGCGCGTCACCGCGAGCTTCACCCAGTCGCGCACGGCGGCGTCCTTCACCTGGCAGGCGCGCCAGACGTCGCCTTCCTCGACGGCGTGTTCGAGCAGCGTGTCGCCCTTCGCGTCGACCACGCGCACGACGCCGTCGGCCGCGATCTCGAAGGTCTTGTCGTGGGAGCCGTACTCCTCGGCCTTCTGCGCCATCAGGCCCACATTCGGGACGCTGCCCATCGTGGCCGGATCGTAGGCGCCGTGCGCCTGGCAGTCCTTCACGACGGTGTCGTAGACGCCCGCATAACTCGAATCCGGGATCACGGCCTTGCAGTCCTGCAGCTCGCCGTCGGGGTTCCACATCCCGCCCGAGTCGCGGATCATCGGCGGCATCGACGCGTCGATGATGATGTCGCTCGGCACGTGCAGGTTGGTGATGCCCTTGTCGGAGTTCACCATCGCCAGCGCGGGGCCGTTCGCATAGGCGGCCTCGATGTCCGCCTCGATCGCCACACGCTCGTCGGCGGGCAGCGTCTCGATCTTCGCGAGGACGTCGCCGAAGCCGTTGTTCGGGTCGGCGCCGAGGGCTTCGAGCGCAGCGCCGTGCTTCTCGAAGACGTTCGCGAAGAAGGCCCGCACCGTGTGCCCGAAGAGGATCGGGTCGGAGACCTTCATCATCGTGGCCTTGAGGTGCAGCGAGAAGAGCACGCCCTGTCGCTTCGCGTCGTCGATCTGCGCGCGCAGGAATTCGGTGAGCGCGCGACGGCTCATGAAGGTGGCGTCCATCACCTCGCCGGCGAGGAGCTCGATGCCTTCCTTGAGAACGGTGGTCTTGCCGTCTTTCGCAACGTGCTCGATGCGCGCCGTCGTGGGCGTGTCGACGGTGACCGACTTCTCGTTGTGGCGGAAGTCGCCGGCGCTCATCGTTGCGACGTGGGTCTTCGAGTCGGCGGCCCACGCGCCCATCCGGTGCGGGTTCTTGCGCGCGTACTCCTTCACCGCCTTCGGCGCGCGGCGGTCCGAGTTGCCCTCGCGCAGCACCGGGTTCACCGCGCTGCCCTTCACCTTGTCGTAGCGCGCCTTCGCGTCGCGCTCGTCGTCGTTCTGGGGATCTTCCGGGTAGTCGGGCAGGCCGATGCCCTTCGCCTGCAGCTCCGCGATCGCCGCCTTCATCTGCGGAATCGACGCGCTGATGTTCGGCAGCTTGATGACGTTGGCTTCCGGCGTCTTCACCAGACCGCCGAGCTCACCGAGGCCGTCGGGCTCGCGCTGGTCTTCCGGCAGGCGGTCGGCGAAGGCCGCGACGATGCGCCCGGCCAGCGAGATGTCGCGCGTCTCCACCGGGACGCCCGTGGCGCCGGCGAAGGCGCGGATGATCGGGAGGAAGGAATGGGTGGCGAGAGCGGGCGCCTCGTCGGTCCAGGTGTACAGGATGGGCGGAGATTGGCTCATGGTTTCGCGGACTTCCGTCGGTTTCGAGGTGGAGCGAAGGTCTACCAGAAGGGGCCTTCCGATGCCCGCGCACGCCGCCGGGTGTCGCAGGGGAGGTCCGGGAGGTTTTCCCGACACAACGGACCTCGGGCGACCACGGGGGAGGTGGATTCGTTCGATCAAACCGAGGAACCGATGTCACTGCGCAATCTGCTGCTGCTCTCCTGCCTGATTCCCGCCTCTTCGTGGGCCGTTGGCGCCCCGCTCGAGACCCCCGCCAACCCGAACGTGCCGCTCGGACCCGTCGAGCCGGGAGCGCCGCCGGCGGCGCCGCCGCTCGAACTCGATCTTCCCGCTCCGCCCGAGAACCCCGGTCCCGGCGTTTTCGGCGTCGGCGCCCCCGATCCGTTGCCGATTCCCGAGGCGCCGCCCGGGATCCCGGAGCTCGTGGGCGAAGTGATGCTGCCCCCCGAAGCCGGCCGGGTGCTCGATCTCGCTCCGCCTTTCGGTGGCACACCGAGTGGCGGGGAAGGCCGGGGCCAGTTTGCGGTGCCGGTTCCGGAGCCGGGCACGGCGGCGCTCTTGCTTTTGGGCCTCGGCGGGATCGCCGTGTCGCGCCGCCGCTAGAAGGACGAGCCCCGCTCCTCCAGGAGCGCTTCTTCTTCCCGCGTCGGTGCGCGACCGGGGACCGTGTTGCGCGTACGGGTCGCGCCGAGCCGACGGCCGGCGCGACGAGCGCGCGCGGCCGCGGTCAGTCGCCGACCGTCCAGGTGTCGCCCGAATTCAGCAGCGCGCCGAGGTCGCCCTTGCCGCGCTTCTCGATCGCGGCCGCCACCTGGTCGTCGAGCAGGCGGTCGTAGGACGGCTTCTCGACGGCGCGGAACACGCCGATCGGGAGCGGGAAGTCGGGGCGTTGCAGGCTCGCGAGCGCGAAGGCGTAGGCCGGGCTCTCGTGGCGCTCGTGGTGCACCGCGATGCCCTTCGCGACCGGGTCGTCGTCGACGCCCAGGTGCACGATCGACGGGATCCCGTTGTCGATGCGGATGCCGCGGCGCTGGTCGTCGGCGCCCCACACCAGCGGCTGGCCGTCCTCGAGGACGAGCGCCGCCTCGGTGCGCTGCTTGCGGTCTTCCACCTCGATCCACTCGTCGTCGTTGTAGACCGGGCAGTTCTGGAGGATCTCGATGAACGCCGTGCCCTTGTGCTCGTGGGCGCGGCGCAGGATCTCCTGGAGATGCGTCGCATGCACGTCGACGGTGCGCGCGACGAAGGTGGCCGACGCGCCGAGTGCGAAAGCGAGCGGATCGACCGGGTGGTCGATCGCGCCGTCCGGCGTCGACTTCGTCTTCATGCCGAGCCGCGACGTCGGCGAGTACTGGCCCTTCGTGAGGCCGTAGACGCGGTTGTTGAAGAGCAGCACCTGGAGGTCGACGTTGCGGCGGATCGTGTGCAGCAGGTGGTTGCCGCCGATCGAGAGACCGTCGCCGTCGCCCGTCACGACCCACACCGAGAGCTCGGGGCGGCTCGCCTTGATGCCGGTGGCGAAGGCCGGCGCGCGACCGTGGATCGTGTGCATGCCGTAGGTGTTCATGTAGTAGGGGAAGCGCGACGAGCAGCCGATGCCGGAGACGAACACGAAGTTCTCCTTCGGCACGCCGAGGTCGGGCATCACGCGCTGCACGTTGGCGAGGATCGAGTAGTCGCCGCAGCCCGGGCACCAGCGCACGTCCTGGCTCGACTGGAAATCTTTGCTGGTGAGCTTCACGGCTTCAGCCATCGGTTCGGTCCTCGTTTCCCGAGAGCACGGCGTCGATGCGCGCGCGGAGCTCGGAGACCTTGAAAGGTTGTCCCTCTAGCTTCGAGAGCGAGCGCGCCGGGACGAGGAAGCGCGATCGCAGGAGCATCGCGAGCTGACCGCCGTTGAGCTCGGGAACGAGCACACGCTCGAAGCGGCCGAGCACTTCCTCGAGGTTGGGCGGGAACGGATTCAGGTGGCGCAGGTGGATCGACGACACCGCGAGGCCGTCGGCGCGCGCCTGCTGCACCGCCGCCGCGATGGCGCCTTCGGTGCCGCCCCAACCCACGAGGAGCAGGTCGCCGCGGTCGTCGCCGCTCACTTCGATCGGCGGCAGCTGCCGCGCGATCCGCGCGACCTTCTCCTCGCGCAGCTCGATCATGCGCGCGTTGTTCGCCGGGTCGTAGGACACGTTGCCGGTGTTCTCCTCCTTCGAGAGGCCGCCGATGCGGTGCTCGAGGCCAGGCGTGCCGGGCACGGCCCACGGACGCGCGAGCGTGTCCGGGTCGCGCAGGTAGGGGAGGAAGCCCTCCGGGTCGGTGCGGTAGTCGACGCCGCGCCGGTCGAGGCTCTCGAGCTCGGGGATCGGCCACGGCTCGGCGCTGTTGGCGAGGTAGGAGTCGGAGAGCACGACGACCGGCGTCATGTAGTCGACGGCGATGCGGAACGCCTCGAGCATCGTGTAGAAGCAGTCGCCGGGAGACGCCGCCGCCAGCACCGGCACCGGGCTGTCACTGTTGCGCCCGTGCAGGGCGAGCAGCAGGTCGCCCTGTTCGATCTTCGTCGGCATCCCCGTCGACGGCCCCGAACGCTGGATGTCGACGACCACCAGCGGCAGCTCCGTCATCACGGCGAGGCCCAGGGCCTCCTGCTTGAGCACCATGCCCGGACCGCTCGTCGTGGTGACTGCGAGCTGTCCGGCGAAGGACGCGCCGATCGCCGAGCTGATCGCGGCGATCTCGTCCTCGGCCTGGAAGGTCTTCACGCCGAAGTTGCGGTAGCGCGCGACTTCGTGGAGCACGTCGCTCGCGGGCGTGATCGGATAGGCGCCGAGGAAGACGGGGCGATCCATCTGCACGCCGGCGGCGACGATGCCCCAGGCGAGCGCC
>JAHEJV010000034.1 GCA_024638705.1 Deltaproteobacteria bacterium | reverse complement strand
TCGGCGGAGCGCGAGCTCGACGCGCAGGCCGCCGCGACGGCGATCGCGGCCGCGGTGATCGACGCCGCCGCCGCGGGCGCGCTGCTCGGCCCCGCACCCGCACCCCTGCCGCAGCTGCGCGCGCGCTACCGCTGGCAGCTGCTGCTCAAGGGCGACGACGAAACGGTTCGCGCGGGCGCGCGCGCCGCGCTCGCGGCGGTGGCGAAACTCGGCGCGGGCGTGCAGGGCGCCGTCGACGTACGTCCCTGGAGCATGCTCTGAATTCCGATATGTTCGGCCGTTCATGGCTTTGCGACCCGTTCTGAAATTCCCCGACAAGCGCCTGCGCCGCGTTTCGCGCAAGATCGAAGAGGTCGACGATTCGATCCGCGAGCTGGCGCGCGACATGTGCGAGGTGATGTACGACGAGCCCGGCATCGGGCTCGCCGCGCCGCAGGTCGGGGAGGACGTGCGCCTCGTCGTCGTCGACACGGAGTGGACGGCCGAGGACGCCGAGCGCAACCCGCTGATCCTGGTGAACCCCGAGCTCTCCGAGCACGAGGGAAAGATCACCTGGACGGAGGGCTGTCTCTCGGTGCCCGACTTCGAGGCGGACGTCGAGCGCGCCGAGCGTGTCTTCCTCCGGGCCCGGGATCTGGACGGCAAAGAGGTCGAGATCCACGCCCAGGGCCTCCAGGCCGTGTGCTTCCAGCACGAGGTCGACCACCTCGACGGTGTGCTCTTCATCGACCACATCAGCCGCCTCAAGCGCAGCCGTTATGTGGCGAAGCGGAAGAAGCAGCAGAAGCGCGAAGAGGAAGACGCTGGCTAGCCCGCGCTCCCTCCTCACCGTGCGGCGGATCGCCGCGGTCGCGAAATGCGGCTGATCTTCTTCGGGACGCCGGATTTCGCGGTGCCGACGCTCGCGCGAATCCTCGATTCGTCGGAGCACGACGTCGTGACGATCGTGAGCCAGCCCGACCGCCCGAAGGGGCGCGGACGCAGCGTCGTGCCCTCGCCGGTTTCGGCGCTCGCGCAGGAGCGCGGCGTCCCGCTGCTGCGCCCCGAGAAGGTGGGCGACGCGGAGACCGTCACCGCGCTGCGCGAGGCCGCGCCCGACCTCGGGGTCGTCGTCGCGTTCGGGCAGTTCCTGCCGAAACCGGTCCGCGAGCTGCCCTCGCGGGGCTACCTGATCAACGGCCACGCGAGCATCCTGCCGCGCCATCGCGGCGCAGCGCCGATCGCACGCGCGATCCTCGCCGGCGACACGGTGACCGGCGTGTCGGTGATGAAGGTCGTGAAGGAGATGGACGCGGGCCCGGTCGCGCTCGTGCACGAGCTCGCGATCGGAGACGACGAGAACACCGGCTCGCTCACCGAACGGCTCGCCGTCGTCGCCGCCGATGCGATCGAGGAGGGGCTGCGCGCGATCGCCGACGGCACCGCGCACTGGACCGAGCAGGACGACGCGCGCGCCACGCTCGCGCCGAAGATCTCCCCCGCCGAAGCCGTGCTCGACTGGAGCCGGCCCGCGGCACAGCTCGCGCGACACGTGCGCGCCTTCGCCCCGACGCCCGGTGCGCGAGCTCGGCCGTCGGGGGACGCGCTGCGCATCCTCGCCGCACACGGCGAGCCCGGTGCGGTCGACCGGCCGCCGGGAGTGGCGCAGCACGCGCCCGACGGCGCGCTCCGCATCGCGACGGGCGATGGCTGGCTGTGTCCGACGCGTCTCCAGCGTCCCGGGGGCAAGCCGCTCGACACCGCCGACTACCTGCGCGGACGCCCGATCTCCGACGGAGAACGCGTCGGTCCGTGACCGGCAGGCGCGCGAGAACGGCCGGAGTCGCGTAGACTCCCGCGATGCCGACGAGGTCCAGCGGCCGCCCTGCCCGGCCGCGACGCGGGCGCCCCGATCGCGCCCAACCCGACCGGGGCAACCACGCCCCCACGCGCACACGCCTGCTCGCCCTGCGCGTGCTCGAGCGCGTGCAGCGCGCAGGTGCCTACGCCGACGTGCTGCTGCACAGCCAGCTCGCGCGCAGCGACCTCACTTCGGCCGACCGCGCCTTCGTCACCGACCTCGTCTACGGCACGTTGCGCTGGCGGGGACGCATCGACTACCTGCTCGGGCGCTGCCTCGATCGCCCGCTCGAGAAGCTCGAAGGCGTCGTCGCGAGCGCTCTGCGCCTCGGCGCCTACCAGATCGCGATCAACGACCGCGTGCCGGCGAACGCGGCGGTCGACGAGACGGTGCGCTGCGTGCGCGCCGTCGGCGCCGAGCGCGCTACCGGGCTGGTCAACGCCGTGTTGCGCAAGCTCGCGCGCGAGCACGCGAACGAAGCGCTGCCCACGCTGGAGAGCGACCCGCTCGGACACCTGATGCACACCCAGAGCCTGCCGAGCTGGATCGCGGCGCGGTGGCTCGAGCTCTTCGGCCCCGAGGAGGCCGCGGCGCTCGCGGCCGCGTGCACCGAGAACCCGCCGCTCACGGTTCGCGTGAATCCGCACCAGGGCGACGTGGACGAGCTCGTCGAAGAGGTGCGCGCGAAGTTTCCCGAGGCCCGGCCGTGTCGCTGGGCGCGCTACGGCGTCGTCCTCGGCCGGCGTGGCAATCCGGCGTCGCTGCCGGGATTTCTGTCGGGTCGCTTCACCGTGCAGGACGAGGCGTCGCAGCTCGTCGTCGGCCTGCTCGACCCGCAGCCCGGCGAGCGCGTGCTCGACACGTGCGCCGCGCCCGGCGGCAAGGCGACGGCGATCGCCGAGCGCGTCGGAAAGACCGGCGCGGTGCTCGCCGTCGATCGACACGCGCGACGCCTCGACCTCGTGCGGCGCGCGGCACGACGGCTCCAGCTCGGCCGCCTCGAGTGCGTGGCCTTCGACGCCACGCGCGGGCTCGCCGAGATCGCGCCCGAGGGCGGCTTCGACCGCGTGCTCGTCGACGCGCCCTGCTCCGGACTCGGCACCCTGCGCCGCAATCCCGACGCGCGCTGGCGCGTCCGCAGCACCGACCCGGAACGGCTCGCCGAAACGCAGCGCGCGCTGCTCCGTCAGGCCGCGCGCGTCTTGAGGCCCGGAGGCGTGCTCGTCTACAGTACCTGCACGCTGCTGCCGGAAGAGAACGAGGCGGTGGTGGAATCGTTCCTCCGCGATTCCCCCGATTTCGAACTGGCGTCGGTTCCCGAGGCGCCGGAGGAAGTCCGCGAACTGATGGATCAAGACGGCATCCTGCGTTGCTTTCCGCACCGACACGACACGGACGGCTTCTTCGCCGCCCGCCTGGAGAAACGCTCTTGAGCCAGCGCGACGTCCGAATCGCTCCGTCCATCCTCGCCGCCGATTTCAGGAAGCTCGGCGAAGAGCTCTCGAGCATCGAAGAGGGCGGCGCCGACTGGGTGCACGTCGACGTGATGGACGGCCGCTTCGTGCCGAACATCACGATCGGACCGTTCATCGCCGAGGCCGTGCGCGACGCCACCTCGCTTCCCCTCGACGTCCACCTGATGATCGTCGAGCCCGAGCGATACGTGGACGACTTCGTGCGCGCCGGCGCGCACACGGTCGGCATCCACGTCGAGACCTGTCCGCACCTGCACCGCAGCGTCGCGCAGATCCGCGAAGCGGGGGCGCGGGCCTGCGTCGTGCTCAACCCGTCGACACCGGCTTCTTCGGTCGAGCACGTGCTCGACGACGTCGATCAGGTGCTGGTGATGACCGTGAATCCGGGCTTCGGGGGCCAGAAGTTCATCGAGGGCATGCTTCCGAAGATCGAGACGCTGCGGCGCTGGATCGACGAACGCGACCTCGACGTGGCGCTCGAAGTGGATGGCGGCATCGGCCCCGAGACGATCGGCCGCGCTGCCGCCGCAGGCGCCGACGTCTTCGTCGCCGGCACCGCCATCTTCGGCGCCCCCGACCGCAAGGAGGCGATCTCCGCCCTGCGCAAGGCGGCGGAGGACGCCTGAGCAAGCGCGGCCGAAGGCCACGCGCGCAGCGAGCCGAAGGCGAGCGAAGTCGAAAGGCGGCCTCCGCCTCCCACTACGGCGCCCAACCACGGAGTCGTCGAGCCCGCCCCCGAAAAGAGCACCGCGCCCGCAAACCCGCGCGCCCTTCCTTCGCCCCGCAAGCGCGGCCGAAGGCCGCGCGCGCCCCCGAATCCGTTTTCTGCTCCCCGCCAATCCCACCTTGCGGGCGTCCGATGAAGGGCGATACTCGCCATCGCCGATGGAGCGTCGGGGCGTGGCGCAGCTTGGTAGCGCGCTTCGTTCGGGACGAAGAGGTCGCTGGTTCGAATCCAGTCGCCCCGACCAGCTCCGCGTCTCGGCTTTTGCGCGGCCCGCGTCCCGACACGCCGCCCGTTCCGTTTCATGCCGGCTTCGACTCCACCCTGGCACCGCCGAGCACTCGCGCCGACCTCGTGGCTCTTCGCCCCCTCGCCCAACCGACGGAGTTCGCGATTCTCCGACGGTGGAGGACGAGATTCATCCCCGCGACGCGATCCGCAGGCGACCGGCAACTCGTCCTCGAGCGTATACGGATTCATGCGGGAAAGAGTCCACGTTGCACATCGCCGCGACGGTTCGCGGTCGTCGGAGTCGTCCATTGACACGGAAACGGCCCACTGTCACGATGCGGTCGAACTCGCGGAGTCGCCACGAGCGCAATCGCGCTCGGCATCTTCTCGGCCCGACATCGTCGGTGGCACACCGCCCACAAGGGATGCGCACGAACACGCGCGTCATCCCCCGAGGCGACCAATGGACGACCCGCGAGACCCGATCCGCTTCGATCCCGAGATGATGGAGAACATCGAAGCCGAGATCGACGATGCGGAAGACCACCCGGTCACCCGCGAAGAGCTCGCCTGGGAGCTCGTCGAGGTGCTCGAAGCGCTCTCCGTCGAAGAGCTCAACGAGCTCGTCGCGAAGAACGTCCCCCTCGACACGCTCGACTTCTTCTCGCGTTATGCGGGCGACTTCGCCGAGGGCCTCCCGATCGACGCCGCCACGACGAAGCGCCTGCCCAACCTGATGCTGCTCGGCTACCTGCTGCGCGTCCTCGAAGACCGCCTCGTCGTCGCGGAAGACGACTCCTACGACGCCTAGCACGCTGGGATGAAGCGGGTAGAGAGTGACGCCGCACCGGCTCCGGTCGGTCCCTACTCCCAGGCCGTCTCCCACGGCGAGTACGTGTTCGCGTCGGGGCAGATCCCAATCGACCCGGCGACCGGTGCGATCGTCGAAGGCGAGATCGAGGCGCAGACCGAGCGGGTGATCGCGAACCTCGCGGCGGTGCTCGAAGCGGCCGGCTCGAACCTCACGCGCGTCTTGAAGGCCACGGTCTACGTCACCGACCTCGCCCTCTTCGCGCGGATCAACGCCGTCTACGCGAAGCACTTCACCGGAGACCCGCCGCCCGCGCGCGCGACGGTGCAGGTGGCGGCGCTTCCGCTCGGCGCCGACGTCGAGATCGACGCGATCGCACTGATCTGACCCGCGTCCCGTCGATCCGATCGACGCTTGCGCTCGGATCCCACCAGCGCGTTCAGCCGGCGTCCTCGCGCCCGACCCACGCGCCCAGAAGGCGGAGATTCACCGCATTGATCCCGGCATGCGCGAGAAACGGCGCCAGCAGGTTTCCCGTCCAGAGGTAGAGTGCGCCGAGCATGCCCCCGGCGACGATGGCGAAACCGGTCCACGGCAGCAGCGACCGATTCGGCGGCACGTGCACCAGTCCGAAGATCAGGCTCGCCGCGAACCAACCGACCCGCGGTTGCAGGGCGCCGCGAAAGAACGCCTCCTCGGCAAAGCCGCTGACGATCCCCAGCCAGATCGCCGCGCCCCAACCGAGGCGACCGATCACGCGCGCCAGCTCGCGTGCCAGCGTCTCCCCCCAGGCGGTCTGGTGGGTGGCCCAATGCGACAGGGCGATCGTCGTGGCGGCGGCGCCGAGTCCGATCGCAGCGTCGCGCCCCCAGCGCACTCCCGCGGCCTGGGCCGCGGAATCGATGAACGCCCAGGGCGTTCCCGCCCAGGCGTTCCAGGCGAGGGCCGCGAGCGCGAGGACGCCGTAGAAGAGAGTGGCGAAGGGGACCAGCCGGGGGGCCCGGTCGGACGCGGCGTCGGCAGAACTCATGGGGCTTCCAGCGTCCGGAGCGGGTGGAGTGGGATCCGGGTGGCGAAATCGGCGGTTTCGGGGTCGGGAACGGGGTTTCGAGGGCCTGCAGGCCGCCGAGGCGCGGTTTTCGGGGCGATTCGGCACGCGTTGACAGCCCTCCTGCGACCGGTAGGCTGAATCGACCCGACGCCTTCCCGAGAGGCGTCGGATTCATTTTGGAGCCATTGTAGCGGTCGAAGCAGGCCGTCCGAGGGTCCAATCGGGCTTCGCCCGGGACCCCGGCCTCCCAGAAATGGCTTCCCAGACTTCCCAGGGAGTCGCCGCCGCGATGACGTGGGGCGATCCGACGCATGGAGTGAGAATGTCCGAAGAGCGTGTACCGATGACCCGCGCGGGGTACGACAAGCTCGAGGCCGACCTGAAGAACCTCAAGACCGTCGAGCGGCCCGAGAACGTCAAGGAGATCGAGACCGCCCGCGCCCACGGTGACATCTCCGAGAACGCCGAGTTCCACGCTGCGAAGGAGCGACAGAGCCACCTCGAGGGCCGGATCCGGATGATCGAGGACAAGCTGGCCCGCGCGCAGGTCATCGACCCCTCGGGGCCGCCGCCGGACGCCGTGCGCTTCGGCGTGACGGTCGTCCTGCTCGACGCCGAGGCCGACGAGGAAGTGAAGTACACCCTGGTCGGCGAAGACGAGGCGGACATCGCCGAAGGAAAGCTCTCGATCGGGTCGCCGATCGCGCGTGCCCTGCTCGGCAAGCGGATCGACGACGAAGTCACGGTTCGGGTGCCGAAGGGAACGCGGGCATTCGAAGTGCGCGACATCCGCTTCGATTAGCCACCAGACCGCACCGAACCGCCACCCACCCTGGCACGGGGACCGCGTCGGCGACACGCGCCGCGTCGGTCCGATACCCTGCCAACGCGAAGGATGTCGGGCACAGCCCCTCCTTCGTGCGGTGAACCCCCGCCACCGCAGTCAGGTTTGTTGCTCTCGTGCGATCGCTCCAGGTCAAGTTCAGTGCGTTGGTCGTCGCGCTGCTGGTCGCGGCATGCGTCGGCCTGGCGATTCTCGCGACCCAGCACGAGCGCCAGGCGCTCGAGGCCGAGGTCGAGAAGCACGGTCGGGCGCTCGCGACGAACCTCGCCGGCGCTGCGAAAGAACCCCTGCTCGACACGGGCAGCGGTGACTTCGACCCCGAGCTGTCGCTCGACAAGCTCATCCAAGAGGTCGGCGCCCAGCCCGGCGTCGTGCGGGTGCGCCTGCTCGACCGCGACGGTCGCATCCTCGCCTCCCGCGATCCCGGCGCGCGCGGCACGATGGGCGAACGGCTCGCGGGCCACCCCCAGTCGGTCGACGGCGTGTGGGTGAGTCGCGAGGAGCGTCAGCTGCTCGTCGCCGCGCCTGTCCTCTACAGCGACGTGCTGGTCGGGGAAGCGCAGGTCGAGCTCGATCTGCGGCTCCTCGTCGACCCGGTCGTCGCCAGCAACACCCAGCAGCTCGCCGCCGTCGCCGTCGTCGTCGTGGTGATCGGCGTGCTGGCCGGACTCGGCTTCGTCGCGCTGCTCGTCGGACCGTTGCGACGCCTGCGCGTCGGCGTCGAAAGAATGGCCGCGGGCGACGTCACCGTGCGCGTTCCGCCCACGTCCCGCGACGAGGTGGGCGAGCTCACCCGCGCCTTCAACGAGATGGGCGACTCGCTCGAGCAGAAGCAGAAGATCCAGCAGGCCTTCGGGCGGTACGTGGACGACTACGTGCTGAACCAACTGCTCGAGAGCGACGCCCACGAGAAGCAGGCCGGCATCGAGCGCGAGGTGACCATCCTCTTCGTCGACATCCGCCAGTTCACGCGGCTCTCGGAAGGGATGGACGCGTCGCACGTCGTCAGCCTGCTCAACGAGTGCTTCCAGCTCATCTCGGACATCATCCTCGGTGCCGGTGGCACGATCGACAAATTCATCGGTGACTCGGTGATGGCGTACTTCGGCGCCCCCGTGCCCCAGGCCGACCACGCGCTGCGCGCCGTGACCGCCGCGATCGACATCGCGCGCGCGGTCGACCGGCGCAACGCGCGCCTCGCCGCATCCGAGGACGACGGCGTGCAGGTCTCGATCGGCGTCGGAGTCCACGCGGGCACCGTCGTGGTGGGAACGATCGGCTCGGATCGCCGGCAGGACTTCACGGCGATCGGCGACGCCGTGAACGTCGCGCACCGGCTCGAGAAGCTGGCGCGCCCCGGCGAGATCCTCGTCTCCGAAGCCGTGCAGCGTCAGGTGCGCGGTGCCGCGCGATTGCGCTTCGAGGGCGAGCGCCAGCTCTCCGGACGCGAAGAGCCGGTGCACGTCTATTCCGTCGACCTCGGTCCGCTGCGCGCTTCCGGGGCGGAGGAGTCGGCGGTTCGCGCATGAACCGGCTGACCGTTCGACCGGATCGGAGCGCCGTGATCCGCATCGCCGCGGCGCTCGTAGCGCTGCTCGCGTCCGCCTGCGCGACGCCGGTCGACACCGGAGAACATCTCTATCGCGCGGGCGACCTGGTGGGCGCGATCGAACACTGGCGCGCCACCGACGACCCGACGCTCGCACCGCGCATCGCCGCCGTCGAAGCCGAGCTCGCCGCCCGCGCCGACGGCTACATCGCGAACGCCCGCGAGTACGAGCAATCGGGCCGGCTCGCCGAAGCGCTCCTCGACTATCGCCTCGCTCTGACGCTGCGTCCCGACGACACCGAATCGCTCGCACACGTGCAGGCGCTCGCGCGCGAGGTGGTGGTGCGGCGCGCCGAGCTGCTCGACTCCTACCGCGAGGTGCGCGCAGCCGGCGATCTCCAGGCGGCGCGCGAAGCGCTCGAACGCCTGCGTCGGCTCGACCCCTTCGAGCCCAGCTACGAGACCGAAGAGCACCGCCTCCAGGAGGCGATCGCCGACGAATGGCGGCGACGCCAGGAGTGGGCTCGCGCGCGACAGGTAGAACAGCTCGAATCCCTCGTCGAAGCCGGACGCGCCGCGTTCGGCGAAGAGCAGCTCGAGACCGCCCTCGATCTCTGGCGGCGCGCGCTGCTGATCGATCCCCACAACGAACGCGTCCAGGCCTACATCGCCCGCGCGGAGGAACAGCTCGAAACCCTCGACCGCCTGCGCGCGACGCACGAGGAGGGAGTGGAGTGATCCGCTCGGGCGCGCGTCTCGCGGTCGCACTTCTCTGCGTCGTCGCGATGGCGGCCGTCCTCGGTTGCGCCGTCCTGCCGAGCAGTGCTCCCGAAACATCGACGGAGGAGGAACCGCCGCCGTCGCTCGTCTTCGAGCCACCGGCCGAGCTGCCCCCGCCCGAAGGCATCGTCGCGACGACCGGGCTCTATCGGAAGATCCCGCTGCGGTGGGACCCGGTCCTGATGCCCGACGTCGCCGGCTATCTCGTCGAGAGCAGCTACGAGCGCGACGGACCGTTCTTCGCGCGCATCGCCCTCCAGAATCGCGGCACGCTCGCCTGGGTCGACCGCGACGAAGCCAACGCGCCGCTCGGCGACGGCGAGACGCGCTTCTACCGCCTGCGCGGCTTCGCGCACGACGGCCGCGTGTCGGCCTACGCCTCCGATCTCGTCGTCGCCACCACCGCGGCGCTGCCCGAGCCGCCCGAGGGCGTCTTCGCCTACTCGCAGCAACCGCGATCGATCCCGCTCGCGTGGCGGGCGTCGCCCGACCCGATCGTCGCGGGTTACACCGTGGAGCGGAGCCCGGGGCCGGAAGGGCCCTTCGAAGTGGTGGCCGAGCTCGAGGGTCGTCACACGACGCACCTGCTCGACGACGGCCTCGGCAATCTGCGCGTGCTGTTCTACCGCGTGTCGTCGCGCAATCCGGGCGGCGAGCACGGACCGCCGAGCCCGGTGGTGCGCGCGGTGACGAAGCCCGCCCCGCTCCCGCCGATCGAGCTGCGCGTCGCGAAGCGCCGCCTCGGCGTGATCGAGCTGGCCTGGGAGCCGAACGTGGAGCGGGACCTGCTCGGCTATCGCCTGCGCCGCTGGCGGGGCGAGAAGCCGATCGAGACCGTCACCTACGTGGGCGCCGACGAGACGCGCGCGACCGACCGCGACGTCCGTGCGGGCGAGATCGTTCACTACGATCTCGTCGCGGTCGATCGCGACGGCCTCGAGAGCGAGCCCTCCCAGCCGATCCCGGCACCGGGGGTGGGCTACGACTGGCTCGTCACGGCGGCGTCCGATGCGATCACCCTGCGCTGGGATCCGCGCACCGACGAGGGCTTCGTCCGGGCCCACGTCACCCGCACGAACGGCGTCTGGCGCAGCGATTCCGTCACCGTGGAGAGCGCCGAGTACACCGATCGCGACGTCGTGCCGGGCCGGACGTACCGCTATCAGATCCTGCTGGAGCGGGACGAGGGCCGCGCTGCGCCGCCCTCCCGCCCGGTCGTGGTGACGGTTCCGCTGTCCGGCGAGCCGTTCGTTGAAATCCAGGCCCCAGCCTCTAGAATCCCCCCGCCCGAAGGTCTTCCCCGGTAGCTCAGCTGGCAGAGCAAGCGGCTGTTAACCGCTGGGTCGTAGGTTCGAGTCCTACCCGGGGAGCCATGGACGCGATTCACTCGAAGGGCCCGCTCGACCGCAACTCGACCAGAATGGGGGGATCGAGAGGCATGATGCGCACAGCCCGACTTGCGGGCGCGTTGGGATCACGCGGCCGCGGGCTGCGTCTGTTCGGTTGTTTGATCGCCGCGGTGTGCTGCTTCTCGGGCGTCGCGGCCTACGCCGAGACGGCCTGGGTCCAGGACGAGTTGACGCTCAACCTGCGCACCGGCCCCGGCACGCAGTACCGCATCAAAGGCGCGATCAAGACGGGCGAATCCGTCACGGTCATGAGTCGCCGAGAAGGTTGGACCCAGGTCCGCACCGGCTCGCTGGGCGACGGTTGGATTCCCGAAGGCTTCCTCCAGCCGGAGATGCCCGCGCGCATGAAGCTCGAGAAGACCATGGCCGAGACGGCCGACGCGCGCGGCCAGTTCCAATCGCTGACCGACCGCGTGCAGGAGCTCGAGACGTCGAATCAGGAGCTCAGCACCTCGGACGAAACGCAGCGCGCGACGATCGAAGCGCTCGAGCGAGAGAACTTCGAGCTTCGCGCCGGCGCCCGCTGGCCCGAGTGGATCACCGGCGCCGGCATCCTCTGCGCCGGCATGGTGATGGGCGCGATCATCCAGAGCATGAACGGAAGACGCGCGCGGCCGCGCATCCGGCTCTGACGCAAGCGCGGCCGAAGACCGCGCGCAAGCGAAGAGCTACAAGCGAGGCGGAATCCACGCCATCGCCACCGCGGATACGAAGAAGCACGCCAACGCGACGAGGAAGGTGTATCCGACGACGTCGCCGAAGCGCAGCCGCGTGACGGCGAGGATCGGGATGGCGAAGAAGGGCTGGATCAGGTTCGTCGTCGAGTCACCGTAGCTGTAGGCGAGCAGCACCGTGACGACCGAGACGTCGAGCGTTTCGCCCGCCGCCACGAGATAGGGCGCTTCGATGAGCCACTTCGAGCCGGCCGAGGGCACGAAGAGGTTCATCAGCCCCGAGTAGAAGTAGACGACGAACGGATAGGTTCCCTCGGTCGCGAAGTTCGCGAAGCCCTCGCCGATCCACGCGCCGAGCTCGGTGTTCTGCATCAGACCGAAGATGCCCGCGTAGAACGGGAACTGGATGATGATCCCCCACGCGGCGTCGACGCCGTTGCGACAGGCGCGCAGGAACGATGCCGGGTTGCCGTGCAGGAGCAGCGCCGTCACGAGGAAGACCGCGTTGTAGGCGTTGATCGTCCAGCTCGTACCGAAGCCGCGCGTCACGATCGAGTGGCCGAGCGGATAGGCGAGCAGGAGCGCCGCGAACCAGACCCAGCCGGGGAAGGCCTCCATCTTCTCGGCGGGGGTGTCCGGGGAAGTCGTCGCTTCCGGCGGCGTCGGCATGATCGTTTCGACCTGATCGGGCGTGAGCGTCACCGCGTCGCGGCGCGGGTGGAGCGCGACGGCCGCGAACAAGCCGGTCGCGCCGATCACCAGCATGTAGACGAGATTGAAGGGATGGAAGAGCGTCTCGGTCACCGGATAGAGGCGATCGACGACGGCCGCGCCCGTGCTCGGCGCGAGCAGCGGGTTTCCCGGCGTCGCGAGGATGAGCGGCGCCGACCCGGAGAGCCCGCAGTGCCACACCGTGCCGAGCCCGAGATAGGCCGACGTGATCAGCACGCGGATGTCGGTCTTCGGGTTGCGGCGCGCGAGGAAGGGGACGAACAGCGCGCAGGCCACGAGACACAGCGCCCAGTTCAGGTAGCCGGTGACCAGCGAGAAGATCCCCGCCATCCACACGGCCTGGGTGGGACGCTCCGGGTCGGGCCACGAAGCCAGCTTGTCGAGCCAGCGGAACACGGGCCCCGACGCCACGCAGGCGTGCGCCGCCACCATCGCGATCGTGAACTGCATCGCGAGGGTGAGCAGCACCCAGACGCCGTCGCCCCAGGCGAGCACGCTCTCCTCGACACCCACCCCAGCACCGCCGATCGCCAGCACGAAGGCGATCGCGGTGAGCACCATGCAGATCACCCAGGAGTCGGGCACCCACCGCTCGGTGAAGCGGGAGAGCCCGGCGCCGGCGTCGCGAAGGGCGTTCAGCACGCGGGCACCTCCCTCATCCGCCGAGCCGATCCACGACGGTGAGCACGCTGAAGTAGCCGAAGAAGGCGAAGCACACGAGCAACGCGGCGGCGCGCGGGAGGCTCGGACGCAGCGGCGGTTCGAAGCTCCGCCAGTTGAGCCAGAGCAGCAGGCCCGAGTAGAGGAACATCACGACGCCGTTCAGCGCCGCCGAGAGGATCAGCAGGGCGAGCGGCTGGTCGAAGCCGGCGAGCAGGACGACGATGCCGAAGCCGATCAACGCCCACACGGACGCGAAGTAGAGCTGCGAAACGCCGAAGCGACCGCGAAGCTCGAGGGCGAGCAGATCCGCGGCGACGCGCGACACCGCGTCGAGCAGCGCGAGCTCGGTCGAGAACAACACCGCGACGCCGAGGAAGAGGAACGCTGCGCGGGCGCCGCCGCCGAAGCGCGCCTCGATCGTGTCTGCCTCGGCGCGAATGAAGCCCAGCCCTTCGTCGAGGACGACGTCCGGCCCGATCAGGGCGCTCGCGAGCAGGCAGAAGAGCGCGAGGCTCAGCAGTGCCAAGAGATAGAAGGATGTGAAGTGCTCGACGTTCGTGCGACGCCACCACACCTTCCAGCGCGCGAGGTCTTCCGCCGATCCGCCGATCGCCACCCCGACGGTGGACGACGCCTCTTCGCGTCCGGTGAACGGGCTGGTGATGCGCCCGATGAACGAACCCATGCCATAGCCCTTGTCCTTCACGTAGTTCGACTGGGCGAGGTTCACCGATCCGCCCGCGCCGGCGAAGGCGAGCGCGCCGAGCAGCATCGGGAGGTGCACCCCGTCGGGGACATGGCCGACGCGCAGCGCGCCCTCGAAGAGCGCGACGACGTCCTCGATGCGCACGACCGCGATCGCGAGCACGCTCACCGTCAGGACGATCACCGTCACGAGCACGATCTGGATCGCCTCGACGGTGCGGTAGACGACCGGCCCGAGCGAGAGCACGATGCCGCATAACACGAGCCCCGCGACCGCCATCCCCGGGATGCTTCCGCCGAACTCCCAGGCGATCAGCGTGGCGCCGCCCGTCGCCCAGCCGGGCCAGATCCAAGGCACCGTGCCGCACACGAGGAAGATCGGCGCGTAGACGCGGTGCAGGCGCGCGAAGCCCGTGACGGCGCTCTCCCCCGTCGCGAGCGTCCAGCGCTCGATCTCCATGTTGAGGAAGAACTGGAGCGTGACGCCGATCCAGCACGCCCAGAAGAGCGCGAAGCCCCACTCGGCGGTGAGCCGCGGCCACAACACGAACTCGCCGCTGCCGATCGAGAGCCCGACGAGGATCACGCTCGGCCCGACCATGCGACGCAGCGGCATCGGCTCG
Organism: Deltaproteobacteria bacterium; assembly: GCA_024638705.1. GTDB lineage: Bacteria > Myxococcota_A > UBA9160 > UBA9160 > SMWR01 > JAHEJV01. The sequence goes on along the minus strand of JAHEJV010000034.1, from coordinate 7,437 downwards.
GGGAGCGCGCCCGTCTCGGGAGCCGGCAGCACGCCGGCGGGCACGCGGACGATCATGCGGCGCAAGGTCTGCGGGCGCTCATCGGATCATCCGCCGATCACACGTACGCGAGGGGCTCCGCGTCGCCGCGCAGGTAGGCCGAGAGCACGCAGCAGCCGAAGTCGGCGGCGCGGATCACCGCCTCGGCGTCGACACGCTCGGGCGTATCGCCGGCGGCGCGCCAGCGATGCGGAAGGCCATCGGCGTCGAGCGTCACCAGCGACAACACGTGTGCGCCACGACGCGCCGGGACGTGCGCCGCCGTCTCGAACGCGAGATCGGCCGGGGCGACGTCGCCGTAGGCGCCGCTCGCCGCCACGCGCCGCGCGAGCTCGCCGAGCATCGGCGAGTGGGTGGCGCGCACGAGTGCGCCGTCGCTGCGCGCATGGCACAGCGTGCCCTCGCCGACGCAGTCGAAGCTCACGATCGCGGTGTGATCGTCCTGCCATTCGGGATGGGCGTCGAGGAGCGCGCGGACGCCCTGCGCGCCCGCCTGCCCGGCCCCCGTCGCGGCGCACCAGAGCTCGACGTCGGGAGGAATCTGCGCCGCGAGCTGCTCGACCGCCGTGAGCATCGCGGCGACCCCCGACGCGTTGTCGTTCGCGCCCGCGGCGTCCCGGTCGAGCGCCCACTGCACCCCGACGATGAATCCCACGCCGAGCGTCAGCGCAAGGGCGGCCTGCGCGAGACCGACGAGGGCGCCGTCGGCGCCGAGCGCGGAAGCGGCGGTGACGACCGTCGCCGCGAACAAAACCCGCGCCGGCAGCGCCCACGCGCCGCGCGGTGCGCCGCTCGCATCCGAGGCGGCCAGCCAGCGGCGAGCGCGGCCCGTGAAGAGCGGGCTCGCCTGCCCGGCGTCGAGGTGCGCGAGCAGCACGATGCGTCGACGCGGCCGCACCGCGCCCACCCGACCGATCACGTTCTGGGAATCGCGCGCGGGCAGCCAGCGCGTGAGCAGCGGCGCGCCGCCGCCGACCTCACGCCGGAACGAGATCAGGGAGAAGACCGCCAGTGCGAAACCGGCGATGCCGCCGATCGCGCAACCCAGCGCCGCGACCCCGGCGTGCATCGCGAGCACGGTGCCCGGCCGCGGCCGCGACGGCACCGACGCCAGCGAGATCTCCTCGAGGCCGAGGTCGCCGAGCCACACCGCAACGCGGCGTCCCGCTTCGCCCTCCTGGTCGGTGCCGGCGTGGCGCCCACTCAGCTCGGCGAGCAGGCGGACCCAGTGGAAGGCGCGGATCTGGCGCTCGAGGCTCTTCTCGGGCTCGTGGGGTCCGTCCGTCTCCGGCGCGTCTGCGGGCTCGGTCGCCCCCGCGATCGCATCGCCCCGATCGCGGTCCTCGAGACCCGGCCCGAGGTCAGGTGCGACGTCCGTCGCGGTTTCCGTCGGTTCACTCGACATATCACGCCCCCGATTCCGATTTCTCACATCGCTGCGAAGCTGTCAAGCGCCGTTCCCGTCGGTGGGCGCCGTCCCGTCGTCGCTGATGTCCTCGAGCTCGCGACGCCCGGTTTCGGGCAGCACCAGCAGCGCCAGCGCGGCCAGGAGCGAGATCCACACGACGACCTGCACGGCGGGGATCGCGCTCGCCCCGGTGACCGTCATGGCGGAGATCGCGAAGAGCGCGGCGGCGGCGCCGAGCGTGTCCATCAGCTGGAGGAACCCGGAGGCGGTGCCGCGATACGACGTCGGAAAGAGCTCGGTCGCCAGCGCGCGCGAGATCGTGATCCCGCCGGTGATCACGAAGACCATCGGCACCCAGAGGAAGGCGAGCGCCCAGCCCGGCGCCGAATAGAACGCGAAGGCGAGGAAGGGGAACAGGGCGTAGAAGGCGAAGCCGACCAGACGCCGCCCGCGCGCGTCGGCGACGCGTCCCGCGAAGGGATGGCCGAGAATCCCGACGGTGCCGGCGGCCAGGAGCATGATCGAGTACTGCCCGGGCTCCCAGCCGTGGTGCTCCTGCACGAAGTACGCGGAGAAGTTGTAGGCCGCGCCGTTCGCCGCGGAGGATCCGGCGCCGATCACGCCGACCGCGAGCGTGCGCAGCGGATAGGCGCGCGCGAGGTCGGCGAGCGGATGCCACCAGGCGGCCTGGGCGATGCCGGCGGACGCGCGCGCGGCCTGCTGCTCGTCGAAACGCCGTGTCTCACCGATGCGCCTGCGCAGCACTGGCAACGCGAGCAGCGGCACGACGCCGACGAGGTACATCGCGCGCCAGCCGTAGGGCAACAGGTCGATCGCGGCGAAGAGAATGGCGCTCATCCCGACGCCGAACGTCCCGACGGCGCCGACGATCCCCAGCCCCCAGCCGCGGTGCGCCGCTTCGAACTCCTCGGTGACGATCACGAAGGCGGTCGCCGCAGCGGTGACCATGAACAGACGCGAGAGCATCTGCAGCCCGATGAACGGCATCACGCTCGGCGCGAGCGCGGAGAGCGTCGTCGCGAGACTCATGCCGAGCACGGAGACCAGGAAGGTGCGGCGTCGTCCGAAACGATCGGCGAGCGGAATCAGGAAGAACGCCGGCACCGCGCCGAGCCGGACGAGACCGAGCAGGTTGCCAAGCTCCGACTCGACGACGCCGAAGTCGCCGGCGATCTGCTTGATCGCCTGCGTCAGCATCGCCTGGTCGTAGTTCTCGAAGAAGATCGCGAAGGCGACCGCCCCGAGCAGGCTCACGTGGGGATCGGGCACCGTGGCGGGCACGCGCCCGAGGAAGGGCGGAATCCACGCCGGATTGCGGCGACGCTCCGTCACCCCTTCGCCGGACCGGAGTGCCGCGATGCCGCGGCGATCGCTTTCACGCCGTCATCAGCGGTCGGTAGCGTTCCCGGGCCTGCTCCGGCGAGAGGTTCGCCGCCTGGGCGATCGCCGCGAGCGTCTTCTCGTCGGCGAGGTCCTCTGCAGTGATGCGCTCCTGCAACGCGAGCGCGTTGCGGTAGGAGCCCGAACTCGTGTCGACGCCGCGCACGCGCGACTTCTTCGTCTCCGGGTCGATGATGTCGCCGAAGGGCACCGGCACGATCTGGCCCGCCTGGCGGGTGATCAGCACGGACGAGGTGCCCGCGAGCAGCGTGTCGACCGCGCCGACGCCGAGGTCGCGGGTGTAGTCGCGGTCGAAGGCGGTGGGATAGCCGCAGCGCAGCTCGTAGCCGACGTCCTTCTCGCCGACGGTCACCTTCACGCCGCGCGCCGCGAGCGAATCCATCACCGCGTTGCGCAGCACGCCCGCGAGCGGCACCTCGGCGAGGCGGATGTGGCCGTGCTCGTCGCGCGGCGCGTCGGCGAGCAGCGGGTCGGCCGGGTCCATCGCCGACGCCACGCCCTCGGCGATCACGGCGACGCCGTCGGGGCGTCCTCTTGCGAGGCGCTTCACGATCGCGCCCTCGAGGGTGCGCACCACGTCGTCGATCGCGATCGGCGCGTTCGGGAACTCCTCGGGGATCAGCGTGATCGGCGCGCCCGCGGCCTTGCCGGCGCCGAGGGCGAGGTGTCCCGCCGAGCGTCCCATCATCACGATGAAGAACCAGCGATTGGTGGTCTCCATGTCGTTGATCAACCGTTCGACCACCGCGGTGCCGTGTTCGCGCGCCGTCTCGAATCCGAAGGTGGGCACGCCCTCGGGCAGCGGGAGGTCGTTGTCGATCGTCTTCGGCACGTGCACGACCTTGATGCTGCCGTCCGCGGCCTCGGCGACGCGGCTCGAGGAAGACGCGGTGTCGTCGCCGCCGATCGTGATCAGGTGGTCGATGCCGAGGGCGTGCAGCGATTTCACGACGGCGGCCAGGTGTTCGGGCTTCTTCGTCGGGTTCGCGCGCGAGGTGTGCAGGATCGAGCCGCCGCGCAGGTGGATCGTCGCGACCTCGTCCTCGGTCAGCTCCTTCGTTCGGCTCGTGTCGCCTTCCATCAGATGGGAGAACCCGTCCATCAGGCCGATCACGCGGTGCCCCTGCCGCCGCGCACGCGTCGCCGCCGCGCCGATCACTCCGTTGATGCCGGGCGCCGGTCCGCCGCCTACTGCAATTCCGAACGTGCTCATTCCCTCTCCTCGTGTTCGAGATCTGAATCGATCGACGTGCGCAGCTTGTCTCTCGTGGGCGCCGCCTAACGTCTCCAGGGCGCGATCCAGCGCCCGACGCCGCCCGACGTCTCGCGGGACGGGCGCGAGACCGCCCGGCCCCACTGCTCGGCCGTCTCTTCTTCGTCGTCGCGACAGCGCAGGTCGAGACGGTCGCTCATGCCCAGCTCGCCCAGCACCTCGAGAGTCAGCTCGCGGAGCTGGGTGTGCACGGCGGTGCCCTTCGCGTGGTGCAGGACCGAGAGCGGCTTCTGCTCTCCCGAGTTCAATGCTTCGACGCGCGGACTGCGCGAGATCGGCGTCTTGTGGTAGGACCATCCGCGCAGCGATGCCTCGTCGCGCAGACGCTGGTAGAGCGTGGTGCCGGAGGCGCCTCCGACGCGGCTGCGGCGGTCGACGAGCGTGAAGACGACGCGCGCGCGGTCGACCAGACCGCCGCCCTCCGCCTTGAGCAGGCGGAAGATCTTCTCGGCCTCTTCGAGGGACGACCAGTCGGCGATCGGGATCAGGATGCGATCGGCGGCGTGATAGGCGTTGACGGTGAGCGCCTCGAGATCGCTCTTCGTGTCGAGGATGACGAGCCCGGGCCACGCGGTCTCGCGCAGGATGCGCGAGAGCGTCTTCGGGTCGCTGGCGCGCGCCTTGAGCAGCGCGACGTCGGGCGGCGACGGCACGAAGTGCACGCCGTACTGACCGAGTTGCGCGACCCGTGTGAGCGAGCGTTCCGCCCAGCCGTGCTTGAGGTTGCCGTCCTCCGGCCCGTACTCCTGCAACGAGAACATGCGATCGATCGTGCCCTGGTCGTCGAGGCCGACGATCAACACCGGCAGGTCTTCGCGCAGCGCGCGCGAGTAGATCGCGAGATTCGTCGCGAGCGTCGTCTTCCCGACGCCGCCCTTGTTGGACGACACGGTGATCACGGCGCCGTGGTGGGGGGCGGAGGGAGAGGCCATGTCGGCGGGAAATGTACCCTTCGGGTAGCATCGCGTCATGCGAGCCGTGGGCGTGATTCCTGCGCGTTTCGGGGCCCAGCGCTTCCCCGGGAAACCGCTCGCGGAGATCGCGGGCGCACCGATGATCCGCCACGTGTGGGAGGGTGCGCGCACCGCGAAATCGCTCGAGCGCGTGGTGATCGCCACCGACGACGATCGCATTGCGGACGCGTGTCGGGACTTCGGCGCCGAGGTGGCGATGACGCGACCGGACCATCCCACCGGCACCGACCGCATCGCCGAGGCGGCGGCAGCCCTCGACTGCGACGTCGTGGTGAACGTGCAGGGCGACGAGCCGCTGATCGAGGGCTTCGTGATCGACGCCGCCGTCGCGGCGCTCGCCGACGATGCCGAGGCGCCGATGGCGACGGTCGTGCACCGCGCCGATTCCGGCGCAGCCGGCGACGCGAACCGTGTGAAGGTCGTGCTCGACCTTCGCGGCCGCGCGCTCTACTTCTCGCGCAGCGCGATTCCCTACGCGCGGTCGGGCGAACCGGCACTCTGGCAGCACGTCGGGCTCTACGCGTATCGCCGCGCCTTCCTCGCCGAGTTCGCCGCCCTCCCGCCGACGCCGGCCGAGCAGGCCGAAGGACTCGAGCAGCTCCGGGCCCTCGAGCACGGGTTCGCGATCCGCTGCGCCGCGGTCGACGGCTGGCGCAGCGTGCCGGTCGACGTGCCCGAGGACATCCCCCGGGTCGAGGCCCTGCTCCGCGAGAAGCGCGCGTGACGGGGGGCGGATGAACGAGACACTCGATCTCGAAACGCTCCGCGATTGGGGGCGGCGCTATTCGAACTGGGGACGCTGGGGCGAAGACGACGAGTTGGGCACGCTGAACTACCTGACGCCCGAGCGGGTGGCGGGCGCAGCCAGCCTGGCGCGCACCGGACAGGTCGTGTCCTGCGCCTGGCCCTTCGAGACGGCCGGCGCGGCGGTGGGCGCGCCCCACGCCGCCGCGGAGGATCCGCACACCTTTCTCGCACCGCCCTCCCCGGCTCCGGGCGGTGCGTGGTGGGACGGCCATGGGCGGGTGTCCTACGACGGGCTCGCCTACAACGGGCGCCCCGTCGCCAAGCTGCCCGCGAACGGCGCACGGAGCGCCTCGATCGACCGCTACTGCGATGGTGTCGTGGGGCGCGGCGTCCTGCTCGACCTACCCGGTCGACTCGGCGTGCCCTGGCTCGACGACGGCACCCGCATCTTGCCGGCGGACCTCGACGCCTGCGCCGAAGCCTCCGGGGTCGCGATCGAGACCGGCGACATCCTGCTCGTGCGCACGGGACGCCTCGCGCGCGGCTTCGCCGAGGACGACTGGGAGCACTACGCAGGAGGGCCGGCCGCGGGGCTGTCGCTCCGCTGCGCGCGCTGGCTCCACGAGCGGCAGATCGCGGCCGTCGCGACGGACACCTGGTGCGTGGAGGTGATGCCGTCGGAGATCGCCGGAATCGTGCTGCCGCTGCACCAGATCGCGGTGCGCGACATCGGGCTGCTCCTCGGCGAGAGCTTCCATCTCGACCGCCTCGCCGAAGCCTGCGCCCAGGACGGTCGCTACGCGTTCTTCTTCGCCGCGCCGCCCCAGCCCCGCACCGGCGCACTCGGCAGCCCGGTGAACCCCGTCGCGATCAAGTAGGACGGAGTCGTCGAGCCCGTCCCCTCGGAAACGAAAGAGGCGCAGGGCGCACCCGAGCCGAACTCGGACGGGAGATTCCCATCGCCGTGGTCCGTCCAGGCGATGGCGCTCGGGGGCGCCGCCACGCCCCTTCACCCTGCCCTTCGCGCGGGACGCGCGCTGTGCCGTCGATCACATCTCGCTGTGGTCGACCGCCCGCGTCTCCGATAGGGTTTCGTCAGGGGGCTTCACTCGTCCCCGAGTCTCTTTGCGGCCGAGGTCGGTCGGGGAGAGGCGTCCGGTAGGGGCGGTAACGGCGACTACCCCGGGAGCCGGTCAGGAAGCGAGGTCTGGGCCTCGCTGGAAGTACCCTACGCCGAGACGGAGGTGATTCGGTGAACCAACCTAGTACTACGGCGAGTGAGGTGGCGGCGTCCTAGCGCCACGAGCCGAATTGCAAAAATCTCGGCAAAGGGGACGCAGGTTCCCAGCGCCACCGCCCCGAGAGCGCGGACGCCGTAGCCGCTCCGAAGGACCGCCGGCCCAGCCGACGGCCTGCTCTCGGGGCCTTCTTTTGCCCACCCCCCGATTCCGCCCTGCGACGCGGAACACGGCCGATCCCGCAGCCGATCAACCTCCCAACGCAACGGCCGGGGCCACGGCGATCCGCGAGCCGAACAACCTCTCAACGCAGCGGCCGGGGCCAGGGGGATCCCG
>JAHEJV010000033.1 GCA_024638705.1 Deltaproteobacteria bacterium | reverse complement strand
CCCGCCGGCCTGGTAGGGGACGTCCCTGTGACTCCCCGGAACCCGGCCCCGAAGTCACTCCAGAGATTCTTCGCCTGCGGTGATCCAGATCCGAGCGGCTCCCGACCCTTCTCCGAAGTCGCACACGGCGTGCGGCTCACCGGACTCGAAACACAAGAATTCAAAGGAACCACCACCATGATCCGCTTCATCACCCTCGCCCTGCTCGCCAGCCTCACGATCGCCAGCGCCGCGTCCGCGCAGTTCGGCCCCGACACGCTCGTCGGCGGCGACCTCGAGATCGACGTCGAAGTCGAAGACGTCGAGACGAAGGCTTCGTTCCTGGGCAACGCCGAGACCGACATCGGCACGATCAACGACGGCAGCTGGGTCCTCGGACGCGCGCGCATCAACGTCAAGGCCGAAGACGTGGAGACCAAGGCCTCCTTCCTCGGCAACGCCTGCACCTCGATCGGCTCGGTCGGCGGCTGCAAGAACCAGGGCGGCCTCGGGTTCTAACCCACCTCGCGCACGACGCGAAGCAGACAGCCTCCCTTCCCCAGAGACGGCGTCGGTCCTCGGACCGGCGCCGTCTCCCGTTTCACCCTCGACTCGTTTCATCGAGGCCATGTGGGCCCGGGGTACAGAGAGACTTCCCCTACCAGGCCGGCGCACTTCTCCTGGTCTTCCAGACGCATGGCGCGCTGAACATCGGGGAAGTCTCTCTGTACCCCGGACCCACGCGGTGCAGCGCCGCGTCGCGCGGGTTCCGGGGAGTCACAGGGACGTCCCCGATGTTCAGCGCGCCCAGCACCTGGAGGTTGAGGCGGCGCCCCGCCGGCCTGGTAGGGGACGTCCCTGTGACTCCCCGGAACCAGGAGGAACCGCCCCGCTGACTCCCCGGTACCCATCCGCCCCGACCCACCGCACGAGATCCACCGAGCGAGCAATCAGGCGGCGGGACCGCTGCTCCCGGAGTTCCCGCTCGAACCGGAGTTCGTCCCACTCGCCACGCCCTTCGCGAGCGCGATGATCGACGCGATGTCCGAGAGATTCGACGGCACCACGAAGGTATTCCCTTCCTTCGCGAGCTTCCCGAACTCCCCGATGTACTGCTGGGCGATGCGCAGCTGCATCGCGGCGTCGCCGCCCGGCGCCTGGAGCGATGCGGCCACGCGTTCGAGCCCTTCGGCCGTCGCGTTCGCCACCGCAAGGATCGCCTGCGCCTGTCCTTCCGCCTCGTTGATCTGCTGCTGGCGGTTCGCCTCCGACTCCTTGATCACCTTCTGCTTCTCGCCCTCGGCGTCGTTGATCGCGGCGTCGCGGCGACCTTCGGAGTCGAGGATGACGGCGCGCTTCTCGCGCTCCGCGCGCATCTGCTTTTCCATCGCCGTGATCACGTCTTCCGGCGGATTGATGTTCTTGATCTCGTAGCGCAGCACCTTCACGCCCCATGGATCGGACGCCTTGTCGAGCTCGGAGACGATCGACGCGTTGATCGCGGCGCGTTCTTCGAAGGTGCGGTCGAGATCGATCTTGCCCACCTCGCTGCGCAGCGTCGTCTGGGCGAGCTGCGAAATGGCGAAGAGATAGTTGCCGATGCCGTAGGACGCGCGTTGCGGGTCGAGCACCTGGAGATAGAGCACGCCGTCGACGCCCACCTGCACGTTGTCGCGCGTGATGCAGATCTGCTCGGGGATGTCGGCCGCGCGCTCCTTGAGCGAATGCTTGTAGGCCACGCGCTCGACGAAGGGCACGAGGATGTGGAAGCCGGCATGCAGGGTGCGGCTGTACTTGCCGAGATACTCGACGACGAAGGCGTTCTGTTGCGGAACGACGATCGCCGTCTTCGCGATGACCAAGACGACGAGCGCGACGACGACGCCGACACCGATCAGGGTTTCCATCGAATTCTCTCCTCGCGCCTAACCGCGCACTTCGAGCAGGATGCCGTCCTTGCCGACGACCTGGACCGTCGCGCGCGCCGCGATCGCGACGTCGCCCGTGTTGCGTGCGCGCCAGGTGGAACCGCGCAGCTCGACGGGACCGGTCGCGCCGGGCGCGATCGCCTCGAGCGCCGTGCCCGAATCGCCCACGAGCTCGGGGGCCAGGCCGGGGACGTTGCCGCCGAGCTTCTCGTGGAGCTTGCGGCGGAAGAAGATGTTGTAGCCGACCGCCAGCGCGGCGAAGGCGATCCACTGCACGGCGGCGGGCGGCTCGAATCCGAACGTGAGCAGGAGGCCGAGCGTCATGGCGGCAGCACCGACGAGCGCGAGCCAGAACTCGGTGCTGATCGCCACCTCGAACCCGAGCATCGCCGCGCCGAGCACCAACCAGGCCCACCAGGGCATACCCAACCTCCTCGACCGCGAAGCCTATCACCGATCCGGGGATTGATGCGGCAGGACCGACGCTGCGCTGAAGGTGCGACGGGTCAGGGCTGGAGGCGCGTGACGCTCCATTCGACAGGCGGCTCCGCGTCCGAAACCGCGACCGTCCTGCGCCAGGCGGCGCGGTCGTGCGCGCGTCCGTCGGAGCCCACCCACAGCTCCACGTGCTCGGCGCGCAGCACATAGCCCCCCCAATGAGGCGGCCGAGGGATGGGCGGCCCTTCCTCCGCGCCCCCGAAACGGGCGGCGCTGTCGGCCAGGCGCTCCAGCAAGGCCTCCCGGGAGGACAGCGGCGCGCTCTGGTCGCTCGCCCAGGCGGCGATCTGGGAGGCGCGTGGCCGGCGGGAAAAATACGCGTCGGACACCGCGTCGGCGGCGAAGCGCACGGCGCCGGTGATCCGGGCCTGGCGCGCCATCGCATCCCAGTGGAACACCGCCGTGGCGACGGGACGCGCCGCCAACTCGCGCCCCTTCGCGCTGTGGCGGTTGGTGTAGAACGCGAACTCGCCGGTGTCGGCGTCGTAGCCACGACAGAGCACCACGCGCGCCCGCGGGACGCCCTCGGCGTCGACGGTGGCCACCGTCATCGCATCGGGATTTCGCTGTCCGGACCCCTTGCGCGCTTCGGAGAGCCAGCGCGCCAGGAGCGGCAGCGGCGACGCGGGAAGCGGGTCGGCGAGGGAGGGGTCGCTGGGGATCTCTTCGAAAACCATGGGGCGTGTTTTTCAAGGTAACGATCCCGCCTTCGCGCGCGAATGCATAGAATGGGGTTCTCATGACGCATCGTTCGACCCATCGGCTGCTTGCGGCGGCGCTGGGCGTGTTCTGGATCGCTGTCCCCGCAGCCGCCGACTTCACCGAGTTCGAGGACCAACCCTTCCTCGCTCCCGGCGGCGCCGAGGTCGATGCGCTGAACGACGCCGAGCCGATCCCCTTCGACGGCGCCCCCTTCCTCGACGCCTACCCGGCCGGCGCGAAGCTCGTGCGGGGGAATCTCGATGCGGACGACATCGACACGTACGAGGTCGACCTGGCTTCGGGTGACCTGCTGCTGGCCGCGCTCTTCGACCCCGACGGAGGCGCCTTCCTCGACCTCGTGCTCGGGACCTTCGCGGGCGGCGCCCTGCCCGCCCTCGCCCTCGATGACGATGGCGGTCGCGGTTTCCACGCCCGCCTCGGCCACGTCGCCGCGGGCGCCGGCGCGGTGCAGGTCGGCGTCAGCGGCTTCGGCGACACCGACTTCGACGGAACCCATGACGAGGCGCGGGAGGGCCTCGCGGCCTATGACCTCGTGTTGGCGGTCGCGCGCGACGGCGCGACGCCCACCGAGAGCGAGAACAACGACACGACGGCCAAAGCCGATCTCGTGACGGGCAGCGGCGGCCTCGTGCGCGGCACCCTGCTGCCCGGCGACGTCGACCACTTCGCGATCGACCTCGAAGAGGGAGATCGCCTGCTCGTATCGATCTTCGACCTGCGCGCGGCGACCTTCGACCTCGCGAGCGGGGAGACGAACGACCCGGTGCTGCGCGTCTACGACGCGGTCGGCGCGCCCTTCGAAGAGGACGACGACGCGGGGCCGGGCTTCCTGCCGAACCGCGCCATCACCGTGCCGCCCGGCGGCGCCGGGCGCTGGACCGTCGCGGTGTCTGGCTTCGGCGACACCGCCTTCGACGGCAGCCACACGGAGCCGGCTTTCGACTACTTCGCCGCCCTCGTGCGCGACCGCGCCTGCCCGTCGGTGGCAACACTCGTTTCCGGCATCTCGACCTCGACCGGGAAGACCTACGTGCGCGCCGAACTCGCGGGCGGCGACCACTACTACACCGACCGCACGAACCCGCAGACCCACGTGCTCGTCGACGTGCCCGACGATCTCGAATGTTCCGAGTGGATCAAGACGGCGAACAACGACAAGAACGTGAGCGCCGACCCCCACCTCACCTTCACGCTGGGCGCCGCGGCGTCGGTGTTCATCGGCTACGACACGCGCGCGTCCGCCGAGCCCGCGTGGCTGGCGTCGGACTTCACGCCGCTCGGCTCGGTGCTCGACATCGCCGACTCCGACGTGAACCAGGAATTCGATCTCTTGCGCCGCGACTTCCCGGCGGGCACCGTGGAGCTGGGCGGGAACCAGGCCGCGGGCGCGAACTCGAACTACACGGTGGTGGTGAAGCCGGTGAACACGAGCGAGGCCGGACGCACGCTCGCGATGCCGCCCCTGATCGGGGACGGCAATTATTCGGTGACGGTGAGCGGCGTCGTGGTCACGGTTCCGACGGCCACCGGGATGACGCGCGCCGCCCTCGCCCAGGCGCTTGCCGACGCGGTGAACGCAAACGGCGCACTCCAGACCGCGCGCGTCTTCGGTCTCGCGGTCGGCGACGTGCTGGTGGTGACCGGCTCGATCGACGGCGTCGATGTCGGGTTCGTCCTGCCCGTGCCGGGCCTCGGTCCGCCCGCCATCGGCGTGTTGCTCGTGCTCCTGGTCGCGGTCGCGTGGCGGGTCCGGAGCTCGCTGCAACCTTCCGCCTGACTCCGCGCGCCCGGATCGGAGTGCGCCTAACTCGCCAGGTGCAACGTCATCGACTCGCTGCGGCCGCGGATCCGCATGTCCGGTCGGGCGCGGAAACCGGCGGCGACATCGCCCGCGCGGCGGTAGGTCTCGTCGTCGATCACCACCTGCACTTCCAGGTCCTTCGTGAGCGATTGCAGGCGCGCGGCGAGATTCGTCGTGTTGCCGATGACGCACCAGATGCGCCGGTCGACCGACTGCACGTTGCCCACATACGCCGGGCCGGTGGCAACGCCCACCCCCAGTTCGAGGGGCACGCCGGTCACGGCCTCGAGGGAGAACTCGCGGGCGAGCGAGAGTGCCGTCTCCACCGCGGCGCGTTCCTTCCCGGGCATCGCGCGCGGCGCGCCGAACACCGCCATCAACCCGTCTCCCTGGAAGTCGACCACCCAGCCGCCATGGGCGCGCACCCGCTCGGACACCGCCTCGGTGTAGGCGTTCACCACGGCGAAGATCTCATCGGGCGTGCGCCCTTCGGAGAACCCGGTGTAGCCGCGGATGTCGACGAAGAGCAGGCTCACCTCGCGAGCGCCGGGCGCCGTGTCCCCCACTTCGCGCGTCAGCTCGTCGCGCACCGCGGCCGGCACATAGCCCGCCAGACGCTCGTAGCGGTCGCGCTCGGCTCGCTCGATGGCGGCGGCATCGAAGCGCTCGAGCTGGAACGAGATCGTGTCCGCGAGTCCTTCGAGGAGCGCGATGTCGACGGGCGTGTAGACGTCCTCGGAGCCCTTCTCGCCGAAGCAGAAGAAGGCCTCGATGCGCTTGTCGCGCCGGATCGGCAGCAGGAGGCGCGCATCGAGACCTTCGAGCGACGCCGCCTCCGCTTCTTCCAGCAGTCCCGCCTTCTGCCAGCGGTGCCAGCGCTCGATCGAGACGGCGCGGTTCGCCTCGTCTAGCAGCAGCGCGAGTCGTCCCTCGGCGGCGAAGCCCGGCGGCACGGCCGGACCGAACGCGAACAAGGGGGCGAAGGCCTCGCCACTCCGTGCGTAGACGGCGCACGTGCGCAGGCCGAGCAGCGCGGTCAGCGTCTCGCCGACCCGCTCGAAGAGTGAACCGGGGGCTTCGAAGTCGCGGATCCGACGCCGCAACTCGTGCACGCCAGCATCGAGGGCGTGGCGCTCGCTGAAGAAGAAGCGTTCGAGATGCGGACGGATCGCGCGTCCGCCGAACACGAACGCTCCGCTCAACGCGACCGCGAGCAGCGTCTGCACCAACGCCGGGTCGAGCGCGGTCAGTTGGCTCGCCGCGTCGGACGCGCGCGGCGCCACGACCAGGAGCAGTGCCACGAACGCGATGCCGAGCAGTGAATAGCTCGCCGTGGAGGAGATCAAGCGGTCGATGTCGAAGAGATCGAAACGCGTGAGCGCGATCGTCATGCAGAGGGGGATCGCGAGCAGCGCCAGCGTGCTCGCCTCGTAGACGGGTCGCCAGGCCGGTTGCCAGGCCACGAGCGACGCGGAGATCGCGGGCGGCGTGAGCGCGAGCCAGAAGCCGAACACCACCCAGCGCAGCTGACGGCGACCGCGCGCGTCCGAGTCGCGATAGGCGCGCATCAGGCCGTAGAGGAGGCATACGACGATCGCGAGGTAGCCGACGAGCAGCAGCGGCAGCCCGAAGCGGGGCGCCAGCGGCCAGCCCACCTGCCACGAGAGCAGCAGCGGCCCGATCGCGACGAAGAGCCAGGGCCAGTGCGGCCGACGTTCCGGCGCGGGCCGCCGCGCGCGCGGAAGCTGCCACACCGCGATCACCGCGAGCGGTCCGGTGCAGGCGATGGAGATCGCCTCCACCGGCAATCCGACGAACGTGCGCCAGCCGCCGCCGGAGAGGAACGCCGACCAGTGGATGGCGTAGAGCAGGAAGGCGTGCGCAGTGCTGCGCCCGGCGGGCGAATCGGGGCGCCGGATCCGGATCGCGAGCGCCGCGAGCCCGAGTCCCAGCACGAGCGGGGTGTAGATCCACGTGGCGGAGTAGGGACGCAGGGCGAGATGCGCGGATCGGCGGCGGTCGTCTCCCTCGACCGTGAACGACACGACCCTGGAGTCACCCGCCTCGGCGTAGACGGCGGCCAGGACCGCGAGGTGCGATCGACCGCGCAGGTCGCGTTCGCCCACCGCTTCGAGGCGATCGCCGACGAGAAGACTCGTGTCCTCGGTGCGCGTCTCGGGCCAGAATCCGAGGACGCGCGGAAACGCACCGGCGTCCGCCGCGGGCTCGACGTAGAGCGGCGCCCAGGAGAGCCGATCACGCAGGGCGAGGTCGACGTGCAGCACCCACGCCACCGCCCACGCCGCGACGAGGATGGCGAAGACGATCGGCTCGAAGCGCCGGGGCGTCATCGACGAATCGAACTAACGCCGCATCTCCCGCGACCCGATCACGAGCAGCTCGGCGGGAGGCCCGTGACCTTCTCCGCGAAGCTGACCGTCACCCGGTAGACCGCGATCGATGCGAGGGAGCCGTCTTCCTGGGTCTCGAACTCGCCGCAACTCACGGGAATCGCGCCCGACCCACACTTCGTGGGATCCGATTCGACGAAGCGTTTACGCGCCGCGTCTTGCGACGTGGCGACGAGGGGCACGACGTCGTTGGCATTCGGGACGAGCCCGATTTCTTCGGCTTTTTGCGAGAGCCGCGCAGCGAAGTCGTCGAAGGAGCCCTGGTTCACGGGCTGACCCTGGATCTCGGAAGGCGTCAGCAGCAGCGCGCCGCTGAAGAGGACGCCGAAGATCTTCGTCTCGTCGTTGAGCCGGTTGTCCCAGTTTCCGAGGATCAGGTTTCCGAGCGAACTCGCGGTGTAGGAATCGGCCAACCGGACGACCTGATTTTCGTGGCGCACCTCGAGGAGCATCGTGAACACCTCGCCGGTGTTCTGACCGAGGGTCTGGACGTCGCTGTCCTTCGCGTCGTCGTCGGCGATCAGCGTCATCGTGCCGCGGAGCTGGGCGACGACCGCCGGCAGACACACGGTGCCGCCGGCGCCGTCGGTCACCACCGGGTCCGTGCCCGAGGCGTCGACGGTGGGGTTGGCGCAGGCGGTGGTCTCGCCCGGGTCGCGCACGCCGTCCGCGTCGTCGTCGTGCACGAAGTGGATCTGTTGCGTCGCCTCACACGCCACGGTGTTGCCTCCCGCAGCGCCCGCCCAGGCCGTGGCCGGCGCGAGCCCCAGGAGGAGGACGAAGCAGGGAGCGAGACGGTTGCGATCGACGAGAGACATCGGGCTACCTCCGATTTCATTCGTGGTGGCGCCGGCCGGTGGCGACGAGCGAAGCGCCTCCTGCCACGACACCCAGAGCGAGGAACAGGACGGGTGCGACGCCCACGCGCCGAACGACGCGCCCCTGAATCGTAGCGGCCTTCGATCCCGTGACGCGCACCGAGAGGCGCGCCGGCTCGCCGTGGGGGAGCCGAGCGCGGACCCGCCCGTGGGCGTCGATGAACGCCGTGCCCCCGGTGCTGGAGACGCGGAGCACGGGGCGTCGGACCTCCACGGCGCGCAGCACGGCGGCCGCCACCTGGTGGTCGGCCGCCGCGGCACTGGCGAACCAGTCGTCGTTGGAGGGAAGAACGAGCAGGCGTGCCCCCGCGGCCGCCAGGCGTGCCGCGAGCCCCGGCTCGAAGGCCTCGGAGCAGAGCAGCACCCCCACCGCGCCGGGACGCATCGCGACGGGACGCAGGCTCTCGCCGGGCACGAAGGGGTCGGGGCGCCGCGGCCAGCCGAGCACGCTGCGCTCGCCGAACGGCACCAGCGACACCTTCTCGTGTCGATCGACGACCCGTCCTCCGCGCAGCAGCAGGGCGGCGTTGCGCCGCTCCATCACCAGCGCCCTCCGTCGCACGGTCGGCGCCCCGATCAGCCAGTCGGCGCCACTCGCCTCGTTCGCCTCGGCGAGTCGCTGCCACATCCCGGGACGCTTCGCCGGCTCGAAGCGCAGCGCCAATTCCGGCCACACGACGAGGTCGGCGCCGTCGACGCCGAGGTCGAGGTAGTGGGAGAGGTTCTCGGCGTCGCGCGCGGAATCGAGACGCCGATCACGTGGGAGCGCGCCCTGTACCAACGCCGCCGTGAGGGCTTCGCCGTCGGCGAAATCCTGGCCGAGCCGCCACCCGCCGTACGCGAACGCGAGCGCGATGACGCCGACCGTAGCCGCGGCCGCGCGCCGGGCGCGTGCATCCCGTTCGAGCACGAGCCCGGCCAGCGCCGCGTTGCCCGCCGCGACGAGCGCTCCCACCCCTACGGTGCCGACGAGATCGGCCCCCTGCACGAAGAGCGGGACGTCGGCCTGGGAGTAGGCGAGCGGCCCCCACGGCGCGGGGAAGGGACCGTGGATGCGCAGGGCTTCGCACGCGGCCCACGCCCAGGCGATCGTGGCGGGCGTCGCCATGCCGCGCTTCCCCAGGACGGAAACGATCGCCCCGAAGGCCGCGAAGAAGACGGCGCACCAGAGGTAGACGCCGAGTGCGGCGAACCCGCCGACGACGCGCGAGACGGCGAAGTAGTCGGACACGGCTCCGGCCAACCACGGCGTGAGTCCCACCGCCGCTGCGATCCCGAACCCCGCCCCGAGCGCGGCGGCGCGGCCCGGCGAACTGCCGCGCAGCGCGACGAGCAACGGCACCAACGCCACCCAGGCCAGCACGGGCGCGGAAAGCGGCGGAAAGCTGGCGACGTAGAGCGCCGCCGAAGCGAGAGCGAAGCCCCCCGCCCGCGTCCCGTTCAACCGGCGCCGCGACATCGGCGACCCGATGGTCCGCTTTGGTTCTCGCGGCGACCGAAACGCAACGGACGAAGCCGAAACCGACGCCTACGGCGCGCGCGAGTCGAGGCGGTAGACGTAGCGATCGGCGTCGAAGCCCTCGAGCTCGCCCGGCTTCCCGACCAGCACCGCCTTCACCGGATAGATCTCGCTGCCGAAGCGCACGCGCAGGTTCGGGTTCTCGCGGAGGTAGTCGAACCAGGTGCGTCCTTCGGCGGGGTCGATGTAGAGCTTCCCGTCGCGAACGACGTAGTTGAGCTCGACCGAGTAGGGGTCACCGGGACGGAACTCGACGTCGACGAAGGTGTCGTCGGCGAACGACCAGTCGTCCACCGGCTCGGTCACCACCTCCCCGGAGAGTTCCCCGCCCGGGAACACGAGGAAGGGTCCACCGCAGCCGACGAGGGCGAACAGGGTCAGCGCGAGAAGGGATCGCTGCACGGGGAACGTCCTCGAATCAGGCATTGAGGAACTGGAGTGCGAGCAGCACCGTGGCGATCAGCGTGATCAGCAGCGTGCCGCCGGCACCGATCCCGCGCAGCGGCGACTGGATCGTATCGGCCTTCAGACCGACGGCGTGGCAGACGCGCGCGACCACCATCGCGCCGCCCAGACCGTGCAGCCACGTCGACGTCGCGCCGTTCAGCTCGAGGGCGAGCATCATCGTCATGAAGTAGGGGACGTATTCGAGGAAGTTCCCCTGACGCCGCATGGCGAGCAGGAGATCGGAACGGCCGCCGTCTCCGATCGAGATGCCGCTGCTGCCGCGGATCTTCCCGGGAAGAAACGCGAGCACCGAGCCGAAGATCGCGAAGACGGCGAGGTAGAGCGCGGTGATCGGAATCGGGATCATTTCGAATCCTCCTTCGCGTCGCGCGACACGAGGTCGAGCGACGCCGAATTCATGCAGAAACGACTCCCGGTGGGCTTCGGCCCGTCCGGAAAAACGTGGCCGAGATGCGCGTCGCAGTTCGCGCACAGCACCTCGACGCGCAGCATGCCGAGGCTGCGGTCTTCGATCGTCTTCACGCGGTCGTCCGCGATCGGCTCCCAGAAGCTCGGCCACCCGGTGCCCGAGTCGAACTTCGTGCCGGCATCGAAGAGCTCGCTCCCGCAGCAGACGCAGCGGTAGATGCCGTCCTCCTTGCAGTCCCAGTACTTCCCGGTGAAGGCGCGCTCGGTGCCGGCCTGGCGGGTCACCTGGTACTGCTCGGGGGTGAGCTGGGCGCGCCATTCGGTGTCGGTCTTCTTCACGTCGGCCATCGCGTGTTCCTCCTGCACTCGGCCGCATGGTAACCGGGACGCCTCAGAAGAGCCCCGCCGTGCGATCGAGGCACCAGTAGACCGCCAGCGCCCCCATCGCGGTGACCGGCGCGCGCAGCAACCAACCCGGCGCCGCCGCGAGGCGCGGGGCGACGACCGCCCGGACGGCCAGCACCAGCGCCACGAAGGCGAGCTGACCGAGTTCGATCCCGACGTTGAACGAGAAGAGCGCCATCGGGATCTCCTGCTCGGGCAGGCCGATCTCGGAGAGCGCGCCGGCGAAGCCGAAGCCGTGGAGCAGTCCGAAGCCGAACGCGACGAGCCAGGGCCGGCGTCGCAACGCGGTGTCGGGGCTCGCGTCGGGGCGGGCGAGCTCGAGGGCGAGCAGGAGGATCGTCGCGGCGATCACCGCCTCGATCAGCGCACTCGGGAAGCGCACGATGCCGAGAGCGGCCAGCGAGAGCGTGACGCTGTGCCCGAGCGTGAACGATGTGACCGTCGCGACGAGGCGACGAGCCGTGTCGGCGAGCAGGAGCAGACCGAACACGAAGAGCAGGTGATCGAAGCCACTGGCGATGTGGCCGGCGCCCAGCCGGAGATAGTCGCGGAAGACGGTCCACGCCGACGGCCGCTCTGGCACGACGAGCGACGGCGCGCCGGAATGCAGCACGGCCTGGACGCGGCGTCCGTCGGCGAGTCCGATCCGCAGCAGCGCGTTCGTGCCCGACGCCGCGAGTCCGGCCACGCCGAAGCGCGCGCCGACGAGGCCGCCGTCTTCGCACGTCGCGGTCCACGTCAGGGTCACGCTGCTCTCGTCGAGCTCCGCGCGCGGGTCGCCGTCGTTCGTGCAGTGGGGCGGAAGCTCGGGCTCGATGTCGACGCCCGAGGGCCGCATGCGCGGCGTCTTGAAGAGCACTTCGAGGGAGCCGTCGGCGGACTCCTCGACGGCCAGGAGCGAGGGCGCGAGGCGATGCGCGGAAGCCGGCCCGGCAGCCCCCGCGAACGCTGCGACGGCGATCCAGAGCGCCAGCGAGACGGCACGGATTCGCTGCGGTTGGGAACGGGCCAAGGGGCAGGCTTTATCCCGCGAGACCCGGGGCCTGTCAAGCGCGCGCGGCCGGGGAGCGCCCGGGAGCGCGGCGACGACCGTTTCCGGACGACCCTTGAAGCGGACATCGCCCCTCACTACGGTGCCGACGGCATGGCTGTCCTACCCCGCACGCTCGCTCTCGCGGTCGTCGTCGCGCATTTCGCCGTCGTCGTCGCGCCGTGCGCCGGCATCGCGGACCCGGTGACCGCGCACCCCGAAGCGGCCACGAGCCATCACGAAGGGACCGCGGGCCATCACGACGCCGGGCCCGCGGAGTCCGCCGATCGGACCGACGCTTCGGCCCACGACGGGGGATGCGGCGAGCACTCGAGGCGCACACCGCCGGACGCGACGGCCTCCTGCCCCTGCGGTTGCGACGATTCGCCCGCGCCGGGCACGACCGCGAGCCGCGTCGGATTCGGCCTGTTCGCCGAGGTCACCGAGCCGCTCGCGGCGACGCCCGCGCGTGATTTCGTCGCCGCGCCGACGCACGTGCCGGCGGCCCCGCCCACGCGCCACGATCCCGTCCCCATCTGACCGGATCGGGCGCCGCGAAGCGCCTGCGCACCGCTTCCTACGGACGCCGCCCTGCGCGCGCGTCCTCCGTGCATGGCCCGTTCACGGGCCCTGCTTCGGTTCCCGTTCTCGGGCGGCGCTGCCGCCCGGCGTGGCCGCGTGTACGCGGCCCGAGGAGTTTGCGATGACTTCGATCCGACCGATCCGGGTGGCGTGGCTCGCCTGCGCCCGGACTTTCTGCTTCGCCCTGGCTTTCGCCGCCGCCGCACCGAGCGCGGCGAGCGGCTTCGACCGCGCCGACTCCCACGCTCCGATCGGCGTGATGGGCGACCACACCCACGACGCCGGCGACGTGATGCTGTCCTACCGCTATTCGCGCATGCACATGGACGGCAACCGCTCGCGCACCACGGACGAGAGTCGGAACGACCTCCTCGGGCCGCCGCCCGGGCGCTTCCCCGTCGTCCCGACCGAGATGGACATGCAGATGCACATGTTCGGCGCGATGTTCGCCCCGCACGATCGCATCACCCTGATGGGCATGTTGCCGCTGGTGAACCTGCGCATGAAGCACGTCACCGCGATGGGCGGGCGCTTCGACACCGAGAGCCAGCACGTCGGCGACATCGAGACCAGCGCGCTGGTCGACGTGTTCCACAGCGGCGCGCATCACGTGCACCTGAACGCCGGGCTCTCGTTTCCGACCGGCGACATCCGGCATCGCGACAACACGCCGCTCGGTCGCCAGCGTCTCCCCTACCCGATGCAGACCGGATCGGGCACCTGGGATCTGATGCCCGGCGCCACCTACCTCGGCCACAGCGACGCGCTCTCGTGGGGGCTCCAGGCGATCGGCACGATCCGCACCGGACGCAACTCGCTCGGCTATCGCCTCGGCAACCGCATCGAGGGCACCGGATGGCTCGCGCTCCCGCTCGGCGACGTGGTGAGCCTCTCGACGCGCGCGAAGTGGAGCTCGTGGGGGAACATCGTCGGTCGCGACGACGCCCTCAATGCGAACCTCGTGCCCACCGCCGATCCGAACCGACGCGGCGGTCACCGCCTCGATCTCCTCGCCGGCGTGAACCTCTACGTCCCGATCGGACCGCTCGGCAAGCACCGCTTCGCGATCGAGGTCGGCTCTCCCGTCTACCAGTGGCTCGACGGCCCTCAGCTCGAAACCGACTGGCAGGTGACGGTCGGCTGGCAGCTCGCCTTCCGCGGGCTCGTGCCGGGCCTCGGGGATCGACGCGAATGACGTGCTAGGTCGCGGCCTCGGCCGACGCCTCGCCTTCCGCCTTCGCGCGCGGCAGGACGAAGGTGAAGGTCGAGCCGCGACCGGGATCGCTGGCGACGGTGATCTCGCCGCGCATCGCCTGCACCAGGTGCTTGACGATCGAGAGGCCGAGGCCGGTGCCACCGAGCGCTCGAGAGCGTGCGCGGTCGACGCGATAGAAGCGCTCGAAGATGCGGCCCAGATCCTCAGCGGGGATGCCGATGCCGGTGTCGGAGATCGAAAGGCGCACGCGTTCGCCGCGCGCTTCGATCTTCACCGCGATCGATCCGCCGGGCTCCGTGTACTTCATCGCATTGTCGAGCAGGTTGCCGAGCACCTGATCGACGGCGCGCGGGTCGGCGAGCGCGATCGGTACGCCTTCCACCTGCGACGTCACCTGAATGTTCCGCTCCTCGAGCCGCAGACGCGAATCGGCGATCCAGCTCTCGGCCACCGAGGCGACGTCGACGGGCCCGATCGCGAGCTTCGACGTGCGGCTCTCGATCGTCGAGAGCTCGAGCAGGTCTTCGACGATCGCGCCGAGCCGCAGCGCGTGGCGGTGGATCACTTCGAGGTAGGACTTGCGGTCTTCGGAGGCGAGGGAGTCGCTCTCGATCAACGTCTCGGCGAAGCCGCGGATCGCCGCGAGCGGGGTGCGCAGCTCGTGCGAGGCGTTGGCGACGAAGTCGCGCCGCACTTCTTCGAGCCGGACGAGCTCGGTGGTGTCGTGACACACGGCGACGGTGCCGATCCGCTCGCCCTCGCTGGGGAAGGGGGCCGCCAGCACCTGGAGCGTGCGCTTGCGCGGATCGGCCAGCGAGATCATCCGACCGACGGCCTCACGCGTGTTCGCCGCCTCGACGAGGATCTCGTCGAGGTCGGCGTTGCGGACGCACTCGAGGAGGGGGCGACCGACGAGCTCGCCCTGCACGTCGAAGAGATCGCGCAGCCGCGAGTTCGCGAGCAGGATGACGCCGCGTGTATCGACCACCAGGACACCCTCCACCATCGCCTCGAGCACGGCGCGCAGCTGCTGATCGTCCTGGGTCTCCTCGCGCAGACGCGTGCGCAACTGCTCCGCCGTCTCTTCGATCGCGCGGACGACGCGACGCAACTCGGGGTCGGAGGAACGCGGTGCTCGGGCGTCCAGTCGGCCGGCCGCCACGGCTTCCGCCATCAGTCGCAACTGCCGAAGGGGCCGGCGGTGGAAGGTCCCGTCGAAGAGCAGGAAGAGCGCGACGGCGCCCACGACGACGACGCTCATCAGCGTGAGCGTGTGCTCCCGCGCGAAGGCGACGTTCGCTTCGAGCTCGCGGAGGTCGTCGGAAACCCGGACGACGTCGCCCGCCAGCGCCGGCACCGCGACATAACGCAGCTCGCGACCGACCGTATCGCTGCGACGGGAAGCCCGACCCACCTCCCCCTCGGCCGCGGCGCGCACTTCTTCGCGATCGCCGTGGTTCGCGATCGCCGCGAGATGCGTGTCGTAGACGTCCGAGTCGGCGCGCACGATGCCGTTCGCGTCGATCAGGGTGACCCGCGCGTCCGCGAGGGTGGCCGCCTGCGACACCAGCTCCGCGAGCCGCGCCGCATCGGTCTCGGCGATCGCCCGACCACCCACCTCTTCGGCGACGGCGCGCGCGATGCCCTCGAGGCGCCGATCGAGCCGTTCGATGCTCGCCGCGCGCAGGTCGCTCAGCGTCCACTGCTCCCACGCGAGGAACACCAGCACGAGCGTGGCAGCGAAGGTGGCGGCGCGACGGAGCGGGCTCCCGATCATGCGGCCCCTCCCGGCATGGGGCGATTCTGCGCAAAGTGCTGCGCCGCCGCTACTCCGCGAAGCGGTAGCCGACGCCGCGTACCGTCTCGATCAGGTGGCTCGCCGCGCCGAGCTTCTCGCGCAGACGCTTGAGATGCGTGTCGATCGTGCGCGTCGTCACGGCGATGTCCGCCCCCCAGACGTCGTCGAGGAGCTGCTCGCGGGTCATCACCCGGCCGGGGCGCGACATCAGCTCGCGCAGCAGGGAGAACTCCTTCGCGGTGAGCTCGACTTCCGCCTCGTCGACGAAACAGCGGTGCCGCTCCGGGTCGAGGCGCAGGGCCGCGCGTTCGAGCACCGGCGTCGCGGCTTCGGCGGGCTGGCGGCGGCGCAGGATCGCGCGGACGCGCAGCGTCAGCTCGCGCGGGCTGAACGGCTTCGTGACATAGTCGTCGGCGCCGAGCTCGAGGCCGACGACGCGATCCACCTCGTCCGCCTTCGCGGTCAGCATCAGGATGGGGATCTCGGCCGTGTCGGCTTCGGCGCGCACGCGCTTGCAGACCTCTATTCCCGAAACGTCGGGGAGCATCAGATCGAGGATGATCAGATCGGGCGCCTGACGGCGAACGTGGTCCAGGGCCTGGGCCCCGGTCTCGGCCGTCTCCACCGCGAACCCGGCCTGGCCGAGGTTCACCCGGACGAGCTCGAGAAGATCGGGCTCGTCGTCGACGACGAGGATGCGCTGTCCCATACGCGGTAGAAGCTATCGTGGCCGGCGAGCCCTGGAATGGCGGGCGCAGGCGAGTTCCGGGGAGCGTCCCGGAATCGTCACGGGATCGCCACCCGATGCGCCCCCGCATGAGCGTGGAGCGAGGGAGAGCGCCTGGTGCCGGAAGGCTTCATCCTCCAACCCACCTACCGCGTCCGCAGCGGCGTCCCGGTCGTCCAGCTCTACGGACGCCTCTCGGACGGCCGCACCTTCTGCGTCGAGGACGACCGGTTCCGGCCCTACTTCTTCGTGCGCCGCGGCGACGTGGGCCTGCTCGCCGACGACGCGCGCGCGCGGATCGAATCGTGCGACCTCGTCGACTTCACCGGCGCGCCCGTCGCGAAGGTCGTCGCGGCGACCCCCTCGGCCGTGCCCCCGCTGCGCGAACTCGTGACGCGCGCCGGCCGCTCGACCTTCGAAGCCGACATCCGCTTTCCCTACCGATACCTGATCGACGCGGGCGTGCGCACCGCGGTGGCGATCGACGGCGCCGAAGGGACGCGCGACGGCCTCGTCTTCTTCGAGAACCCGCACCTCGCGCCCACCTCGTGTCGGCCGGCGCTCTCGGTGCTCTCCCTCGACCTCGAGACCGACCCGAAGGCGACCGAGATCCGCTCGGTCGCGCTCGTCGGCGACGGGATCGACGAAGTGCACCTCGTGGGCGGCGGCAACGTGCGCGGCGCCGTCTGCCACCCCGACGAGAAGACGCTGTTGCGTGTGGCGTGCGCGCGCATTCGCGAGGTCGACCCCGACATCCTGACCGGTTGGAACGTCGTCGACTTCGACCTGAAGCTCTGGGTCGAGCGCGGCGCGCGACTCGGCGAGGAGTGCGCGATCGGCCGCGTGCCCGGCGGCGTGCTCTTCCAGGAGCAGCGCGGCTTCACGCGCGACGCCCGCGCGACGATGCCCGGCCGCGTCGTGCTCGACGGGCTCTCGCTCGTCCGCGACGCGCTGCGCCTCGACGACTATCGCCTCGAGAGCGCGGCCCGGAAGGTGCTGGGCCGCGGCAAGAAGATCGCCGAAGTCGCCGACCCGGCCGCGGAGATCGATCGGCTCTACCGCGAGGATCCGGAAGCCCTCGTCGCCTACAACCGCGAGGACGCGAAGCTCGTGCTCGACATCCTCGAACACGAGGGCCTGCTGCCGCTGGCCGTCGAGCGCAGTCTGCTGTCCGGCATGCAGCTCGACCGCGTCGGCGCGAGCGTCGCGTCCTTCGACCTGCTCTATCTGCCCGAGCTGCGCCGGCAGGGCGTGGTGGCGCCGAGCGTCGACGCCGACCGGCAGAACGTGCACGTGCGCGGCGGCGCGGTGCTCGACTCGGTGCCCGGGATCTTCTCCGACATCGCCGTCTTCGACTGGAAGAGCCTCTATCCCAGCCTGATCCGCACCTTCCAGCTCGACCCGCTGGCCCACGTGCGCGCCGGCGACGGTGCGATCGAAGCGCCCGGCGGCGCTCGCTTCGCCCGCCAGGGCGCGATCCTGCCCGGCATCATCGAGCGCTTCATGAAGCGGCGCGAGGCGGCGAAGCAGCGCGGCGACGTCCACGCGAACCAGGCGATCAAGATCATGATGAACGCGCTGTTCGGCGTGCTCGGGACGCCGTCATGTCGTTTCTTCGAGCCCGCCGTCGCGAACGCGATCACCGGCTTCGGCCAGGAGATCCTGCGTCGCACCCGCGAGGCCTTCGAGGCGGAGGGCGTCGACGTGATCTACGGCGACACCGACTCGGTGTTCGTGAAGCTCGACGGAGACGGCGCGCGCGCCGATGCGGCGGCCCTTCGCGACCGCGTACAGGAACGCATCGCCGCGTGGGTGGACGAGACCTTCGCCGTGACGTCGTATCTCGAGCTAGAGCTCGAGCACATCTACGAGCGTTTCTTCATGCCGCGCGTACGCGGCGGAAAGAGCGGCAGCAAGAAGCGTTATGCCGGGCGCTGCGACGGGGCGCTCGAGATCGTCGGCCTCGAGAGCGTGCGCCGCGACTCTCCGCCGATCGCCGGCCGCCTGCAACGCGGCATGCTCGAGCGCACCTTCGCCGACGGACCGGTCGTCGCCTTCACCCGCGACCTCGTCGCTGCCGTCCGTCGCGGCGACCACGACGAAGAGCTCGTCTACACGAAGCGCCTGCGCAAGGGCGCCCTCGATCGCTACACGGCGTCGACGCCCCCGCACGTCCAGGCCGCGCGCAAGGCGGGGGACCGCGCCGGGCGCGTCGTCCGCTACGTGATCACCACCGGCGGCCCCGAGCCGGTCTTCCACGGCGAACCGCTCCCCGGCAACATCGACCGCGCCCACACCGTCGAACGCGTGCTGCGCCCGGTGGCGGAATCGATCCTCGAGGCGCTGGGCGAGCACGTCGAGGATGCCTTCGGCGAGCCGCGGCAGCTGGGACTGCTGTAGCGGAACCGGCTCCTGCAACGGCGGTCTGGCGGCGCGCCCCGCTCCGGTTTCTCGAGCAGCTCAGACCCGCGACATCACGCAGCGCCCGGCGTCCCGGCCGGGAGAAGCAGGCGCCGCCCGCGTGAACACGAACTGGGGGAGCCCTTCCATCGGATCCGACCAGCCTTGGGCGCTCTTCTCTCACGGCGCACTCTTCGCCACCGCAGACACGAAGGCGCGGCTGCGTTCGAGCAACGCGCCCTCCTCCACCTGGAGGCTGCCGCCGACCAGCAGCATCGCATCGCGTCCGTAGAATGCGACGGCCTCGTCGACCGTGTCGACTTCGATGCCGCCGCCGGGAACCGGCAGGCTCGGGCGGAGCTCGCCCCACGGCGCGCGCAGATTCCCGGCGATCGCCGCGCACGCTTCGCGCGGCACGCCGAAGCGCCCCGCATAGCCCACGAAGATCACCGCGTCCGCGCCGAAGGCGCGCAGCAGCTTGCCGAAGAGCAACTCGGGTGCGAAGCGCACGGCACCCCCCATCGAGGGATGGGCCATCACCGGCACCGACGCGTGTCGCTGACAGAGCTCCGAGAAGAACGGCAGCCCGAGGAGCATCGGCGCCACCATCACCGCGCGCGCGCCCTGCGCTTCCGCGAAGCGCAGCTGCGCGAGCACGCGCTCGGGCGTCCCGATCAGGTTCGGGACGTAGAGCACGCGCTTCCCGCTCGCGTCGGCGGCTTCTTCGGCCGCGGCGAGGCAGGTGCGCACACGCTCTTCGAAGGGACAGAAGGGATGGTCGGCGAGGCCCTGGTCGTCCTTCACGACGTCGATGCCGGCCGCCGCGAACGTGCGCAGCATCTCGGCGAGCGCCTTCGGCGTGTGACCGAGCGGCTTCACCGCGGTGCAGGTGAGCGCGCGCGAGCGGACGCCCGTGCGCTCGCGCCAGACGTCGAGGCCGAAACGCGGCCCCCCGAAGCCGGCGAGCAGCGACGCGGGCGCCTCGAAGTCGACGCACTCGACGTCGCGATGCAGCGACGTGTTGCCGAAGAGCACGCCGAGGAACTGCGCGGGATCGCCGGTCAGCGCCGTCGCGGGATAGGCGATCGTCGCGAGCGACGCACCATCCACCGTGTGCTCGACGCCTTCCACGCGCCCGAGGATCTCGCGCTCGATGAAGGCGTCGCGCACCGCGACGCGCGGCACCTCCACCGTCTGCTCGAGCGCGATCGCCTCCGCGCGCGCTTCCGCCACGGCCGGATCGACCGCGAGGCGATAGGTCACGCGCAGCGACTCCATACCGACGGGCGACCCGCCTAACCGAGGCTCGCGAGGAACTCGAGGGTGCGCGCCTCGGTGCTCCCGTCGAGCGGCACGATCGCGGCGTCGAGGTCGGTCACGCCGGCGTCGCGGAGGCGATCGAGCTGCGCCCGCAGCGACGCCTCGTCGCCGAGGATCGCGACGTCGGCGGGGCCGGCGGCGCCCTCGCGATCGAGCATCGCGCGGTAGGAAGGCAGCGTGCCGTACACCTCGAAGAAGCGCGACGCCGACTCGCGCGCGGCCGCGACGTCGTTCGTCAGCGCGATCGGCAGCCCGGCGACGATGCGCGGCGCCGGCTTGCCGGCCTTGCTCGCCGCACGGCTGATCGTCGGCACGATGTGGCTCTCGAGCGTGTCGGGCCCGGTCATCCAGGTGATCGTACCGTCGGAGAGGCGGCCGGCGATGCCGAGCATCACCGGGCCGAGGGCAGCGACCAGCACCGACACGGCCGAGACGCCCGGGACCTGGATGCCGACGTTCACGCGGAACTCCTCGCCCTCGAACTTCGCCGGCTCGCCGCGCAACAGCGGCATCAGCACCTCGAGGTATTCGCGCATGTGTCGGGCGGGTTTCGAGTAGTCGAGACCGAAGAGGTCTTCGATCACGATCTTGTGGGAGAGCCCGATGCCGAGGGTGAAGCGGCCGCCACTCGCAGCAGCGGTGGTGAGCGCCTGCTGCGCCATCGCGGTGGGGTGGCGGGGATAGGTGGGTACGACGGCGGTGCCGAGCTCGATCTCCGGCACCTCGCGGCCGACGATCGCCTGGGTGGTGATGCCGTCGAGACCGAAGATGTTGGGCATCCAGAACGTCGAGAGACCCGCGCCATGCGCGAGCCGGGCCTGGGACAGCGCGCCGTCGAGCGACGCGTCACTTCCTCCGAACATGAGACCGATCCGCATCGCGATCCTCCTGCGCCTGGCGCTTCCGTACTCACAAACGTGCTGGGCATGATACCGCGCGCTTGCCGCCGGGCCCCGCACGCGGCGGCAGTCGCGCGGGGGATCGGGGATACTTCGCGCCGATCATGGCATCAGTCTTCAACCGATCCGCCGATCCCCGAGACGCAGGAGGCGCCGGCACCGGGAGTGGCGCGCCGACCGACGCGCCCCTCGCGTGGACCGGCGCCATCGCGCTGGTGGCGACGGTCGTCTTCTACGTCGCCGTCGTCACGCCCCTCGCCCACACCGGCTTCGGTGAGCTCTTCGTCGCGCGCGGCCGCGTGCCCTACGCGATCGCCTTCTTCGCATGGTGGTCCGCCGTGATCCTGCTCGTGAAGACCACGCGCCTGCGCGCCCAGCGCGCCGCGCTCTCCCACGATCTCCTGCCCCAGCGGCTCGGACGCGAGATCACCCCCGACGCGAGCGCCGACTTCGTCGCTCACCTCGACACGCTGCCGCCAGAGGTGCGCCACGGCACCCTCGTCCGGCGCCTGCGCCGCGCGCTCCTGCATTTCACCAGCCGCCGCGACCCGCGGGAGGTGGTCGAGCAGCTCGCCGCACGCGCCCAGGCCGACGCCGACGCCGTCGAGAGCAGCTACACGCTCGTACGCG
>JAHEJV010000032.1 GCA_024638705.1 Deltaproteobacteria bacterium | reverse complement strand
ACCTTCGCGACGGGCTTCGGCGCGGGCTTCGGCTCCACCTTCGCGACGGGCTTCGGCGCGGGCTTCGGCTCCACCTTCGCGACGGGCTTCGGCGCGGGCTTCGGCTCCGTCTTCGCGACGGGCTTCGGCGCGGGCTTCGGCTCCACCTTCGCGACGGGCTTCGGCGCGGGCTTCGGCTCCACCTTCGGCGTCGTCTTCACGACGGGCGCGGGCCTCGGCTCGGTCTTCGCCACCGGCTTCGGTCTCGCCTTCGGCTTCGGCGCCAGGACGACGGCCGAGTCGGGGCGGTAGAGATCGAGGACGATCCGGTGCGGGTTCGAGAGGATCATCTCCTGCACGCGGAGATCGGAGCGGCGCAGCTGGATCGTCGCGACCGCGCGCGATCCGTCGTCCACCTTCACGCCGCGGACGTCGCCGTGGCCGCGGACGTTCTCGACCTTCGCACCGGCATCGAGCGTGACGCGCAGCGCCGGCGCGGACTTCGTCCCCGCCTTCTCGATGCGGTAGCCGGAGCGCGCGTCGAGCTCGAAGACGACGCGGGTGTACTTCTCGTGGGCGCCTGCGCGCACGTCGACCAGCTGTGCGGCCATCGCCGGAAGCGCGAGCCCGATCGCCACGACCGACGCAACGCCTGCCACGAGGCGCTTGCGAAGAGTGGGATGGGAACGGGCGTTCATCGGATCGGCGTGCTCCACGGGGCGCGGGATTCCTCCCGACGCCCGCAGCGTATCGGCAACGTGCCGGCAGCGCTTGACCGCATTCGGCGTGGACTCTCCAGAAATCGTCATCCCGCGGCCAGGGTGGAATCCCCAACAGGATGGAGCAGAGCGCCGATCTCCCGCAACGCGCGGCCGGTCCGCGGGCCGTACCAGGAGACCCACGTCCCATCGAGGCAGTGGATCCGACCGTTCACCGCTGCAGGGATGGGCAGAGCGGCCAGCTGCTCCACGTCTGCAGCGCCGAAGGCGTAGGGCTCGTCGGGCAGCAGCACGACCTCGGGCTTCGCCGCGACGATCTCGTCCTCCTCGACGATCGGATAGCGACGCTCCTCGCGGTCGGCGAAGACGTTCTCCCCACCGCACAGGGTCAGGAGGTCGTGCGCGTAGGTGTCGGCACCGACCGCCATCCACGGCCGTTTCCAGATCGGGCAGAAGACCCGCGGGCGCACCGCGTGCTCCTCCGCGCGCGCTTCGGCGAAGGCCCGCTCGACGTCGGCG
Organism: Deltaproteobacteria bacterium; assembly: GCA_024638705.1. GTDB lineage: Bacteria > Myxococcota_A > UBA9160 > UBA9160 > SMWR01 > JAHEJV01. Next base: position 20,454 of record JAHEJV010000032.1, on the reverse strand, counting down.
ACGACCGGCGCCGCGATCTCGGTGGGCGCGCCCCACCCCGCGAGCTCGCGCAGCAGCGCGACGGCGTCTTCCACCGTGCGGGGATAGGTGACCCACACCTCGACGCCCGCCTCGCGCAGGCGCGCGACGTCGCGTTCGCGGTTCTCCTCGCGGTTGGCGATCACGAGGTCGGGCTCGAGCTCGAGCACACGCGAGAGCGATGGGTTCTTCGTCCCGCCCACCTTCGGAACCGACGCGACCTGCTCTGCGGGATGGACGCACCAATCGGTCAAGCCGACGACGCGCGAGCCCATGCCCAGGGCAAAGAGCGACTCGGTGAGACTCGGCACGAGCGACACGATGCGCCGCGCGTCGGGTCGGGGAGTCACGGCGCGTTCGGTCCGTCCGACGCGAAGCGCACCTCGAGCGTGCCGTCGCGCCAGCCCGTCGACGCGATCCGCCTTCCGGCGAGCGAGTCGGGCAGGGCGATGCGGCGCTCGAAGTCACGAACGCTGACCGTGATGTCGGCGCCGCGTGCGAAGACGTCCACCTCGTCGGTGTGCACGCTCGGCAGGTCGATCTCGAGCAGCGTGACGTCGCCCTGACGCGTGATGCGCACGGGCCGGCGACGGACGAAGAGCTCAGCGGGATCGCGTTCGCCGTACACCTCGCGCCCGAGATCGGCCAGTGCCGCGACGCCGCGCACCTCGGTCGGATGCAGCGGCGCGTGCAGTTGCGGCACCGGGAACGACTTCTCGATGTCGGCGATCTCGGCACGCTCGCGTTCCGCCCAGCGAGCGAAATAGCCGTCGGCCGCGGCGTCGGGGAGCATGCGGTTCACGATCACCGCGTCGGTCGCCACGCCGTAGAGGCCGAGATAGGCGAAGGAGCGTCGCGTCTCCTCGACGACGACGCGCGCCGGGTTCACGACGAGCCGCGCGCTGGTGCGGCTCTCGTCCATCAGGATCTGCCGCACGCCCTCGATCTCTTCATAGAGATTCTCGAAGGCGTCGAAAACGCGCTCGGGCGCGATCAGGTGCACGGCACCGAGCGTCTCGGCCACGGGGCGCAGCACGCGCGCCGCGCGCCGCTTCCAACCCCAGAGGTTCTGCATCACGTGATGCAGCAGGTCGGGCAGGCGCAGCATGCGCAGCGCGCCGCCGGTGGGCGCGCAATCGACCACACACAGGTCGTGCTCACCGGCGCGCTCCACTTCGCACACCGCCCGCAGGGCGACGAGCTCTTCGAGGCCGGGGAAGACCAGCAGCTCCTCGGCGACGAGCGTGTCGGCCTCGAAGAGCAGCCCCTGGAGCCAGTCGCGGATCTCCGACCACGACCGCTCGAGCTCGACGAGCGCGGACACCTCCTGGGCGTCGACGCCGGGCGCGACCTCGACGAGACGCGCGCCGACCGGGCGCTCCAACGCATCGCCCAGACTGTGCGCTGCGTCGGTGGAGACGACCGCGCACCGATGCCCGCGCTCGGCCGCGCGCAGCGCCGTGGCCAGTGCGGTGCTCGTCTTTCCCACACCTCCCTTGCCCGTGAAGAGCAGGACGCGCATCAGCCGGCCTCGGGCGGCGCGGCGGCGGGCGCTTCGCGGCGCGCGAGCTCGACGTGCAGCACACCGGCGTCGAGGCGGGCGCTCTGGAGGTGGAGCTGGGTGAAGCGGCGCGGCAGGCGCAGCGACCGACGGCGCGCCGGGGTGGAGACGACCAGGTCGTCGTCGACCATCGCGACGTCGAGGTTCTTCGGATCGGCGCCGGGCGCCGGGACGCGCACCCAGTAGGACCCGCCCTCGCGCTCGAAGCGCACGCGCGGCGATCGACACAAGAGCGCGTCGGGCGCGACATCGTCGAAGAGGGCGGCGCCGTGGGCGGAGAGACGCTCCAACCCGACCACCTCGTCGTCACCGAGGATCCCCGTCAGCACGGGCAGTGGAGCGAAGTCCGCGCCCACCTCGGCGAGCCGCTCGCGTTGCAACGCTCCCCACTCGCGGAAGAACTTCTCGCGCGTCGCCTCCTCGGGGAGCATCCGGTTCATCACCACCGCGTCGCAGCCCACTTCGAAGAGCGCGAGCTCGGTGTAGGCGCGGCGCGCCTCGTCGATCACCATCCGCTCGGGCGTCACCACCAGACGCACGCTGGTGTCGGGCGCGGTCAGCCGCGCATGGAGCGCCGCGAGTTCGACGTAGAGCAGGGCTTCCGCTTCGTCGAAGACGTCAGAGCCGGGCAGCGGGATGTTCGCGATGCGCTGGGCGAGTGGCGTCGCCATGCCGGAGACGGCCGCCGCCACCTGGAGCGCCATGCGCACCATGCCGCGCGCGACGTCGGGCAGCGTGGCGAGCCGCAGGGCGGCATCGGTGGGCGCGCAATCGAGGACGAGGTGGTCGTAGTCGCCGGCCTGTGCGATCCGCTCGACGGCGAGCAGCGTCGTCACTTCTTCCACGCCGGGTACGAGCGCGAGCTCTTCGGCCACCGCCGCCTCGATCCCCTGGTGCACGAAGGTGCGCACCAGGAAGTCCTGGATGCGGCCCCAGTGGCGCGCGCTCTCGACGCGCGGATCGATCTCGACGGCATCGAGGTTCGGCGCGAGCGTGCGGGGCTCGGAGCCGAGGCGCTCGTCGAGCACGTCGCCGAGGCTGTGCGCCGTATCGGCCGACGCGACCAGCGTGCGGACGCCGCGCTCGGCCGCCACCACGGCGGCGGACGCCGCGGTCGTCGTCTTTCCGACGCCCCCCTTGCCGGTGTAGAGAACGAGCCGCACGCCGCGACGTTATCACGGCATGTCCCTCGGAAGCGCGCGGGAACACGTGGGCGCCGAAAGGGGACCGGTCATCCGACACGATGCCCCCAGGCGACGCGAGCTACGCCGCCGTGGCGACCCCCGCGCGAGAAACCCGCTGCACGCGCACTACCGGGCGCGACGCTTCCGCGACCGCGGGCTCCACGCGTTTCGTCCATCGATGGTCGCAGTGGCGGCATTCGGCGATCCACAGCCAGCCGTCGTGCTCGACCTCGTCGACCGTGACTTCGTGCGACTCGCATGCGCCGCAACGCACTCCGGCGCCGGGCCCCGTCATTCCGATGATTCCGATCATGGCGATCATTCGCGTCTCCTCCGCCCCCACAGCAGAAGGAAACCGGGTGTGCGTGACAGAAGCGGTCACGCGCGGAGGAATTTCGGAGGCGATTCAGCCCGGGCGAACGCGTCCGCGCCGGATGCGGCCGAGCCCGAGTAGGGCGAACACCCCCGCCGTGAGCGAGAGGGCGCCCGAAGGCTCGGGCAGATAGCCCGACGGGACGACGAACGCCGCCGGCGCCTGGATCTGCCCGCCGTCGGGCGACTCGGCCACCGGGACGCGCAGCTCGACGTCGGTGATGTCGATCGCGAAGCTGACGTTGCTCTGGCGCATCGTCGGCGACTCGTTGCCGAGCAGCTCGAGCTGGAGGTGATGGCCATCCGCGATGTGGTGACCCATCGGGTGGAGCTGAAAGACGAAGGGCCCGGTCGGGGAATCGGGGCGGTAGACGCCGCGCGCCAGCAGCTGCTCGTCGCCGCTCGCGTCCACGTCGAGCAGGCGCACGGCGATCATCGTGTACTCGGGATTGGTCGGGCCGACGATGTTCCCGTCGAGGATGAGCGTCGGGGAACCGAGCAGTGTGTAGCCGCCGGTCGGGGGCGCGGGCAGGTCGTAGACGTTGGTGCCCGTGACTGTCTCGTCGGCGACCCGCGCGCAGGCATCGCCGCCGGCGATCGGATCGAAGGTGTCCGCCGACGCACTGCTCGGCCCGCCCGAGGACGTCAGCACCTGCGGTGAACCGGTCGTGTACACCACTTCGCCCGGCGAGATCCCGTGCCAGCTCTCACCGCCGTAGTCGACCGCCGGCGAGCCGCCGGGGCAGAACTGCGTCCGCGCGCGGATCGTCGGTCCGGGCTCGGCGCCGATCCCCATCAGCCAGTAGTCGAACCACTCGCGGATCGTCGCCTTGGCGTAGAGGTAGTCGCCGTTCGCCGCGCCGCTGCCGAGGGCGCGCGCGTGGCCGTAGTTCGACGCGACCAGCTTCGCCGGGAAGTCGTGCCCGTGGAGATGCTTCGCGCGGTGGATCCAGCGCACCGGCTCACTGACGGGAAAGATGTCGTCGGACCAGCCCGAGTTGAACAGGGTGGGCGCCGGCTCCACGGCGACGTCGAGCCAGTAGTAGCCGGCATGGAAATCGTGGATCTCGGTTTCGATCGAACCGAGCGTGGCCTCCTGGTAGGGCTCGCCCGCGTCGATCGCCGCCTTCCACGCGACGAGATCGGGCGACTCACCCGGCGGCGCATAGACCGAGAGCGAAGCGCCCAGAGCGAACAGGCCCGAGACATAGCTCGTCTTGCTCACGCCGAACGGGTCGGTGCCCGACGGTCCGCGGTAGTCGTCGTCGACGACGTAGTCGAGCGTGCGGCCGTTGGGCAGCAGGCCGTAGGCGAGGTCGGTCCAGGCCCAGGCAGGCGCCGCGGCGGCCAGTGAGAGCGGCGTTCCCGCAGGACTCGTCCACGGAGACGTGGTGCCGTTCAGGTTGACGACGCGGTCGCGCAGCGTGGTGAGCATCGTCGACTGCGCACCGCCGTAGGACACGCCCGTCGCGCCGATGCGCGTCGCATCGACGATCGGCGTGCCGGTGTCGGAGAGCTCGTCGACGAGCAGGCCGGCGAGATACTGCGCGTCGCGCACCTCGTAGCGGATGTCGGCGAGGTGGTTCCACTGGTCCTGGCAGTCCGGGTCGGCGACCTGACTCGAACCGCACGATTCTCCCCACGCCCGCGCGTCCCAGGCGAGCACCGCATAACCGCCCTCGGCGTAGGGGATGAACTCCGACTCGAGGCCACCGCCCGGCGCTTCTTTGCTGTTGCTCCACCCGTGGATGAACATCACGAGGGGATGGTTTCCATCGGGTCCGCTGACCGGCTCGGGCGGCAGGAAGAGCTGGAACGAGATCGGAATGCGATCGCCCACCGGAAGTCCGTCGTGCGAGAGCACGCGCTCGCTGCCGACGTCGGCGAGACAGTGGCGGTAGGTGCCCTCGTCGGTGCACTCGACCGCGTCGTCTCCGAGCGTGATGCCGGGCGTTTCGAAGAGCGTGAGCTGGGCGACCGCCGGCGCGGCCGTCATCAGGACGGCGAGCAGCGCGAGGGTCGTTCGGGTGCCGAATCGGATTCCGGGCATCGTGGCCTCCAGGAGGGGAGTCGGAGTATCCCCTAACACAGTGGCCATCGTGCGGACGAAGTGGCGCTTCGGCAAGAAAACCGTCGGTCACTTCGCCTGAACCCAGAGTCGTTCGTGCGGCAAACTAACTCGATCGTCGGGACGGTGTTAGTCGAGCAGCGTGCGCAGATCGTTCAGGATCAGGCGCCGGTCGAGAAAGCCGGTGCTGTAGATGTTGCGCACCGCGCCGGACCCGTCGACGAGGAAGAGCTTGAGCACGTGGCGGAGCCGGTCGGGCGCGGTGTCGCCGGACGGGATCCAGACGGCGTCCTGGCCGTAGTCCGCCAGCACCGGCGCGATCGCGGCCGCGCTCTCGGCGGTGACGAAGCGCCAGCGACCCTCCGGCGCCAGCCCCTCGGCGAGGGCCGCCATACGCTCGGGGGTGTCGCGATCGGGATCGAAGCTCACCGTCACGAGCTGCACGCGGCCGGCGAGCCCGGCGTCGGCGGCGATCTCGCGGTCGAGCCGGTGCAGGGTCGCAGTGGCGAGCGGGCAAGCCTCACCGCACGAGAGATAGACGAAGGACACGAGCGCGAGATCGCGCGGTGCGAGGGCCAGCATCGCCGTCGGCGCGCCGTCGGCGCCGAGCAGGGTCGCGTCGGAGACGCGGCTGATCACCGGCAGCGAATAGGTGCCCACCGCCGGCGGCTCGAAGCGCGCACCGTCGTCAGGAGGCGTCGCGTGGTCGCCCGCCGCCCACGCGAGCGCCGGCACCAGCACGAGTGCGGCGAACCACGCGCGCATCAGTCGACGGCGGCCACGGTGGCGTCCGTCTCGCGCGACGCCCAGAAGCCCAGCTGGCCGAAGCGCATCAGGTGCGGACGACCGAGCTCCTTCTCGCGGAAGTCGATGTCGAAGGTCGGATGCAGCTCTTTGCCGTCCCAGGTGAAGGCGCGCAGGAACTGCTCGTCTTCGTGGCCGGTGCCGTCCCAGTTCGCGAGCAGAGACGACGTGAAGTAGATGCGCTCGCCGTCCCAGGATTGCGAAACCATGTTCACCTGCGCGCCGATCTTCCGCTCGTAGATCTGCTTCGCGTTGCGCGGATCCGAGATGTCGTAGACGCGGACCTTTCCGTCCATGAAGGTGTCGACGAAGAGGAACTTGTCGTCCGACGAGATGCTGATGTCGACGGCGAGCAGCGGCTGCTCCTCGCGCGTGCCGATGTCAGCCACCTTCACCGCTTCGAAGGTGCCGTCCTCCTTCCGGAAGACGCCCCACAGCTCACCGGTGAGCGCGGCTTCGATGAAGGCGTACTCGTTGCGCGGATCGAGCGCCCAGCGGATCTCGAGCGGCGCGACCGGGATCTTCAGCGTCTGCAGCGGCTTCATCGCGTGGAAGTCCCACACCACGACGGTGTCGCCGAAGTCCTTCATCGCCTCGGCGTCGCCCATCAGGTCGGGCAGCTTGCGCATGTAGTTCGCGTGACCGGTGAAGCTCGAGGTGAGCATGCGGTTCAGGTGCACGTTGACGCGGGCGTCGTAGCCGTAGGGCGCATCGTCGGGCATCCAGGTCGTTCGGATGTGCTCGCCCGCATTCGAATACTCGACGATGGCGGTGCGCCCGCCGCGATCCTCGGTATTCGAGAGCGCCGGGATCAACATGCGACCGGGAAGCGCGTAGTAGCCGTGCGGTCCGACGACGCCGCCGCTCGCCTCCTCGAAGTCGTCGATCGTCTTCACGAGCTTCGGATGCGCCGGGTTGGCGGCGACGTCGAAGATGTAGATCATGCTGTCGTCGAGACCGCCGACCCAGAGATGGCGCCGGTCGTCGCTGAAGCCGCCGTGGTGCGCTTCGTGACGACCGCCGACGGACACCGAGTCGACGACCTTCCCGTAGTCGTCGCGCGCCGGGTTCGCGCCGACGGTGACGAGCTTGTCGGACCCGTCGCCCATCCCCTCGACGCCGAGGGTCCAGACGTAGACGTAGTCCTCCTGCCCGACGATCTTCGGGAGATAAGGCGACTGGCAGGTCTCGTCCGCGGAAGCCGGCAGGGCGTAGGCCACGAGCATCGCGATCGCGAGGGTGATCCGTTTCATCGGGGGATCCTCCGGGATGGGTGAGACACCGGGAACGGTACCACCAGCGGAATCGCGTCGATACGGGCGGTTTGGGAAGGTTGCTACCCGCGACGGGAACCCGCGGGCGTCACGGGTATCATGGCCAGCGCTTTCGCCTTCCTCCGACGGACCGATCGGAGATCGATCGGTCCGGACGGGTCGGGAGCGCACACCGCGAGGATCGCCCCCCATGCGTATCGGAATCATTCTCACTTCCGGATCCGTGAAGGGCGACGTCGCGCTCGCGGTCCGGGCCGAAGAGGCCGGCTTCGACGGCGTCTACACGATCGAGTTCTTCAACAGACACGGCTACGTGCCGCTCGGCGCGATCGCCCAGGCCACCTCGCGGGTGCGCATCGGCACCGCGATCGCCAACGCCTTCACGCGCAGCCCACTGCTCCAGGCGAGCGCGGCGATGGACCTCGACGAGCTGTCGGACGGGCGCTTCGTCCTCGGGCTCGGCAGCGCGACGCGGCGCATGAACGAAGACTGGTTCGACGTGCCCTTCTCGGCGCCGGCGCCGCGCATGCGCGAGCTGGTCGAGCTCTTGCGCGGCGTCTTCGCCGCACAGAAGGGCGGCGGCTTCCGCTGGGAGGGCCGCTTCTGGAACATCTCCGTTCCCATCTACGCGCGGCCCGGCGCGCCGCGCGTGGACATCCCGATCTGGATCGCCGCGGTGAACCGCGGGATGATCGCCGCCGCGGGCGCCGTCGCCGACGGCCTGGTCGGCCATCCCATCGCGACGCGACGCTGGCACCGCGAGGTGACGATCCCCGGCCTGCGCGAGGCCGAGAAGGCGGCCGGCCGCGAAGAGGGTGCATGCGCGCTGGTGCCCTACGTCCTCACCTCCATCCAAGAGAAGCGCGAAGACGCGATCGCCGACGCGAAGAACCAGATCGGTTTCTACTTCACCACCGGCATCTACCACACGATCCTCGATCTGCACGGCATGCGCGAGGTGGGCGAGGCCTGCCGCGCGGCGTTGCGCAAGATGGACACGAAGGCGATGGCGGAGGCGGTGCCCGACGAGCTCGTCGACGAGATCGCGATCGCGTGCACCCCCGACGAGGCGCGCGACCGCCTCGCCGAGTGGAACGATCTCACCGAGCAGCCGCTGCTCTACGCGCCGAGCGTCGGCGTCCCGCGCGCGCGTCTCGAAGCGAACCTCGACACCACGCTCGAGCTCTTCGGGAGCGCTGCGTGAGCGACGACGCGCCGCTCCGATCCGCCTGGGACACCTCGAAGGAGGACCCGGGGAAGTGGACGCAGAAGCGTCGACTCGCGGACGCGATGCGGCTGGTGATCGAGCGTCTGATCGAGAGCGACGCTCCCGAAGCGGAGCTGCAGCGCGCCGCCGACGCGCTCGAAACCTACGCCGACGCGCTCACCGAACACCCGCGGCTGCGTTATGTGCACGGCTTCGCCGAGACCGCGAACGCGGGCGACGTGGCCGCCTTCTTCGACCGCAGCCCGCTGATCGGCCTCGCCAACCCGCTCGCCCCGCCGATCACGATCGGGAAGACGGGTGAGCGCACCGCCGAGGGACGCTGCGTGTTCGGCACGGCGTACGAGGGTCCGCCCGGGAGCGTCCACGGTGGCTTCGTCGCGGCGGCCTTCGACGAGGTGCTCGGCTTCGTACAGTCGCTCTCGGGACGGCCGGGCATGACCGGGACGCTCGTCGTCCGATATCGCAAGCCGACGCCGCTGCACACCCCGCTGCGCTTCGAGGCCGAGTACCTCCGCCACGAGGGCCGGAAGCTCTTCACCGAAGCGCGCGTGTACGCGGACGACGAGTTGACCGCCGAAGCCGAGGGCATCTTCGTCTCGATCGAGCGCGCGCGCTTCGCGGAGCTCGAGAACCTGCGTACCGCCCGCGACGCGGAACGACGACCGGAACCGGACGAGTCCGTGGGTTCGTGAACCCGAAGTCGGCGAAAAAGCATCTCGCGAAGCGACGGCGCGAGAAGGCGCGTCGCGCGAAGCGCTGGAGACAGTCGCCGGGGAGGCGCCGCGCGCCGAGCGGTGGTCGGCGTGCGCTCGTGTTCTGCAGCAAGGCGATCGCGTTCGTCTTCGTCGCCACGCTCGTGCTCGTCGCGCCCTGGCGATGGATCCCGCCGCCGACCTCTGCCTTCATGCTGCGCGCCGCGGTCGTCGACGGCTTCGAGGTCGATCGGCGCTGGGTTCCCTATGAACGGATCTCCCCACACCTGGCGCTCTGCGTCGTCGCATCGGAAGACCAGAAGTTTCCAGACCACCGCGGCTTCGATGTGGACCAGATCTGGAAAGCCACGCAGGAGCGCGGACGGACGCGCGGCGCGAGCACCATCTCCCAGCAGGTGGCGAAGAACCTCTACCTCTGGCCCGGGCGCAGCCTCCTGCGCAAGGGCATCGAGGCGTATTTCACGGTGTGGATCGAGCAGCTCTGGCCGAAGCGGCGGATCCTCGAGGTGTATCTGAACGTCGCCGAGTTCGGTCCGGGCGTGTTCGGCGCCGGAGCCGCGAGCGAGCGCTTCTTCGGGAGGCCCGCGAGCCAGCTCGAGCTGCGCGAAGCCGCCACGCTTGCCGCCGTCCTGCCCAACCCGAAAAAGCTTTCCGCCGCGCGGCCGTCGGAATACGTTCGTGGACGCGCCGACGAGATCCGTCGCACCGCGCTCGCCCTCGGCTCGCGCTACGTCGCGGGTCTGTGAAGGAGAACCGATGAACCGTCTGCACCGATCTTCCCGCGCCGCGCGGGTCGCCGGCGTCGTCGCCGTCTTCGCGGTCGCATCGGCGCTCGGCGCCGTCACACCGAAGCGGCTCTCGGAAGCCGTCTCCGCCTGGCTCGAATCCCTCGACGAAGAGAAGCGCACTCGGGCCGTCTACGGCTTCGGCGACGAGGAACGCTTCGACCTGCGCCTCGCGCCGATCGGGCTCGAGGGGTTGAAGCGCGAGGACATGACCGCACAGCAGTGGCGAGACTGGCTCGGCGTGCTGCGCACGACTCTCTCCGAGAGCGGGCTCGAGAAGGTGGAGACGATCATGAGTCTCGAGCGCGAGGTGCGCGAACGCGACGGCGAGGGCTGGTCGGGGCCGATCGGGGGCTGGATCGGCGGCCTCATCCACGGCGAGGGGCGTTATTTCGCCTCGGTGTACGGCGCGCCGAAGGACGACGCACCCTGGGGCATGCGCTTCGACGGTCATCACCTCTCCCTCAACTGGACGCTCGATGGAAAGGGCAGCACCTCCGTCACGCCGCTCTTCCTCGGCGGCGAGCCCCGCGAGGTCGAGGCCCATCGCGAGCGCGCGGGACTGCGCGTGCTGGCCGAAGAAGAAGACCTCGGATTCGCGCTCTGGAACGCGCTGAACGTGGGCCAACGCGACACGGCGTCGCTGCCGTTCGAGTTCGCGACGGGCATCGCGGGACAGAACCGCGCGCTCTTCCTCGGCGAAGGAGCGAGGATCGAAGCGGGCGCACCCCGTGGCATCGCGCGCGCCGACCTCGACGCGAATCAGCGCGGCCTGCTCGACGCGATCGTCCACACCTTCCTGTCGAACTTCGACGACGCGCTCGTCGCGGACTACTGGGCCGAGATCGATGCGGCGGGGCGCGACCGCATCCACTTCGCCTGGGCGGGCTTCCTCGAGCCGGGCCACGCCGGCTACTACCGCGTGCAGGGCCCCACCTTCCTGATCGAGTTCGACAACACGATGGAGCCCGCCGACCACGTGCACGCCGTGCTGCGCGAATGGGACGGCGACTTCGGCCGTGACCTGCTCTCGGAGCACCATCTCGCCGCGCATTCGCAGAACGCGGTGGCGCAGCGATGAGCGGCGATCGGCTCGCGATCCCCGACCAGAGCGGCCGCGTCGCCTTCGTGACGGGCGCGAACACGGGCATCGGCCGCGAGACCGCGCTCGCACTCGCGCGCGCCGGCGCGACCGTGCTCGTCGGTTCGCGCAACGCGCAGAAGGGCGAAGCCGCTGTTTCGGACATCCGTACGGCGGCGCGCAACGAGGACGTGCACCTCGTCCCCCTCGATCTCGCCTCCTTCGCGTCGATCCGCTCCGCCGCTGCGCACGTCGCCTCCGAATGGCCGCGACTCGATCTGCTGATCAACAACGCCGGACTCGTCCTCGGCGAGCGACAGACGACGGAGGAGGGGTTCGAGACGCTGTTCGGCGTGAACCACCTCGGGCACTTCCTGCTCACGAGGCTGCTGCTCGACCGGCTGCGGAACAGTCCGCCGGCGCGGATCGTGAACGTCTCGTCGCTCGGCCACGTGCTGGCGCCGCTCGGGCTCGACTTCAGCGACCTCCAGTGGGAGCGACGGCGTTACTCGAGCATGCAGGTGTACGGGCACTCGAAGCTCGCGAACGTGCTCTTCACGAGGGAGCTGGCGCGGCGGCTGCGCGCCGACGGCATCAGCGCGTTCGCCGTCCACCCCGGCTTCGTGAGCAGCGAGTTCGGCAGTGCGGAAGACCTGGGCGGCTGGCCCCAGTTGGGCATGGGTCTCTCGCGCATGCTCATGCAGTCGGCCGAACGCGGCGCCGGAGCGTCCCTGCACGCCGCGACCGCACCGGGCCTCGAGACCCGTTCCGGCAGCTACATCGCCCGCGGCGTCTCCGGAAACCTCGGTGCCCCGCGCGTGACGCTCACCTCGCCCGCCGCCCGCGACGAAGACACCGCGAAGCGGCTGTGGAAGGTGAGCGAGCAGCTGGTGGCTGCCGCGGGCGCCTAGCCGGACGTATGTTCGCGACGCTCCTCATCGCCCCCTACGCCTTCGGCGTCTCGCTGCTGACGCTCTTCACGGGCTTCGGGCTCGGCACGCTGCTGCTGCCCGCGTTCGCGGTGTTCTTTCCCGTCGAGCTGGCGATCGCGATGACGGCCGTCGTGCACGCGGCGAACAATCTCTTCAAGGTGGCACTGCTCGCCCGCCACGCGCGGCGCGACGTCGCGTTGCGCTTCGGCGTGCCGGCGGTGGCGGCGTCCTTCGTCGGCGCGCTGATCCTCACCGCGCTCGCGCGGGGCGAAGCGCTCCACACCTGGGAGTTCATGGGCCGCCCTGCCGAGATCACGCCGGTGAAGCTCGTAGCCGGCGCGCTCGTGCTCGGCTTCTCGCTCTTCGAGCTGGTGCCGAAGCTGCGCGAGTGGCGCGCGCCGGTGCGCTTCCTTCCGCTGGGCGGCGCGCTCTCGGGATTCTTCGGCGGACTCTCGGGACACCAGGGCGCCCTGCGCGCCGCCTTCCTCACGCCGCTCGGGCTCACGCCGAAAGAGTTCGCCGCCACCCAGGCGGTGATCGCGCTGCTCGTCGACGGCGCGCGACTCGTCGTCTACGGCGCGGGCTTCGTGCTCCTCCGCGGGGGCGCTGCGGCCGGGGAGATCCCGTGGGCGCCGGTGGTCGTCGCGTCGCTCGCCGCCTTCGCCGGCGCCTGGCTCGGCAAGCGCTGGCTCGAGAAGGTGACGATCACCGGCCTGCGGCGACTCGTCGGCGCCCTGCTCCTCGTCGTCGGGACGGCACTCGTGCTAGGCGTCGCCTGACGCTTCGCGCGTCAGGCGGAACACGAGCGGCGACAGCAGGACGAGAGCGATCAGGTTCGGCACCGCCATCAGGCCGTTCATCACGTCGGCGAAGATCCACACGAGGTCGAGCCGGGATCGCGGCGATCCACAGCAAGCGGTAGGGCGTGATCGCGCGCAGGCCGAAGAGATACTCGGCGCAGCGTTCGCCGTAGTAGCTCCAGCCGAAGACCGTAGTGAGCGCGAAGACGATCAGGCCGCAGGTGACGATCCACGCGCCGAAGCCCGGCAGGCCGGCGTCGAAGGCCTGAGTGGAGAGCGCGGCGCCGGTCCAGCCGGAGCCGGTGGACGGGTCGATCCCGGTCCACGCGCCGCTCGTCAGGATGACGAGTGCGGTCATGGTGCAGATGACGAGGGTGTCGATGAAGGTGCCAAGCATCGCGATCTTGCCCTGGCGCACCGCGTCGTTCGTGCGCGCCGCGGCGTGGGCGATCGGCGCGCTGCCGAGCCCGGCCTCGTTCGAGAAGACGCCCCGCGCGAAGCCGAAGCGGAGCGCCGCCCACACCGTGGCGCCGGCGAAGCCGCCCGCCGCCGCGGTGCCGTGGAAGGCATCGCGCACGATCAGGCCGACCGCTTCCGGGATGCGATCGGCGTGCAGGACGATCACGACGAGCGCGCCGACGACGTAGGCCACGGCCATCAGCGGCACGAGCCGGCCCGCCACCTCCGCGATGCGGCGGATGCCGCCGAGGATCACTGCCGCGACGATCACCGCCATCACGGCGCCGGTGATCGCCGGCGCGATCGCGAACGTCGTCTGCGCAGCGTGGGCCACGGAGTTCGCCTGCACCATGTTGCCGATGCCGAAAGCCGCGATCATGCCGAAGGCGGCGAAGAGCGTGGCGAGCCACGCCCACGACGCGGAGAGGCCGTTGCGGATGTAGTACATCGGCCCGCCGACGTGGAGCCCTCTTTCATCGACCTCGCGGAAGCGCACGGCGAGCACGGCCTCGGCGTACTTCGTCGCCATGCCGAAGAGCGCCATGATCCACATCCAGAACACGGCGCCGGGGCCGCCTAACGCGATCGCCGTGGCGACGCCGGCGATGTTCCCCGTGCCGACCGTCGCCGAGAGCGCCGTCATCAACGCCTGGAAGGGCGTGATGTCGCCCTCCGCGTCGCCGGCGTCGCGTCCGCGCCAGAGCAGGCGGAAGGCGTCCGGGATGCCGCGGAAGGTCGTGCCGCGCAGACCGGCCGTCAGATAGACCGCCGTGCCCAGCAGCAAAACGAGCATCGCCGGGCCCCAGACGACGCCGCTCACGCTGCCGAGGAAGGATTCGAGCCTCTCCATCGTGTCCCCCTCACCGTCCGACCCGTCTGCTCGACCGATCGCGACGCTCCCCTTTGCGCGGTGTAGCATGCGTGGCCGCACGAATCGCAACCCTCGAGGAGCTCCATGCGCGCCGCCCTGCTCGAAGAACAGAACAAGCCTCTTGCCGTGATCGACGATCTCGAGGTGGCCGAGCCCGGCCCGGGGCAGGTGCGGGTGGCCGTCGAGCACTGCGGTGTGTGTCACTCCGACCTCGGCCTGATCGACGCCGAGAACCCGGCGATGCAGCTCCCGGTGGTGCTCGGGCACGAGGCGGCGGGCGTCGTCGAGAGCGTGGGCGAGGGCGTGCCGGCCGACCGCCTCCAGCCTGGCGACAAGGTCGTGCTGACGCCGTGTCCGCCCTGTGGCGCGTGTTATTGGTGCATCCGCGGTGAACCGGCGCTGTGCGTGAACGCCGACGCCATCCTGACGAGCGCTTTCGCCGATGGCAGCACCGCCTTCTCCCGCAACGGGCAGACCGTCTACCGAGGCTTCGGCGTGGCCGGCTTCTCCGAGCGCATCGTCACGGTGGCGACCGGCGCGGTGAAGATCCCCGCCGACGTCCCCACCGCGATCGCCTGCGTGATCGGCTGCGCGGTGCAGACGGGGGTGGGCGCGGTGCTCAACACCGCCGACGTCGAGGAGGGCGCCACGGTGCTCGTGACCGGCGCCGGCGGCATCGGTCTCTCGATCGTGCAGGGCGCGCGGCTCGCCGGCGCGGCGCACATCCTGGTGTCGGACCCGGTCGCGGAGCGCCGCGAGGTGGCGTCGCGACTCGGCGCGACCCAGACGATCGATCCGACGAGCGAGGACGTCGTCGCGACGGCGCACGCCGCGACCGGCGGCATCGGCGTCGACTACGCCTTCGACGCGGTCGGCTCGGCCGATCTCGTCGGCCAGTGCATCCAGGCCGCGCGCAAGGGCGGCACGATCCTGCTCGTCGGCGCGATCCCGGTCTCCCAGCCGCTCACGTTGCACCCGGCGGCGCTCTTCGGAATGCAGGAGAAGAAGCTCGTCGGCTGCATCCTCGGCAGCTGCCACTCGCTGCGCGACATCCCGCGCTTCATCGACCTCTGGCGAGCCGGCAAGCTCGACCTCGAGGCGCTGATCTCCGCGCGCTACCCGCTCGAGAACATCAACGACGCCCTCGACGAGATGCGCGCCCGCCGCGGCGTGCGCCACGTGATCTCGTTTTGAGCAGATGCGGGTTCCGCTTGGGCTACACCGGCGCGTGGCGCGCGACGTCGTAGCGGCGGAACGCACTGGCGACGGCGAACGTGCCGGCCGTGCAGGCGAGCAGCAGAGCGACGACCGGTAGCCCCACCGCCGCGACTGGCGACGCGGTGAGGTTCAGCGCCACGAAGCCGATGCCGAGCGACGCGCCGAGGATCACCGACAGCGTCGTGAACTTGAACAGCGCCGTCGCGAAGGTGCGACCGACGAAACCGACGTCGCCCGGATCTTCGGGCACGGTGCGGTAGGGCATCCAGAGGAAGAGCAGGTTGTCGAGGCAGAGCGCGACCCAGCTGATGACCGGCAGGATCGCCAGCACGAGGATCGCGATGCCGAGGGGCACGGGATTCGTCGCGAGCACGACGATCGTGACACCGAGCGCCTGCACCGACGTCGCGAACGCCGCCGCCGGCGCGATCTGACCCGCGGCGAGCGCGATCGACGTCACCGGGAGGCTCTTGAGCTGACCCATGCGATCGAGGTCGCGCCGGAAGTCGCAGGCCAGGTTGTCGCCCATCAGGAGCGGCAGGAAAGTCACGAGGAAGATGCCGGTGCGCCCGAGCTGGACGACGAGATCGGGATCGCCGTCGCGCAGGAGCGGGATGCCGATCACCGCCGCGACGACGAGGCCCATGGTCGACATGATCAGCGCGATGCCGCGCGGATTGCGCACCAGCTCCTGGATCTGTCGCCAGGCGATCGGACCGGCGCCACCGAGGGTGGGGAACATCGGCACGCGCCGACGCGTGCTCGTCGCCGCACCGAAGGCGCCCCCGCCGCTGCGCATCCGCGCGAAGCGCTTGTTGCGGCGTTCGCTCTGCTGCATCGCGGCTTCGCGATAGGGCACGCGCATGACGCAGATGTGGGTGATCAGCGCCGCGAGGATGCCCGCCGAGAGCGCGATGTACGCCAGCCACGTCCACAGATCGGGCGCGGACACCACGTGCACGAAGGGCCGCGTCGGCGCACCGATGAAGGTGAGCGCGCGCGATTCCGAGAAGAACTCGCGCAGGCCGACCTCGGGACGCACATGGATCTCGAGTGCGACGGCCGCGATCGGCAGCCCGAACAGGCCCACGCCCAAGACGCGACGCCAGAAAGGCCGCGCGCGCATCGCGAGCCACGCGCGCACCACGGCCATCCACTGCGCCGACACCTGGAGCAGCACGAAGATCAACGTGTAGCCGGTGAAGGCCTGCCACCAACCAGCACCGCGCCAGTTCGGCAGGAGGGAGAGCAACAGGCCCGAGAGGATCGCGGGGCGGGAGCGGATGGCGATGTTGTAGAGCACGAGCGAGGTGCGGGAGATCGGCGCAGTGATCAGCCAGTGCACGTCGGCGGGACGGAAGTAGAGACCGAGCGGTGAGAATGCGCCGAGCATGACGAGGATCATCAAGCCGGGCGCGCCGAAGAGCCGGACGTTGCCGCCGAAGTCGCCGCTGGCACGCGTGGTGAAGCTGACGGCCACGGCGAAGAGCACGAGCCCGGCGACGGCAAGCGCGCCGCGCGGCTTCGCCACCCGATGCAACAGCCCCCTCGCGGCGCTGCGCGTGTCGCACCACAGCAACCACGTGAGCGGGTGGCTCACGCTCCGACGCTTTCTTCGGTGGCGCTGAAGAAGATCTCCTCGAGCGTCTCGTCGCCGCGCATCGCGGGAAGGGACGCAGCGATCTCGCCCTTCGAGCCGTGGAAGAGCTTCGTCCCGCTGCGCAGGATCAGGAATCGCGTGCAGTGGTTCTCGATCTGGCCGAGCAGATGACTGCTCATCACGACGGCGTTGCCCTCGGCAGCGTGACGCTTGAGCGTGTCGAAGAGGGTGCGGATTCCGCGCGGGTCGAGGCCGACGAGCGGTTCGTCGAGCATCAAGAGCGCGGGGCTGTGGATCAGCGCCGACGCGACGGCCACCTTCTGGCGCATGCCGCGCGAGAGCGATTCCGCCAGGGTGTCGCGGCGCTCCTCGAGCTCGAGACGCGTGAGCAGCTCGTCGGCGAGCGGTCGCCAATCGACGACGCGGTAGAGACGCGCCGCGAGCTCGAGATGCTCGATCACGGTGAGCCGCGCGAAGAGCTGGGGTTCGTCCGGCACGAGGGCCAGGCGCCGCTTCGCCTCGACGGAGTAGGGGGAGATCTCGAGTCCGGCGACGCGAATCGATCCGGCGTCGGGCTGGAGGATCCCGGTGATGCAGCGCAGGGTGGTCGTCTTGCCGGCCCCGTTCGGACCGACGAGGCCCAGCAGTTCGCCGCCTTTGACGTCGAACCCGAGGCCGTCCACGGCGACGCGGCCATCGAAGCGCTTCGTGAGGTCGTGGACTTCGAGCATCGAGCGCTCACCATAACCGAGCATGGCGGGAGCGGCGTCGATGCCCGCAGATTCCGGCGCGACTCTGGCCGTGGACACGCTCTTTGCTTCGGCCGGCAAAGCGTCGGGCTTGAGCGGAAAAGCGTGACGGAACGGCGCGGTAGGACCATAGCCTGCCGGTTGGGCGAGGGCGGGGTGCCAGGGGCGGGAGTGAGATCCGCCGCGCTGGGAACCGAGCCGTGGCGATGCCCCGACCCGGGCCGATTCGCGCGGGTCCGTCGGCGCAGGCGGCCGGGGTGTTAGGCGACGGCGGCCTGGGCCGCGCGGCTGTTCGAGCGGCTCGGGTCGTGACGCTTCACGGCCTTCTCGTACCAGACCGGCTGCGCGATCTTCAGCTCGCGGCGCACCCCCTCGAAGGGCTTTGCGAGCAGCGCCTCCCAGTCCTGGGCGAGCATCCACTCGGCGTTGCGCCCGATGCGGAAGCCCTCGAGGACGGCGCGGATGCACGGCGCTCCCGGGTAT
The DNA here is from genome assembly GCA_024638705.1 of Deltaproteobacteria bacterium. Classification (GTDB taxonomy): domain Bacteria; phylum Myxococcota_A; class UBA9160; order UBA9160; family SMWR01; genus JAHEJV01. The sequence goes on along the minus strand of JAHEJV010000032.1, from coordinate 2,254 downwards.
TCGTAGGGCACGCGCAGGAGTCCGAGCAGCGCGATGAAGCCGGTGCCGGGATTCTTGATCTGGCTGTAGAGCACGCCGAGCAGGGCCAGTTCTCCGAGCGGGTCGCGGCCGTAGCCGGTGAGGACGTGCCAGAGGTCGTGACTGTCGCGGGCCCAGTCGCCGGTGGTGACGACGTCCGGATCGCTGCTGCGGGTCGAGTAGCCGGCGTCGGCGGCCGCCGATCTCAATCGCGCAGCTCGCGCTTCAGGATCTTTCCCGTCGGCCCCTTCGGCAGACCTTCGCTGAACTCCACGATGCGCGGGTACTTGTAGGCGGCCAGACGCTCCTTGCAGAAGGCGATCACGTCGGAGGCTTCGAGTGCGGGGTCGGTCGACACGACGACGGCCTTCACCTCTTCGCCGTGGCTCTCGTGGGGCACGCCGATCACCGCCGCCTCGACGATGGCGTCGTGCTCGTAGAGCACCTCCTCGACTTCGCGCGGATACACGTTGAAGCCACCGCGGATGATCATGTCCTTCACGCGGTCGACGATGCGGTACGACCCGTTGGGGTCGCGGATGCCGATGTCGCCCGAGTGGAACCAACCGCCGCGCAGCGTCTCGCGCGTCGCTTCCTCGCGTCCGAGGTAGCCCTTCATGATGTTGTGGCCGCGGATGCAGATCTCGCCGCGCTCGCCGTCCGGGAGCGGCTGGTCCTTCTCGTCGAGGATCGCCATCTCGACGCCCCACACCGGATAGCCGATCGAGCCCGGCGTGCGCTCGCGATCGGGGGTGTTGAAGCTCGCGATCGGCGACGTCTCGGAGAGGCCGTAGCCCTCGAGGATGTCGACGCCGAACTTCGCCTCGAAGGCCTTCATCACCTCGACGGGCATCGCCGCGCCGCCCGACATGCAGACGCGCAGGCCCGGCAGCTCGTCGGGCGCGCCCTCGTGGTGGAGCAGAGCGAAGTACATCGTCGGCACGCCGGCGAAGATCGTGACGCCGTGGTTCTGGATCGCGGCGAAGGCGTCTTCGGGCGTGAAGCGCGGCAGCAACGTGAAGGTGCCGCCCGCCGCGATGCACGCGTTCTGGATGCAGGTCTGTCCGAAGGAGTGGAAGAGCGGCAGCACGCCGAGCGCCACGTCGTCGGGCTGGAAGCCGACGAGGCGCGGCGCGACGACCGAGCAGTTCACGAAGAGGTTCGAGTGGGTGAGCTCGGCGCCCTTCGGCTTGCCGGTGGTGCCGCTCGTGTAGAGCACGACGGCGGTGTCCGTCGGCAGCGTCGGGTGCACGACGTCGATCGGCGGCGCCGATGCGTACGCCGCCACCGTGTCGGGTCCGTCGCCGGCGGCCATCACGACGGGGACGCCTGCGGCTTCGGCGCCTTTGCGCGCGGGCTCTTCGAAGAGCGGATGGGTGAAGAGAAGCTTCGCGCCCGAGTCTTCGAGGTGATAGGCGACTTCCGGCGCGGAGAGCAGGACGTTGAGCGGCACGACCGTGCAGCCGGCGTAGAGGACGCCGTAGTAGGCCTGCGTGAACTCGGGCAGGTTCGGGATCATGATCGCGACGCTCGTGCCGGGCTCGATGCCCTTCGCACGCAGGCTGGTGGCGATGCCGCGCGCGGCGCGATCGAGATCGGCGTAGGTGAGCGACTGGTCGCCGAGGCGGATGGCCGGGTGGTCGGGACGGTTGTCGGCGGTGCCCTGGAGGATGGAGCCGAGGTTGAGGTGCATGGGGGTCTGGGCCTCTTCTTGGGTGGGGCGGGGAAGTTATCACGCGAGGTCGAAGGGTTGGGTGCCGCGTGCCGGGTGCCGCGGGGTGTGGGGGTCTCTGCGGCGAATGGCTCCCTCGCTGGGGGGACGCGAGGTGTGCGGCGGGCGGTGGATCGCCTCGGGTCGAGATCGGTCGAGTGGGTGGTTGTGGGCTTTGGGAGCTTTGCCGTGTTGGCGTGCTCGGTCCGCTCGAGTCCGCCGCAGAGACCCCCACACCCCGCGGCTCGGTTGGCCGCTTCGCTTCTCGGGTCAGGCGCGGAGGAGCATTCCGGCCCAGACGCCGATGGCGGTGAGGAAGGCGAGTAGGCCGGACCATTTGGCGAGGGCGCCGGCGCGGGTGTGGCGGGCTCTGACCGGCTGGGAGGCGGGGTCGAGGGGGAGGGTGCCGTCTTCGGGGAGGGCGTGGCGGAAGCGCCAGGCCTGGAAGAGGGCGACGGCGCCGGCGATCAGCATGAGGGTGATGCAGAGCTCGTGGATGTAGAGGACGGCGTAGTCGAGGCCGGT
>JAHEJV010000287.1 GCA_024638705.1 Deltaproteobacteria bacterium | reverse complement strand
ACCAGCGGCAGCTCCGTCATGACGGCGAGGCCCAGGGCCTCCTGCTTGAGCACCATGCCCGGGCCGCTCGTCGTAGTGACGGCGAGCTGTCCGGCGAAGGATGCGCCGATCGCCGAGCTGATCGCGGCGATCTCGTCCTCGGCCTGGAACGTCTTCACGCCGAAGTGGCGGTAGCGCGCGACTTCATGCAGCACGTCGCTCGCCGGCGTGATGGGGTAGGCGCCGAGGAAGACCGGGCGATCCATCTGCACGCCGGCCGCGACGATGCCCCAGGCGAGCGCCGTGTTGCCGGTGATGTTGCGGTAGGTGCCGGGCTGGATCTTCGCGCGCGGAATCACGAAGGAACGCGGGAAGAGCTCGCTCGTCTCGCCGAAGGCGTGGCCTGCCTTCAGCACGCGCAAGTTGGCCTCGAGCACGTCCCCCTTGAAGCGGGACTCGAGCCAGCGCAGCGTCGGCTCCATCGGCCGGTTGTAGAGCCAGTACATCACGCCGAGCGCGAAGAAGTTCTTCGAGCGGTCGCCGTCCTTTGCGCCGAGCCCGAGGTCCTTGATCGCTTCGCGGTTCAGCTGGGTGACCGGGATCTCGACGAGCTGATAGCGCTCGGCGATCTCCGGCAGCGGGTCTGCGTCGTAGCCGGCGCGCTGCAGCGACTTCTTGTTGAAGGCGTCGCTGTTGACGATCACCATGCCGCCCGGCCGGACGTCGGCGATGTTGGCGCGCAACGCCGCCGGGTTGAACGCAACGAGGACGTCGGGCTGGTCGGCCGGCGTGCGCACGTCGGTGGCGGCGAAGTGGATCTGGAAACCCGAGACACCGGCGAGTGTTCCTGCGGGAGCGCGGATCTCCGCGGGGTAGTCGGGCAGGGTCGACAGGTCGTTGCCCGCCAGCGCCGTCGACTCGGTGAACTTCGTTCCGGTGAGCTGCATGCCGTCGCCGGAATCGCCGCAGAATCGAATCGCAATGCGTTCGATCTGCTCGGTGGGCTTGCCCGCCATCGCCTCGTTGCCACCTGTTGATGTCTTCGATCGATTCGAAGTAGTGGGTGAGGGCTCGATGAAGGTCCGATCGAGGCCTCGTTGTCGCTCGTCGTCGCGTCCGGGGGGGGGCGCCAAGCGTGTCCAATTCCGCTCGGACGGAACGAAGTGTATCGGGCGGCCGGTCGGGCGAAACCCCCGCAAATGGGGACGGGCCGATTTCGGACCCCCGAGAAAGCCCTCTCGGACCAGCCACTTCCCGTCCTCCGCTGCGCGCGGAAGAAGCTCAAGTCCAGGCTCGTGACACCCGATACGACCTGGCATGATCTCCGCTGCGACCGGACCGATCGACGCCACGCCCGACGGCCTCCACGCCCTCTATGTGTCGCTCAATTGTCCGGTCGTCACCGTGGACCCGCTTCCCGTCGGTCCGGCCCAGGCCGCGATCGCGATGCACGGCGAGGCCGGCACCACGTTGCTGATCCGCTCGATGCGGACCGGCACGGTCGTCTTCTTCCACACGGAAGCGCGTTTCGGCGCGATGACCGCGCTCTCCCATGCCGAGCAGCTCGGATTCCTCTTCGACGAAGAGGTCAACGAGGAAGGGCTCGGCGTCGAGCGGGCCGACTGGCCGCTGTGGCTGGCCGAGGTGTTCCAGTCCGAGCGCGGGGCGACCGCCGATCTCGCCGGATGCCTGAGCAAGTTCCGCTGGGCCCTGCTGGCCGATCAGACGCCCAAGGGCCGCTGGGAGCGGTTTGGAATCGATCAACGAACGGGCCGCCTCTAGGCGGCCGGAGGGGATGGAATGCGGCGACGGAACATGCGTTCGAGCTGGATCTTGATCTTCTTCGCCTGGACGGCGCTCGGCACGGGCTGCGCCACCTCGGGCATGAAGGCCGAGAAGGAGCTGAACACGCGCAAGGCGAACTCGCACGTCGAGATCGGGGGCGACCACCTCGCGAACGGACGCAGCGCCCTCGCGCTGCGGGAGTTCCTCGCCGCCGAGAAGCTCGATCCGGAGAACGCAACGGTCCACTACGGGCTCGGCGACGCCTATCTCTCGCGCGGCAAGCGCAAGCTGGCCGAGAAGCACATCCGGCGTGCCCTCGAGCTCTTCCCGGAATACCACGACGCCCGGCTCTTCCTATCGGCGCTGCTCCTGATGCAGGAGCGCTACGCCGAGGCGGCCGCCGAGTGCGACATCCTGATCGACGATCCCACCTTCCAGGCCCCCTGGCGCGCGCTGACCAACCGCGGTTGGGCGCTCTACAAGCTCGGCCGGGAAGACGAGGCCCGCGACACCTTCCTGCTCGCCCGCGAATACCTGCGCGAGTACTGGCCCGCGACGCTGGCGCTGGCGATCGTCGAAGGCGAGACGGGGAAGCGCCTCGAGGCGATCCGGCTGTACCGCGAGATCATCGCCCAGGAGCCCGGTGCAACGGTGGAGTCGGAGGTGAACTACCGGCTCGCCGAGATCTACGTCGCCCTCGGCAAGCGCCGCGAGGCGATGGGTCATCTGACGACGTCCGTCGCCCGCGCGCCCGACAGCCCGTGGGCGAAGAAGTCGAAGGAATACCTGAAGATCCTGAACTGACCGCTCGATCGCGCTCGCGGATCCGGACGCGACCCGGTCCGCGAGCGTGTACCTTTCCCGCGTGTCGGATGCGGATGCGGCCGTGAGTCCCCGGGAGACCGATCCGCCGGATCGGGCCGATCGGACGGACGCGGCGGATCGGACGGACGCGGCGAATCGGATGGAACCGGCGGATCGATCGATCGGTCGCTACCTGGCTTCCCAGCGGAAGCTGCGCGGCATCAGCCTCGACGAGCTCGCCGCCCGGACGAAGATCCCGCGGCGCAATCTCGAGCGCTTGGAGTCGGGCGCCTTCGACGCAGAGGCCGACGGCTTCGTCCGCGGCTTCGTCCGCACTGTCGCCGAGGCGCTCGGACTCGACCCGCACGAGGCGGTGATGCGCCTCGTCGGCGAGCCGGCGGGCGCCGACGAGGAGTGGCACCAGCGTCGCCTGTGGACGGTCGTCGGCCTGGGCTTGATCGCCGGCGTGCTGCTGATCGCGATCGGTTTCGCATTGCAGATGGCGACGCGCTGGGTCGTCGAGCCGAGCGGCGGCGAGCCGGAGCTGGTCTACCGGCGCGACGCCGTGCGTTCGCTGGCCGAGCAGGTGCGCGCGGCGCCGCGTCCCGAAGCGCTGGAAGAGCAAGCGCCCGACGGATCACGGAACGAGGAAGCGCCGCCCGAGGACGCGGCCCCGCGCTGAGCGATGCCGCCGCCCCGAACGGAACGCTCGCCCGCGCTGATCCTGCGGTCCGTCGATTTCGGCGAGTCGGATCGCATCCTCCACCTGCTCGTGCCCGACGGCGGCCGACTCACGGCGATCGCGAAGGGCGCGCGCCGCAGCCAGAAGCGCTTCGCGGGAACCCTCGATCTCTTCAACGAGCTGCGGGTGCAGATCCACCGCCGGCGTGGGCACGGCATGAGTCGCATCGACGGGGCGGTGCTCGTGCGCCACCACGCCGCGCTGCGCACCGACCCCGTCCGCTTCGCACTCGGCTGCTATCTGCTCGAGCTGCTCGATCGCCTGGCGCCCGAGGGCGGCGCCGCCCGCGACACGCGTCGTCTGTTCCGCTTCGCGCTCGACGCGTTCGCCGCACTCGCCGCCCATCCTCCCGACGCCGTGTTGCGCACGATCCTCGAGCTGCGCGCGCTCGACGCGCTCGGAATGCGGCCCGAGCTGCGTCGCTGCGTCGGGTGCGGCGAAGAGCTGTCGTCGGTGCAGGACGTGCACTTCCACATCGCCGACGGGGGCGCGGTTTGCGGAGCGTGCGCACTGCGGCGGACCGGTCTGCTTCCGGTGCAGCTCGGCACGTTGCGTGCCCTCGAGCGCGCGCTCGCCCTCGAGGTCGGTCAGCTCGGACGCCTCGTCCTCTCGCCGCGCGCTCTCGAGGACGCGCGCCGGGTCGTGTACCGCTTCCTTCGCTTCCACGTCGGCGTCGAGCTCCAGAGCCAGCGCTTCCTCGATCGGATGCTCGCCGCGCGCGCACCGTCCGCCGGCAATCCCCGGGTGGTGTCCGTATAATGCGCGCGCTCGAGCCCCCTTCGTCCACCTTCCGGCGCTCCTCGGTGCCGTTCCATCTCTCAGGGGATCATGTCGACCGACCAACCGACGCGCCGCCGCCTCGAGCGCATGGACGATCTCGTCTCACTCTGCGCGCGGCGGGGGTTCATCTTTCCGAGTAGCGAGATCTACGGCGGCATCAACGGATTCTGGGACTACGGCCCGCTCGGCGCCGAGCTCAAGCAGAACCTGAAGGCGCTCTGGTGGCAGCGCGTCGTGCGACAGCGCCCCGACGTCGAGGGCATCGACAGCGCGATCATCGCCCACCCGCGCACCTGGGAGGCGTCGGGCCACGTCGAGCACTTCAGCGATCCGATGGTCGACTGCAAGACGTGCAAGCGCCGCTTCCGAGCCGACCAGATCGAGGACGAGCGCTGTCCGGAAGCGCCGAAGAAGCGCGCGATCACCGATTGTGATCTCACCGATCCGCGCAACTTCAACCTGATGCTGCAGACCCAGATCGGCGCGTCGTCCGAGGCGGCGAGCACCGCCTACCTCCGCGCCGAGACCTGCCAGCCGATCTTCAACGACTTCAAGCGCGTGCGCGAAGCCGCGCGCCAGAAGATCCCGTTCGGCATCGCGCAGATCGGCAAGGCCTTCCGCAACGAGATCAACCCGCGCAACTTCACGTTCCGCTCGCGCGAGTTCGAGCAGGCCGAGCTCGAGTTCTTCGTGCATCCGAGCGAGCGCGAGAAGTGGTTCGAGCATTGGCAGGAAGAGCGTCTCGCCTTCCACCGCGAGCTCGGCTTCGACGACGATCACCTGCGCACGCGTCCCCACGCATCGGACGAGCTCGCGCACTACGCGCGTGCCGCCGTCGACGTCGAGTACCTCTTCCCCTTCGGCTGGCAGGAGATCGAGGGCATCCACGACCGCGGCGACTGGGATCTCTCGCGTCACAGCGAGTATTCGGGGAAGGATCTCGGCGTCACCGACCCCGACACCAAAGAGCACTACATGCCGATGGTGATCGAGACCTCGGTGGGCATCGATCGCACGGTGCTGGCGCTGCTCTGCGACGCCTACTCCGAAGAGGAGGTGGGTGAGGGCGACACGCGGCTCGTGATGCACTTCCCGGCCGGCCTGGCGCCGCTCGACGTCGCGGTGCTGCCGCTCTCGAAGAAGCTCGCCGAGCCCGCGCACGCGCTCGAAGAGAGCCTGCGACGCCGCTTCAACGTCTTCTACGACGAAGCCGGAAACATCGGCCGCCGCTACCGACGTCAGGACGAGGCGGGGACGCCGTTCTGTGTCACGATCGACTTCGATACGGCGGACGACGGCAAGGTGACGCTGCGCGATCGCGATTCGATGAGCCAGGACCGCGTGGCGCTCGAAGGCGTCGCCGCCTGGCTGTCGGAGCGACTCGAGGCGTGACGGACCCCGGACGATGACGGACTCCGAACGATGAAGAAGTCCGGACGGTGACGGCACGACGCAAGGCGCCCCAGGCGACCGCGAAGCGCGCCCCGAAGAGCGTCTACTTCTTCGGGGACGGCAAGGCCGACGGCAACGCGAAGCAGCGCACGAAGCTGGGCGGGAAGGGCGCCAACCTCGCCGAGATGACGCGCCTCGGCGTGCCCGTGCCGCCCGGCTTCACGATCGCGACGGACATCGCGAAGCACTTTGCGAAAGCGGGCGCGAGGCTTCCGAAGACCGTCGTCCTTCAGGCGAAGAAGGCGATGCGCCGCGTCGAGAGGATCGTCGACGCCCGCTTCGGCGACGCGGAGAATCCGTTGCTCGTCTCGGTGCGCTCGGGCGCGCCGGTCTCGATGCCCGGCAAGATGGACACGGTGCTCAATCTCGGGCTCTCCGACGTCTCGGTGAAGGGCCTCGCCGCGCGCGCCGGCGAGCGCTTCGCCTTCGACAGCTATCGCCGCTTCGTGCAGATGTACGGCGACGT
>JAHEJV010000286.1 GCA_024638705.1 Deltaproteobacteria bacterium | reverse complement strand
GTCGGCGGGATAGAGCGCCTGGTGGCGCTCGTCGTCGGTGCCCCAGTGGGAGCTGATCTGCGGCGTCATCGACGAGGTGAACCAGGTGTCGAAGATGTCGGTCTCGGCGGAGAAGCCGCCCGGCTGTTCGCGCTGGGACGCCTCGTACCCGGGCGGCACGTCGGTGGTCGGGTCGATCGGCAGCGACGCCGCGTCGGGCAGGATCGGGTTCGCATAGTCGCGCTCGCCAGACGCGTCGAGCGGGTACCACACCGGGATCGGCACCCCGAAATAACGCTGACGACTGATGCACCAGTCCTGGTTCAGGTTCGTGGTCCAGTCTTCGAAGCGCTTCTCCATGTGGGCCGGGTGCCACTGCACCTCGGCGCCCTTCGCCAGCAGCTCGTCGCGGTGCTCGAGCAGCTTCACGAACCACTGCCGCGTCGGCACGAACTCGAGCGGACGGTCGCCCTTCTCGAAGAACTTCACCGCGTGCTGGATCGCGCGCGGCTCGCGCTGGAGCGGCGCGCCGTTGCCCGTGGCGCTACCGGCCGGGTCGGCGAGCAGCCCCACCATCGTCTTCTGCGCCTGGAACATGTTCTTCCCGGCGACTTGCGCGTAGTAGGCGTTGGCGGCGTCGGCATCGAGGCTCTCGTAGTCCTCCGTGCCGAAGGTCACCTCGGCGAGGCGTCCGTTGCGCTGCACGAGCTGACGCAGAGCGAGACCCTCCTCGCGCCACCACTCGACGTCGGTGGCGTCGCCGAAGGTGCACACCATCAGGATGCCGGTGCCCTTCTCCGGGTCGGCCTTCTCCGAGGGGAAGATCGGCACGGGCACGCGGAAGAGCGGCGTGATCGCCTTCTTCCCGAACAGGCCCTCGTAGCGCGCGTCGTCGGGGTGCGCGGTGACGCCGACGCAGGCGGCGAGCAGCTCGGGGCGCGTCGTCGAGATCACGAACGCGCCGCCGCCCTCCACGCCGAACTCGATGTCGTGATAGGCGCCGGGCTTCTCGCGGTCTTCGAGCTCGGCCTGGGCGACGGCGCACTGGAAGTCGACGTCCCACATCGTCGGCGCGTAGCGGCTCTCGACGTGGCCCTTCTCGAAGAGGTCGAGGAAGGAGCGCTGGGCGATGCGCCGCGAGTGGTCGTCGATCGTCTGGTACTCCTGGCGCCAGTCGATCGAGAGCCCGAGCCGCTCCCAGAGATCCTTGAAGCTCTTCTCGTCCTCCTCGGTGACGCGCTCGCAGGCCTCGATGAAGTTGGGGCGCGACACCTGGCGCGGGCGGCCCTTGCGCGCCTTTGCGTTCGCCTCGGCCAGCTCGAGCCCTTCCTCGTAGGGCGCGGTCGGATCGCAGCGGATGTGGAAGTAGTTCTGGACGCGACGCTCGGTGGGGAGGCCGTTGTCGTCCCAGCCCATCGGGTAGAAGACGTTCCGACCGCGCATCCGCTGGTAGCGCGCGACGAGATCGGTGTGGGTGTAGGAGAAGACGTGGCCCGGGTGGAGCGAGCCCGACGCGGTGGGCGGCGGGGTGTCGATCACGAAGGTCTCGTCGCGCGGACGGCTCGGGTCGTAGTGGTAGAGCCCGCGCTTCTGCCACGCCTCGTGCCAACGGCGCTCGGCCTCCTGGGCCTCGAAGTGCTTCGGCAGCGTGCCGGGGTCGATCGCGCGGTGGCGCCGGATATCGGAAGGCATGGGATGGGACCTGGTGAGGGCGGGAGATCAGAGCGAACCGAGCCGATCGGGGCCGGGCGGGGCTCGGGGGGCGCGATCATACGGCACCGGGACGCGGCCGCGCCGCGACCTCCGCGTCCCGACTGCGGATTCCCGCGCTCATCCCTCGGGGGAACGCTTGCGGCCGACACCCCCGGCCGATAGCTTCCCGCGCTCGCCAGACCCCGGCGCCAACCTCCGCCGGCATTCCCCAGGAGCCAGAATGGCCAAGAAGTCCCAGGTGCTTCGCGACGAGCGTCGCAAGCAGCTCATCGCCAAGCACGCCGAGAAGCGGGCCGCCCTGCGCGCGAAGCTGCAGGACCCGGAAGCCTCGATCGACGAGAAGCTCGAGGCCCAGGCGGCGTTCGCGAAGCTGCCGCGCAATTCCTGCCCGACGCGCCTGAACCGACGCTGCAAGGTGTCGGGCCGCTCGAAGGGCTACTACCGCAAATTCGACATCTCCCGCATCGCCCTGCGCGAGCTCGCCCTGCGCGGCCAGCTCCCCGGCGTGCGCAAGTCCAGCTGGTAGGGGACGACCGTGAAGGAAGGAATCCATCCCGACTACCACAAGGTGCTGTTCGTCGACACGGCGACCGGCCACGAGTGGGTGAGCCGCTCGACGAAGACCTCGTCGGAGACGAAGGAAGTCGACGGCGAAGAGCTCCCCGTCGTGAAGCTCGAGATCTCTTCGCACAGCCATCCCTTCTGGACGGGCAAGATGCGCGAGCTCGACGCCGACGGGAAGATCGACCGCTTCCGCCGTCGTTATGGCAAGGGAAAGAAGTAATGTCGAAGCGCTGCGACCTCACGGGCACGAAGCCCCAGTTCGGCCACAACGTCTCGCACTCGAACCGCAAGACCAACCGCCGCTTCGATCCCAACCTCCAGCAGGTGACGTTCTACAGCGACGCGCTCAAGCAGAACGTCGGGCTGCGCGTCACCACGCGGGCGATCCGCACCGTGCAGAAGCACGGTGGCATCGACCGCTTCCTGGTGAAGATGGATCCCGCGAAGCTCGCGCCCGAGGCCGTGCGCCTCAAGCGCCGCGTCCACAAGGCGCTCGGCGAGCTGCCCGCGAGCCTGCGCTAGCCGGGACGCCCCGTTGGCGGTCCGCATCGTCCGGCTCGGCAGCGACCGCGCGAAGGACGAGGGACTGCGCATCGGCACGGTGCGGCGTCCGCCGCGCGGCGTGGCCAAACGCGATTTCGCCAGCCAGAACTGGTACGACGTCTGGCTGCCCGAGCTCTCCCCGAGCGCTCCGCTGGTGAAGCAGGCCCTCGCCGCGACGACCGACCGCGAGTGGAGCGCCTTCGCGAAGCGCTTCCGCCGGGAGATGGCCGCACCCGAGCGCAGCCGCCAGCTCGATCTGCTCGCGGCGCTTTCCCACCACGGCGACTTCTCCGTCGGCTGCTACTGCGAGGACGAGGCGCGCTGCCACCGCAGCGTTCTCCGCGAGCTCCTCGCCGAGCGCGGCGCCCGACTCGTCTAGAGATTTCCAGGCCCGAAGGCCGGCGGGGTTTGGAGACTCGGGAACCCGAAGGCCGGTTCCGGGTGTGAGAAATTCCCGAAGCCACGAGGCCAGCGGGGTGTAGAATGCCTGGGAGCCCGGGGACGGGCTCGGGGGTTTCAAGAGGTTTGGTCCGCTTCCTTCACTCGGGCGATTGGCAGCTCGGGATGACGCGGAGTGTGTTGTCGGACGAAGCGCAGGCGCGCTTCGCCGACGCACGGTTCGGCGCCATCCGGAAGATGGGGGAGATCGCGCGCGCGACGCGCTGCGATTTCGTCCTCGTCTGCGGCGACGTCTTCGAGAGCAACCAGGTCGATCGGCGCACCCTCGCCCGCGCCCTCGAAGCGCTCGGCGAGATCACCGTCCCCGTCTACCTCCTGCCCGGCAACCACGACCCGCTCGACGCGGCGTCGCTGTTCCGCTCGAAGGCGTTCACCGACGGGGCGCCCGAACACGTCGTCGTGCTCGCCGATGCGACGCCGCACGAGGTCGCAACGGGGGTCGAGCTGGTGGCGGCGCCGTGGCACAGCCGTCGGCCCGAGGCGAATCCGGCACTCGACGCGATCGCGGCACTCGGCGCGCCCGGACCGCTGCGCATCCTCGCCGCACACGGCGGCGCCGACCTCCTGACGCCCGACCGCAAGGACGCCACGCTGCTCCCGATGGCGCCGATCGAGGCGGCGCTCGCGAGCGGGCAGCTGCACTACGTGGCCCTCGGCGATCGCCACTCGCTCACCGATGTGGGTTCCTCCGGCCGCGTCTTCTACGCCGGCGCGCCGGAAGCCACCGACTTCGAGGAAGTGGCGCCGGGCTTCGCGCTCGTCGTCGAGCTCGAACACGGAAGCGATCGCGAAGCCGTGCGCGCCGAGCCGCACCGCGTCGGGTCGTGGCGCTTCGCGAAGCCCGGGCCCTGCGTGCTCGACGACGAACGCGACGTCGAAGCGCTCGGCGAACGCCTCGCGGAGATGGGCGCGAAGGAGCGCACCGCGCTGCGCCTCGAGCTCGCCGGCCGTCTCGACCTGCGCGCCGCCGCGCGCCTCGAAGCCCTGCTCGATCGCACGCGCGATCTCTTCGCCGGCGTCGACGTGCGCGACGCCGATCTCCAGGTGGCTGCGGAAGAAGCCGACCTCGCCGATCTCGAGCTCGCCGGGTTCGCCGCGCGCGCCGCCGCGCAGCTGCGCGACGATGCGAGCGCGGGCGACGACGCCGCCCGCGACGCCCTCGCCCTGCTCGTGCGCCTCGCCGGCGAAGAGGGCGCGAGATGAAGATCCGCCGCCTCGTCCTGCGCAACTACCGCGGCGTCGCCGAGCGGGAAGTCGAGTTCGCCGACACCGGCGTGACGATCGTCGAAGGCCCGAACGAAATCGGGAAGTCGAGCCTCGCGGAAGCGATCGAGCTGCTCTTCGAAGAGCGCGACGACACCGGGAAGCAGCGCGTCCGCGAGATCAAGCCGGTCGACCGCGACGCCGGTGCCGAGGTCGAGGCGGACATCGAGGTCGGTCCCTACCGCTTCACCTACGCGAAGACCTTCCACCGCAAGAGCCAGACCCATCTCGCCATCCACGCGCCGCGCGTCGAGACGCTCACCGGACGCGAGGCCCACGACCGCGTGCGCGCGCTGCTCGAGCAGCATGTCGACGTGTCGCTGTGGCGCGCGCTGCGCATCGTGCAGGGCTCGCCGCTGGCGCAGCCCGAGCTCGGCGAGGCGGCGTCCCTCGCCGCCGCTCTCGATCGCGCGGCCGGCGTCGACGCGGGGGGCGAGCGCGAGCAGAGCCTCTTCGACCGCGCGCGCGCCGAGTACGAGGAATACTTCACCGCGACGGGACGCCCGAAGCGCCCGCGCGTGGACGCCGAGAAGGCGCTCGACGCCGCGCGCGACGAAGAGATGAGGCTGCGCGAACGGCTCGACGCCCTCGAGCGCGACGTCGAAACCGAGGCGGCCTTGCGGCGGGAGGTGGCGTCGCTCGAGTCGGCGGGCGCGGCGGGACGCGTCGCGCTGCGCGAGGCCGAGGCGCGGCTCGACGCGATCCAGGCCGAGCGCGAGGCCGGCCTGCGCCTCGAAGCGAAGCTCGAGGCGGCGCGCGGCTGCGAGACCGAAGCGCTCCAGAACACGCGTCAACGCGGACAGCTGGTCACGGGTTATGCGACCGCGCAGCTCGAGCTCGAGAACCTCGCCGAGGAGCTCGAGAACGAGGAGCCGGCGCACATCGCCGCGAACGCGGAGCTCCGCACCGCCGAAGAGCGTCTCGAAGCGGCGGTCGAAGAGCGCGAAGCGTCCGACGCGCTGGTGAAGCGCGCGCGCCGGGACGTCGCGTTGCGGCGCGGCGAGCGCAAGCTCTCCGAGCTGCGCGAGCGCGTGGAACGCATCGCCCACGAGCGCGAAGAGCTCGAACGCGCGCGCGAGGTGCTCGCCGGGCCGCCGATCGACGAGGCGACCGTCGAGGCGATCCAGAACGCGCAGCTCGCCGTCGAGCGCGGCACGGCGCGCCTCGCAGCGGAAGGTCCGGTCGTGGAAGTGCGGCCCGAGATCGATCTCGAGCTGATGGTGGACGGACACCGCGAGCGGATTCCTGCCGGCGTCGCGGTGGAGCAGCGCATCGCCGAGTCGTGGCTGCTGTCGATTCCCGGCGTCGGCGAAGTGCGCGTCGTGGCGGGCGCCGGCGTCACCGAGCAGCGCAAGATCCTCGAGCAGGCGCGCACCGAGCTGCGCACGCTGTGCATGGAAGCCGACGTCGCAGACCACGCCGGCGCCGTGGCGGCGCTCGCCGCGCGTCACGCCGCCGCCGCGGAGATCGAGCGCAGCGAGCAGCGGCTGGCGCGCGCGCTC
>JAHEJV010000285.1 GCA_024638705.1 Deltaproteobacteria bacterium | reverse complement strand
GGCGGCGCTCGCGCCGGAGATCGTCGCGTTCCTCTTCGGGGAGAAATGGGAGGAGACCGGGCCGCTGCTCCGCGTCCTGGCGATCGCGGGCGTCGTCAACGTGCTCACCCTCTTTCGCGGGCCGGTACTCACGGCGATGGGGAAACCGAGCTGGCGCCTCTACCAGTCACTCCTCAGCGCCACGCTGCACGGCGTGTTCTTCTTCATCGCCTACCGCTACGGGATCGTCGCCGTGGCGTGGGCCTATCTGATCCGACGCCTGATCCTGCTGCCGATCGGTCAGGCGTCGGTGTGGCTGCTGATCCGCTTCTCGTGGCGCACCTATCTCGGCGGACTCGCCGGGCCGCTGCTCGGCGCGCTGGTGTCGTTGCCGGCGGTGTTGGGTGCGAAGGGGTGGATCGGCGCGTCGGGCGCGCCGGTCGTCGTGACGCTCGCCGGCGCGGGCGTCGCCGGACTGGCCGCCTACACGGCCGCGATGCTCGTCTTCGCGCCGGACCTCGTCCGCGAGGGGCGCGATCTGCTCGGGCGGTTACGGCGCGTCGCGCGTTAGGCGATCCGGGCGCGTCGCGCGCGCCGGGTCAGCGCGCCGACCGGGCGTGGCGCTCGCCCTCGCGCACGACGATGCGCTGGTTGACGCTGACGCCGGTCAGCGTGTCGCGGGCGCCCGAGGGCCAGTGGATCTCGAGTGCGTCGACGTGCTCGGCCTCGCCGAGCCCGAAGTGCTGCACGCGCGACGAGCTGGAAAGGAAGCCCGAGCCGGCGACCACCTGGCGGAGCTGGCGCCTCCCCCCGACGCGCGCGGTGATCCGCGCACCGATCGGATCGCGGCCGTCGGCGGCCTCGAGCGACACCTGGAGCCAGTTCCCGCCCTCGCCGCGGCCCATCAGGAGCACGGCGGGCTTGTCGAGATTCTGGATCGCGAGGTCCAGGCGGCCGTCGCGGTCGAAGTCGGCCACCGCCACGCTGCGGCCGTCCTCGGGCCGCGCCGCGTGGGTGAGATGGCCGACGTCCTCGAAGCCGTCGGCGCCGCGATTCCAGTAGAGCGCGTTGCGCTCGCGTCCGTTGAGCGACGCGTCGCCGAGGTCGGTCGGGTCTCCCTCGCCTCCCCATTGTTCTGAACGTCGACCGACGTTCTCGATCACGAGGTCCATTCACAGATCGTCTTCGAGCGGACCGGTGATGAACCCGTTGGTGGCGTAGAGATCGAGGGCGCCGTCGTTGTCGAAGTCGAGCCACACGGTCGCCCACGACCAGCCGTGCGCGTCGACGCCCAGCTCCGCCGCCTTCTCGACGAACGTGCCGTCGCCCTGGTTCTCGTAGAAGCGGTTGCCGCGGAACCAGGCGCGCACGTAGTCGCGCACGTACGGTCGGAACATCCAGTCGACGAAGCCCGGCACCTTGCGGATCTCGAAGTCGGGCACTTCGAGCACCCACCCGGCATTCGACGACATCCCGCCGATGAAGAGATCGAGGTCGCCGTCGGCGTCGTAGTCGCCCCAGTCGGCGCCCATCGACGCCACGGGCTGATCGATGCCGACGTCGCCGCTCACCTCCTCGAAGTTCGCGCGACCGTCGTTCTCGAAGAGCACGTCGAAGCCGAAGTCGTTGCCGACGAAGAGGTCGACGTCGCCGTCGGTGTCGTAGTCGACGGCGACCGGCGTGAGCGACCAGCCGCGGTTGTCGATCCCGGCCTTGCGCGTCACTTCGCGGAAGGTGCCGTCGCCGTCGTTCAGGTAGAGCTGGTCGGGCATCGCGTTCTTCGACCACGGCGGATTCGGCGCGCGCCGGAACTCGTCCTCGTGATTGGCGAGGAAGAGGTCGAGGAAGCCGTCGCCGTCGAAGTCGGCGGCGCTCGCGCTGATCGTGCGCTCGCTCGTCTCGAGGCCGGAGTCCGCGACGAGCGCGAAGCCCGAGCCCGTGCCGCGCAACAGGAGCGGCTGGCCGAACTCGGCGCCGACGAAGAGATCGAGCGCGCCGTCGCCGTCGAAGTCGGCGGGAAGGACGGCGTTGAGGATGCGCGTGTCGCCGACGGCGAGCGCGTCGCCCAGCCCCCACGCTTCGGACACCTGCCGGAAGCGGCCCTCCTCGTTCAGGAAGAGATCGAGGCGGCCGCCGCTCGCGAGCACGAGGTCGTCCCAGCCGTCGGCGTTCACGTCGGCGGCGGCGATCCCGGATCCGTAGACATAACGCCGCGGCTTGCCGTTCGGATCGAGCTTGTCCCGCCCCTCGTGGCGGAACCACAGCCCGCGCTCGAGCGCCTCGTCGAAGAAGTGGGCGGAGGGCGCCGGCACCTCGACCCACGGCGTCGCGATGTCGGCGGCGATGCGCCAGCCGGCGGCCTCCTGGACGAGGGTGAATTCCTTGCGCTGCCGGACGCTGCGCAGCGCGCCGTCGGTGCCGCGACCGTCGAGTCGCAGTCGGACGAAGCCCCGCACCGGCTGCGACTCGAGGTCGACGCGCTCGATGTAGCCGAGGCCGCGCTCCACCTCGGAGAAGGTCGCGAGCAGGGCGAAGCTGGGCTCGAGCATCGTCGCCGGGACGTCGGACGCGAAGGCGGCGGCGATCTCCTCGGGATCCCCGGTTTCGAACGCCTCCGGGTAGGTGTGGTGGAGGAGACGGTGGATCGGGTCGATCACGTCCTGGCGGGTGCGCTCCCAGGCCGCGTCCGTGGCGCAACCGAGGGCGAGCCAGAGCGGGATCCATGCGAGAGCCAGTGATCGCGAAGTCCGACGGGGCACGGCCGCGGAATGTATCACGCACGCCGGGAATCGAAATCATCCGGTGGGCGAACGGTTTCGCGCCGACGGAGCGATTGATACGCTGCGGCCACCGCAATCGCCCGGCCCGTCGTCGTGGCGCAGGGGAGGATTTCCAATGCCGCAATCGGACGCTCGCTTCGTGAACCGCTTCGTCGCCATCCTCACCGTCGCCGTCCTGCTCGGCGCGCTGCCGCTGCTCGGCGGATGCCGCTCCGGCGGAGGCGGAGGCACCGCCCAGGCCGGCACTCCCGCCGAGGAGCCGGCGAAGGACGCCCCGGTGAAGGGCGTCGCTCCCCCGGCCGACCACCGCATGGCGAAGGTGACGATCGGGATGCCCGTCGCCGAGGTCGAGAAGATCATGGGCTCGCCGACCAATCAGAAGAGCTACATCACGGGCAAGGCCTTCATCCCGTTCAATTACGGCAACGATTCGGGCAGCCGCGTCGAGTACGCCTACAAGGGCGAGGGCCGCGTCATCCTCGCCGTGCCGCGCTGGGGCGGCAGCATGAAGGTCGTGCGCATCGACTACGACCCGAACGAAGACGGCAACTGATCGCCGGACGCGAATGACGAAGAACCCCCCGGCCCGCGCGCAGCGCGACACGACGCCCGCGCGCGTCGTGATCGGTGACGCCGAGCTGTGCATCGCCGACGTCGTCGCGATCGCGCGCGGCGAGGCCGAGGCGGTGCTCTGCGACGACCCGGCCTACCGCGCCTGGCTCGAGGCCGGGCGCCGCGCGCTCGACGCCGCGCTGCGCGAGGGGCGTCCCGTCTACGGCGTGACGACCGGCGTCGGCGCGTCGCAGGGCAACGCCGTGCCCGAGGCCGAGCGCAAGCGCGTCACCCAGAACCTGCTGCGCTTCCACGGCGTCGGCACGGGCCGGGCGCTCGACGAGGAGGAGGCCGCCGCCGTGCTCGTCGCGAGGCTGGCGTCGCTCGCGCGGGGCTATTCGGCGGTGCGCCCGGTCGTCCTCGAGCGCCTCTGCGATCTCGCGACGCGGCGGATCCTGCCGCGCATCCCCGAGGAGGGGTCGGTGGGCGCGAGCGGCGACCTCACGCCGCTCTCCTACGTCGCGGCCCTGCTGGTCGGCGAACGCGAGGCGCTCGTCGACGGGGAGGTCGTCGAAGCGGGCGCCGCCCTCGAGCGCCACGGACTCGATCCCCTTGCCCTCGAGCCGAAGGAGAGCCTCGCGCTGATGAACGGCACGAGCGTGATGACCGCGCTCGCCTGCCTCGCCGTCGACCGCGGACGCCGGCTCGCGCGCCTCGCCTGCGCGATCACCGCGATGACCTCCCGCGCCATCGCCGGCAACCCGCGCCATTTCGACGCGGCCATCTTCGCGTTGAAGCCGCACCCGGGAACGGAGCAGGCGGCGGCCTGGATCCGCGCCGACCTCGCCCCCACCGACGACATCGCGCCCGCACGGCTGCAGGACGTCTACTCGCTGCGCTGCGCGCCGCACGTCGTCGGCGTGTTGCTCGACGCGCTCGCCTTCGCGGAACGCGCCGTTCAGATCGAGTTGAACGGCGTGAACGACAACCCGATCGTCGACCCCGACACGGGCGATGTCCACCACGGCGGGAACTTCTACGGCGGGCACGTCGCCTTCGCGATGGACGGCCTCAAGGCCGCGGCCGCGGGCACAGCCGACCTGCTCGACCGCCAGATGCAGCTGCTCTGCGTCCCGGCGACAAACGGGGGACTCCCGGAGAACCTGACGCCCCAGGGCTCGGGGGCGCACGGCTTCAAGGCGATGACGATCTCCACGTCGGCGCTCGCTGCCGAGGCGCTCAAGCTCTCGATGCCGGCGGCTTCCTTCTCGCGCAGCACCGAGTCGCACAACCAGGACAAGGTGAGCATGGGCACGATCGCGGCGCGCGACGCCCGCCGCGTGCTCGAGCTCTGCGAGACGGTGGCGGCGATGCTGCTGCTCGCCGACTGCCAGGCGCTCGACCTGCGCGGCGGCACGCCCGACGAGAGCGGGTCGGCGGCGCTCTGCGCTCGCGTGCGTCGCGAGGTGCCGGCCCTCGACGCCGACCGGCGCCAGGACCTCGACATCGACACCGTTCTCGCGCTGCATCGCCGCGACGCGCTCGGCCTCGACCCGTCGGCCGACTGAGCGTGGTCGCCCGCGCCCCGGCCGGCCCGGAACGCGCAGCGCGCGGCGTGCGCCTCCACGAGACCTCGGTGGAGATGGACGTCCCTTTCCACCACGTCGACGCGCTTCGGATCGTCTGGCACGGCAACTACCCGAAATATTTCGAGGCGGCCGGAATGAAGCTGCTGCGCGGGCTGCGCCTCGACGGCGGCGACCTGATCGGGACGCGCTATCGCCTGGTGGTGATCGAGTCGTCGATCCGCCACGGCTTCCCGCTGCGCTACGCCGACCGCGTCCGCGTGACGGGGTGGATCTCGGAGTACGAGCGCCGACTCACGCTGCGCTACGAGATCTGGAACCTCACCCACGACCGCCGAGCCGCCCACGGCCACACCCGCCTCGCCACCCTCGACGAGGACGGCCAGCTGCGGATGGCGACGCCGCCGGAGATCGTGGAGCGGATCACCCGCTGAGTCGCGCGAGACGCGCGCACTGCCGCCCGCGCGCCTCCTCCACGGCGAATCACTCCCAGGCCACGCGCAGGGCGCGCTCGACTTCCCGAACGGGCACCGCGAATCCGAGCCCCTCGAACCCGACGCCAAATACCTTCTCGACGACGATTCCCACGACTGCACCGCGGCGATCGAGAAGAGGACCACCGCTGCTTCCAGGATTGATACTGGCGTCTGTCTGGAGATAGCGGCGACCTTCCCGGGTCTGGTAGCCGCTCACGACGCCGCGGCTCACCGTGGAACGATTCTGCTCGCCGTGACCGAGGAGCCCGAGGTTCACCGCATAGAGATCACTTCCCGAAGCTGGCGCTTCCCCGACCTTCACATCGACGCATGCGTAGCCGCTTCCTGGAAGCTCGAGCAACGCGACGTCCGAAGCCACATCTCGGCGCAACACTTCTGCGGGCAGCTGCATCCCCGAGGCAAGTCGTACGATCGGGCCGGTCGCGTCGCTCAGGTTGTGCGCCGCAGTCAAGACGTGACCCTCGTCCGAGACGATGACCCCGCTACCGAGCGCTCCGCCGGACTGGACGACCACCACCGCTTCCAACGCCCGCGGTGTCTCGGCCGGAAGATCGAGCGATGCGGCCTTACAGCGGGGCACGAACAGGGAGTCGGCGAGGTCGGACGCGGCCTCGGCCGACGTTACGGAAACCAA
>JAHEJV010000284.1 GCA_024638705.1 Deltaproteobacteria bacterium | reverse complement strand
TGCGGACGAGCCCCTCACCCGTGATGAAGGGGAAGCCGTAGACGTAGCGGTCGGCGCCGGGGCGCGGACCGGGCGGCGTCGTGCCCATCGTGATGCGGCCGCCGGAGTTCGTCATGTACATCGCCCACGCCGAGCCGCTCACCGCCGAGTCCTTTCCGAAGGCGGCGTAGCCCGCACCGGTCGACATGCAGTTCGCGTCGCCGAAACACCAGGTGAAGGCGGAGCGGCGCGCCCGAAGTCCCGGTAGCCGCATCCCCCGACCTCCTCGCCGCATCGCCACACCACCAACAGTGCAGACGGCACATTGGTAAGTTGATGCCCGGCGGAGGGAAGTCGGCAAGAGAGCTGTCCGTTTCCCCGCAGACGGAAGAATTCTTCCCACGGCGGAAGCGACCCAGGGAGGGGTCGGGATCGGCGCCTCACGCGATTCTCGTTCTCGCGCAAAGGGTTATCCCGGTTGTTGCCCGCCGGTGTCGACGCGGGGTCGCCCGTCCCCGATTGGCACGGCGATTGCGCCGTTCTCTGCCGTCCCGTCCCTCTCCACCCAGGGCTCCATGACCGACGGCTCCGCGAACCCGATCTGGATCGTTCACCGCGACGACCGAGCCCGGACCGCCCTGGTCCGGCTGCTCGGCATCTCCGACGCCGTCGTCGGCCGGCCGGGCGACGTGGTCTTCGACCAGATGCCGTCGGCCGACGCGATCGTGCTCGGCCTCTCCGGCGCGGCCGACCGCGCCGACGCATGGGAAGCCGAGCTCGAGTTCGTGCAGCGCCATCAGTCTCGGGTCGGCGCGGCGCGCTGGGTGCTCGTGGGAGGCGCCGACGATCGCGAAGCCGCGATCGAGCGTTTCGATCGCATCCCCGTCGACTTCCTCGCCTATCCGCCGACGGCCGACGCGCTTCGCCGCGCGGCGCGCCGCACCGGACGCCGCCCGACGCTCTCGGACCGCGCACGCCGCGAGGCCGTCGCCGCGCAGTTCTCGCGCTGGTTCGCCGACGTCGAGTTGCCCGAGCTCTTGCGTGCGATCGATCCGCGACTCGCCGACGTCCCGCTGCTCGTGCGCGGCGAGCCGGGCACCGGCCGCGCCACGGTGATCCGCTATGCGCACCACTTCGGCGGCACAGGCATTGGCGCCCTCGCGCACATCCCGTGCGCCCCCGATGTCGGGTTGCCGCAGATCGAGACCGCGCTCACCGATCTCTCGCGCGCGCGGCCCGATCTCCCGAGCCTCGGCGTCTGGCTCGAGGAGCCCGGTCAGCTCGGCCGCGGCGTGCAGCGTCAGCTCGCCGCCTGGCTCGAGGCCGGTCCGCCGCCCGGGGTGCGCGCCCCGTTGCTGCGTTGGTTCTGCAGCGTCGACGAGGCCGGCGCGCCGCTCGACCCGCGCCTGGAGGAGAACCTCGGCACGATCCAGGTGCGCCTCGCGCCGCTGCGCGAGCAGCCCGATCGCGTCGTGTCGATCGTCCGCGAAGTCACCGAACGCTGGGCCCGACAGCGTCGCGAAGAACCGCGCACCCTCGACCCGGCTGCGTTGAACGTCCTGCGCGAGTACCCGTGGCCGGGCAACGTGCGCGAGCTCGAGACCGTGCTCGAACGGACCCTCGCCTCGACGGCGCGCAACCCGCTCCGCGCCGACGACCTGCTCGGCCGCGACGACGCGCTCGCCCCGCTCGATGCGTCGGAGGTCGGGACGCTGCTCTCCGACGACGAGGTGGCCGAGCTCGACGAGACCGACGCGCCGCGCCACGGCGCGGGCCCGTGGTTGCCGGGATCGCCCGCAACCGCGGCGGCAACCGATCCGAACCCCGGACGCGAACCCGAAGTGGAAATCGTGCAGGAGTCCGGCGCCCTCCACCCGGCCGAGCCCGACCCGGGGTTGCGTCGCCTCGCGAGCGCGCTCATCCATCAGGTCCGCAATCCGCTCACGACGATCCGCACCTTCGCCGAGCTGCTGCCCGAACGCTTCGACGACCCGGACTTCCGCGCGCGCTTCCCGCGCATGGTTCGCGAAGACGTCGGCCGGATCCACAGCCTGTTGGGCCGGCTCGAACAGCTCGCCGCCCTCGATGCGCCGCGGCACGAGAAGGTGGACGTCTCCGAGCTGCTCGAACACCTGCTCGAAGCGCGCCGCGACGCATTCCGCGCGCGACACCTTCTGGTGTTGAAGGAGCTCGACTCGGGCCGACCGAACGCCCTCGCCGACCCCGACCAGCTCCGCCTCGCCTTCGAAGCGCTGCTCGACAAGGCGATCGCCACCGTCCCGGAACGCGGCGACGTCTACATCGCGTCGCGTCGCCAGGAAGGCTCGTCCTCGGACGGTGACACGGTGCGCGTCCTGCTCCGCTTCCCCGACCCGACCGTGAACACGCCCGGCGCCGGCGGCCTCGAGCGATCGATCGAGCTGCTGATCGCCGAGCTGGTCGTGCGCGCGCAGGGTGGTCGCTTCACGGTGGGCGCCAGCGATTCGGAGGAGCGGATCCTGGTGATCGACCTGCCGACGACCTGATCGCCGGCGCGCCGCGCTACTCGCGATCGGGCCGCGCTCGGGGTCGCGCGCGCCGGGACGCCGACACGGGTGTCGCGAAACCGGACGCACCCGCCTCGCGTGCCAACTCCGGCTGCAGCGCCTCGTTGACGTGTCATTCCAAGGGCTTGGGGCGGCCGCTGCCGGTGGGTTGCCGGTGCGCCGCGTCCCGGGCACGGGACTTGCGCATGGCCTGCACGCCTACGTCGCGAGACGTCGCGCGTTCGGGGGGCCGATGCCGGGACACCGCTGCGGGATCACGCTGTGCGACGCGGGACCGCGTGTGCGCGCCGTCGACTTCCTCGAAGTCCTCGCCGAGACGATCGAGACGAAGGACCCGTCGATCCACGGCCACAGCCGACGCGTCTCGTTCTACGCCGACGCGCTCGCCGTCCGTGCCGGCGTATCCGGCGCCGACCTCCGGCTCGTGCGCGTGGGCGCCTTCCTCCACGACCTCGGCAAGGTCGGCATCCCCTCCGATCTGCTGCTGCGCGAGGGCGCGCTCGACGCGTCCGAGCGACGCATCGTCGAGCAGCATCCGTTGATCGGCGAGCGCCTCGTGAAGCCGCTCGGGCTCCACCCGAGCCTCGTCCACGCGATCCGCCACCACCACGAGTGGTGGAACGGTCGCGGCTATCCCGATCGGCTCTCGGGCGAAGCGATCCCGTACGCCGCGCGCATCGTCTCGATCGCCGACGCCTTCGACGCGATGACCGCCGACCGTCCCTACCGCCGCGCCCTGCCCCGCGACCTCGTGCTCGATGAGTTCGCGGCCGGC
The DNA here is from genome assembly GCA_024638705.1 of Deltaproteobacteria bacterium. Lineage (GTDB taxonomy): Bacteria > Myxococcota_A > UBA9160 > UBA9160 > SMWR01 > JAHEJV01. The sequence continues at coordinate 2,733 of JAHEJV010000284.1, read as the reverse complement.
GCCGAGGTGCAGTTCGACCCGGAGCTGACGCGGGAGTTCGTCGCGCTGCTCGAATCGCGCGAGGGCGAAGCCGACCTCACGCGGCTCGCGGAGCAACCGACGGGTCGCGAGGAACCCGTCCGCGCGGCACTCTCGGAATCCACCGGCGGCCAACTGCGAGTTGCACCCGACCCACGGTAGGGTTTGGGCGCAGGTTCCGAGGCGAGTCGCGGGCTTCCGTCTTGCCGAGTCATTCGTCGGCCGAGCGGATCCGGATGAGCTTCGATCGACCGGGAGAGGTGCGCTGAAATGGCAGGGGATCGAACCGGCTTGGAGAAAGCAGCCCTGATCGCGGAAGTGCTGGGCGGAATCGCAGTCGTCGTATCGGTGATCTACCTGGCCGTGCAGATCGCCGACAACACGAGAATGCTTCGCAGCCAGACTCATCACAGTGCGCTCGATGCCCTGCAGAAGCCGTTCGAAATGATGCTGGAAAGCGATTCTCTATCGGAGCAGCTCGTCTCGTGTCGCAGTGACCCGTACGGAGTCCCGGAATTCGTCTGGAGCCGCTGTCACAACTACTACTTCATGCAAGCGAACGGCTGGGAGTACACGTACTACCAGGAACTCGAGCAGGCATTGCCGCCGTCGCTCTGGCCCGGTGTCGATGGGTACATGGGGGGTCAAGCGCGCGGCAATCCGGGCTGGGTGCGTTTCTGGGAGGAAACATCCGACGGTTTCGGTGAGCCCTTCCGCTCCTACATCCAGCAGCGAATCGCAGAGAACCCCGCGTACGGTCAGCGTCGGGACTGAATCGCGTCTGTGACTGCATTCCGGTGGGAAGAGGGCGCCGCGGCGGAGCGCTCGCTCGCAACGAGTGCGCCCGATCTCAATCCGTGAGGTCGGCGTCCGCCGCGGTGCGCTTCCGGTAGAGCACGTGATAGGCGCGCGGCGCCGCCTCGCGCCCGAACTCGGCATCGACGACATAACGCGCCCGGAACGCCGGGCGTTCGACGATCACGAGTTCCGCCGGCTGGCAGGGTCGCGGCGGGTCGTGGCTCACGGCGTCGAAGCAGAGCTGGACGGCGTCCGGCTCGCGCGCGAGCAGCGCATCGAGATAGGGCTCGAGCGCGCCGTCGTACGCGAGAGTGCGTTCGTAGCTGGCGAGGCCGTAGAGATCGAGCACGCGACCGGTGAACACCCAGCCGACGCGCCCGACGTCGCCCGCGATGATCGTCCCGTCCGCGCCGTACTTCGCCTCGAGGTATGCCGCCGACGGCGCGCCGCGCACCGCGACCGCTTCCGGATAGCCGGTGGTGCGCACGAGCAGACGCGCCGGGTTCGCCGCGGGGTTCGCGAGCTGCCAGACGAAGACCATCGCGGCGGTGAGCGCGACGGCCGAGCGGCGCGGCGGACTCGTCGCGAAGCGCTCGCGCGCGCCCGACAGCGACGCCGCCGCCGCGCCCGCGAGGCACGGCAGCACGGGAACGAAATAGCGGTCGAGCCACGCCATCGTGCTCACACCTTCGAGCACCTCCTGGCGCGCGGTCGCGAAGACGGCGATCGACGCCGCCACGACGGCGAGCGGCGCCCCGGAGCGCCGACCCGCGAGCCACGGCGCGAGCGCGGCCAACGCGATCAGCGGGAACGACGTCGCGAGAAAGGTCGCGCCGTAGGACGCGCCGACGTCGCCCGCGTCGAGCACGCGTTTGAAGTAGATCGGGCTCGGGAAGAAGTGGCCGTAGTAGTGCCAGCGCCAGGCGAAGTGCAGCACATAACCGAGCGCGAGCGCGCCCACCCAGGTGTGCGCTCGCAGGAGCTCGCCGGGCGACTCGCCCTCGCGCCAGCGCGACGCTGCCGCGCCGAGGATCGCCGCCGCCACGAGCACCGGTCCTTCGAGCCGCGACAGCGACGCGAGCAGGAAGAGCGTCGCCGTGAGCCAGGGCGAGCGCGGGGTCGGGTCCATCGCGCGCCACACGCCGGCGGAGAGCAGCAGCGCGAACAAGGGCGTCTCCATCCCGGAGACGGCCCAGAACGCGAGCCCCGAGGACACCGCCAGCAGCGCCGCGGCGTACGTCGCGAACACTGCGTCGGCTCCCGCCCGACGCGCGATGCCGAAGGCGAAGGCGATCGACGCCAGCGCGCAGAGTGCGCCGAGGGCCTTGAGGAAGCCGGTGGGATCGACGCCGACGGCGATCGCGCCCGCCCCGAGCGCGACCCAGGTGAAATTCGAGTAGGCCTCGATGCGTTCCACCGCATCGAACGACGGGTTGCCGTGCGCGACCCAGTGGCGCGCGTGACGCAGGCTGATGAACGCGTCGTCCACGGTGACGGGCCACGCTTCGGCCATCAGCGCGACGGTGAGCGCCACCGGCAATGCCAGTGCTGCCGCGATGCGCCCCCCGGCTCCCCTCGTAGCCCCCATTCCGGACACGCTAGCCGACCTCTCTCCCGGGCCTCCCGCCCCGCGGCGGACTCCGCATCGGGGAACTACGCTCCCCGCATGTTCGGGATCGGCATGACGGAGCTGATGGTGATCTTCGTGATCGGGCTGGTGGTGCTCGGCCCGAAGCGATTGCCGGAGATGGCGCGCTCGCTGGGCAAGACCCTCGCCGAGTTCCGCCGCGCCTCGAACGACATGCGCCGCGAGTTCATGGCCGTTTCCGACGAGGTGAAGATCGACCCGCACGATTTCGAGCCGCCGCCCGACCCGGAGCTCGAGAAGGCAGCCGAGCCCGAGAAGCCGGCGGAGTT
>JAHEJV010000283.1 GCA_024638705.1 Deltaproteobacteria bacterium | reverse complement strand
ATCGGCGCCGCCCAGCATGCAGGCGATCGCCTGGTGCGACACGGCGATGCGATCGGTCACCTCGCCCCCTTCGCACACGCGCAGCACCTGACCGCCCACCGGAGAGGCGACCCAGATCGCCCCCTCCGCGTCGAGGCAGATGCCGTCGGGCACCGCGCCCTCGAGCTGCGCCCACACGCGGCGGTTGGCGAGCGAGCCGTCGTCGGCGACGTCGAAGGCGGTGAGTCGCGCGGCGAAGGATTCGCCGACGACGAGCGTGCGCCCGTCGGGGGTGATGACCGCGCCGTTCGGGAAGGAGAGATCGTCGGCGGCGACGCGCACGGTTCCGTCCGGAAGCGCCAGGGCGAGCGTCGTGGTGCGCGGCTCCTCTTTCGCCTGGAAGTCGAAGCCGAAGTTCCCCACGTAGGAGCGTCCCTGCGCGTCGGTGACCATGTCGTTGCAGTGGTGCGGCGCGACCCCCGAGAGGTCGGCGACTTCGCGGAGCCCGTCGTCGTCGAGGCGCAGGAGCTTGCGGTCGCGCATCGACACGACGAGCAGGCGTCCGTCGGGCAGCCAGCCGAGCCCCGACGGGTCGTTCGGCACGTGCACGACCTCTTCGCAGTTCCCGTCGAGGTCGACGGTCTTCACGCGCTGGTCGTGCATGTCGGAGAACCAGAGCTTGCCGTCCCGCCAGCGCGGGCCCTCGGCGAAGGCGAGTCCGTCCAGGAGAACGTCCGTATGCATCGTCACCGCCGCATCGTATCACCTCGCCCGCTGCCGGCGGCGTCCGGGAAACCGCCGTGCGCGCAGGGGCGCGAGCCAGTGACGATCGCCGGTGCAGGCCATTTCATCCAGGAGGACCGCGGCGAAGAACCCGCTCGCGTCGTGCCCGATTTCGTGCGCGCGTCCCAGGGACGACCGGTATCCTCCGCGTTTCGGCGGCACCCGCTTCGGGGTGGGCCGAGGCGCGGGGCACGGGGTCCCCGCGGAGGACGGATGCAAGCGGGCTACCGGCTGCGCGCCGCGGGAGAGCGCGATCTCGCGGTGCTGCCCGAGATCGAACGCCGCGCCGCCACGCGCTACGCCGAACGCGGATTTCCTCGCGAAGCGTTCGACGAGATGCGATCGCGCGAGGAATTGGAGGCGGGTCTCGCCGACGACGCCCTGTGGGTGGCCGTCGATGCCGAGGATCGCCCGGTCGGATTCGCGCTCGTCGCGTCGGTCGACGGCGTCTCGCATCTCGAGGAGATCGACGTCGATCCCGATCACGGGCGGCGCGGGATCGGCGCCGCCCTCGTCGAGGAGGTGTGCGCCGACGCGCGTCGCCGCGGGCGCGACTTCGTCACGCTCACCACCTACGCCGACGTCCCGTGGAACGCGCCCTGGTACGAGGCGCAGGGCTTCCGCGTCCTCGGACGCGGCGAGCTCGAACCGCAGCTCGCGGGCGTCGTCGCCCGCGAGGCGGAAGAGCTGCACGCGCCGGAGCGCCGCGTCGCGATGCGCCGTCGCGTGTCCTACGGCGGCAGCGTCCTGCGCTGGCTGGCCGGCGTCTGGCTCTCGGGCGTCGTCGCGCTCAGCATGCTCGCGAGCGATCAGCCGCTCACCGTGCTGCCGTGGACGCGCATGCTTCCCGGTCGCGACAAGACCGGACACTTCCTCCTGATGGGCGGTCTCGCGCTCTTCGCCGTGCTCGCCCTGGCCGGACGCAGCCTGCGCGGGCGACGGGTCTCGACGGGGACGGTGTTCGCCGGCGTCGTCGTCATCGTGCTCGTCGAGGAGTGCGTGCAGTGGTGGCTGCCGCGGCGCACGTTCTCGCTGGTGGATCTGGCGTGGAGCCTCGCCGGCGTCGCCGTGTTCGGCGCAGCGGCGGTCGCCTGGCGTTGGCGCCGCGCTCAGCCGCCGCAGCGATAGACGTCGTAGGAGCGCCGACCGTCCTGGCTCGCCGGTCCCCGGGGCACGATCGTGTCGCCGCCCAGGTTCGCCGCCTCGTTGCGCGCGAGGAACTCCAGCTCCTGATCGATCTTCCGCGGGTTGCGCGCGAAGATCCAGGCGCGGGGGCTCGTCTTCGAGTGCGTCTTCCCCAGCGCCTCGCACGACGCCACTTCCTCGGCGGTCGCCACGCGCACGTCCTTGCCGGCTTCGTCGAGGCGCACCCAGGCGCATCCCGTCATCAGGATCGCCGCGACGGCGACGATCATTCCCTTCGTGATCCGATCTCGCATGGGGTCTCCAAGGGGGGAAGTCGGCGGCAAGGTAACGCAGGGTCGCGCGAGCGGTGGTAGCGTCCGGTGGTGGCGAAGCACCGTTCCCGTCTCGTGTCCGCGGGCCTGCTCGCCGGCGTCGCGCTCGCCTTCGCCTGCGCGAACGGCGACGCCGAGCCGGTCGTGGAAACGGCGGCGAGCGACCTCCCGCTGACGTTCTGCACCGACCCGCGCCCCCAGATGTGCACCCACGAGTACCGTCCCGCCTGTGGACACCGCTGCGATTCCCCGCCCTGCGAAGACCGGCGCACCTATGGCAACGCGTGCACCGCCTGCTCCGATGCTCGGGTCTCGGCGACCACCCCCGGAACCTGCGAGGACGGTCCGCCGGAGCGTCGCCCGAAGCTGCGCTGACACCCGTTCGCGCCCGTCTCCGCGCCATCCTCTTCCGGCCCCCACTCACCGGCGCTAGGCTGGTCGCCCGCTCCGGAGGACCCCCATGGCGCTCGACTACCTCGCGTTCGACTGCGACAACCACTATTACGAGGCGCCCGACGCCTTCACGCGGCACGTCCCGCCGGCGATGCGGCCCCGCGTCGTGCAGTGGGCCGAGATAGACGGGCGCAAGCACCACATCGTGGGTGGGAAGCTCTCGCTGGCGGTGAAGAACCCCACCTGGGATCCGATCGCGAAGCCGGGCGCGATGTACGAGTACTTCCGCGGCAATCCCCACGGACGCAACCCGCTGGAGATGCTGCGCGATCGCGAGCCGCTGCCCGCCTGCTACATGGATCCGGACGCCCGCGTCTCGATCATCGACAGCCAGGGGCTCGAGGCGGTCTGGCTCTTCCCCACCCTGGGCGTCCTCTACGAAGAGCTGCTCAAGCACGACACCGAGGCGGTGAAGACGATGGTCTTCGCCTTCAACCGCTGGCTCCAGGAAGACTGGGGCTGCAACTACAAGGGGAAGATCTTCGCCGCGCCCTACATCTCCCTGTGTGACGTCGACTTCGCCTGCCAGGAGCTCGAGTGGGCGCTCGAGCAGGGAGCGCGCGTCGTCGTGATGCGACCCGCCGCAGTGTGGACCGAGACGGGTTCCTACTCCCCGGCCGACGAGAAGTTCGATCCCTTCTGGGCGCGCGCGGCCGAGGCCGGCATCACCGTCGTCGTGCACGCCGGCGACTCGGGGTACACGACGCACGGCTACGTCCGCGATGGATTCGCCTCGACGTTCAGCGGCAACAACTACAAGCCCTCGGTGAAGTCGTTCCTGATCGAGCGCGCCGCCTACGACTTCCTGATCACGCTCTCCTACGAGAAGATCTTCGAGCGCCACCCGAACCTGCGCGTCGCGTCGGTGGAGAACGGCTCCGAGTTCCTTCCGGATCTCTTCCGCAAGCTCGAACAGAGCAAGAACCGCATGCCGGGCTACTACCAGGAAGACCCGTCCGAGCTCTTCCGCCAGCACGTCTGGATCAACCCGTTCTGGGAAGACGACGTCAGTGAAGTGGTCGAGCTGATGGGCGCCGACCGCGTGATCTTCGGATCCGACTGGCCGCACATCGAGGGCATGCCGAAGCCGCTCGACTACCTCGAGGACGTCGCGCACTTCGACGCCGACACGCAGCGGAAGATCCTGCGCGAGAACACGCTCGAACTGAACACGTTGCGCCCCGCCTGAGCGCGAGACGAACGTCCACGCCCGGTCCGCTGCGCGCGGCCGTCGGCAACAGGAGGATCGGGATGTTGGATGTGATCCAGGGTCTGCTTCAGAACCACCAGGGAGAGCTGGTCGGCCAGCTCGAAGAGAAGGCCGGCTTCGGCACCGACGAGGCGAAGAGCTTCCTGCCCCCGGCACTCGAGCAGATCGGACAGGCGCTCGGCGCGGGCGGGATCGACCTCGGCGCGCTGCTCAGCGGTGACGGGCTGGGAGCGCTGCTCTCGAAGATCGACGTCGGCGCGATCGCGAACCAGTCGGAGGTCGACGCGCCGAAGGCGAAGTCGGGTCTCGAGGCTCTGGTTCCGATGGTGCTGTCCCTGCTGAAGCAGGAAGGCGGCGGCCTCGAGGGCCTGCTCGGGAAGCTCGGGGGCGGCGGTGCCGCCGGTGCGCTCGGCGGCCTCGCCGGAAAACTCTTCAACCGTTAGTTCGAAAAAGGAGATTCGAGAGATGGCGAACATGAACATCGAAGAAGTCGAGGGAATCGGACCGTCCTATGGCGAGAAGCTCGCCAAGGCCGGCATCAAGACCACGGACAAGCTGCTCGAGCTGTGCTGCGACAAGAAGGGCCGCAAGGACGTCTCCGAAAAGTCCGGCGTCTCCGAGAAGCAGCTGCTCAAGTGGGCGAACATGGCCGACCTCTTCCGCATCAAGGGCGTCGGCCCCGAGTTCGCCGAGCTGCTCGAGGCGGCGGGCGTCGACACCGTGAAGGAGCTCGCCACGCGCAACGCGACGAACCTCGCAGCGAAGATGGAAGAGGTGAACGGCGAGAAGAAGCTCACCCGCACCGTCCCGAGCGAGAAGGTCGTCACGGACTGGGTCGACCAGGCGAAGGGTCTTCCCGCGACGATCACGCATTGACCGAAAGCCGGCCGAAGGCCGGCGCGCAGCGAGGCGAAGCCGAGCAAAGTCGAAGATTGGCCTCCGCCATTCTCGACGACTCGATTCCTCGATTCGACGAGCCCGCGTGATCTGGAGGCATGCTGTTTGACGCTTCCCGCCTACGAGAAGCTCGGGGCGTTCTATCTCGGTCGTTCGTACGACGCCGAGAAGGGCGCCGTCGAAGACGAGCTGCTGCTCTACGACGCGAAGGATCTGACGACCCACGCCGTGTGCGTGGGGATGACGGGTTCGGGCAAGACGGGCCTTTGCCTGTCGCTGATCGAGGAGGCGGCGATCGACGGCGTGCCCGTCATCGCCATCGATCCGAAGGGCGACATCGCCAACCTGCTGCTCACCTTCCCCGGACTCGCGCCGGAAGACTTCCGACCGTGGATCGACGAGGGGGCCGCGACGCGCAAGGGGATGACCCCGGACGAGTTCGCGACCCACACGGCGAAGCAGTGGAAGGACGGGCTCGCGTCGTGGGGGCAGGACGGCGCGCGCATCGAGCGTCTGCGCAACTCGGCCGACTTCGCGATCTACACGCCGGGCAGCAGCGCGGGACGGTCGTTGTCGGTGCTGCGTTCCTTCGACGCGCCGCCCGCGGCGCTGCGCGAGGACACGGACGCGCTGCGCGAGCGCATCCGCTCGGCGGTGTCCGGGCTGCTCGCGTTGCTCGGCGTGAACGCCGACCCGATCCGCAGCCGCGAGCACATCCTGCTCTCGAACATCCTCGATCAGGCGTGGCGCGAGGGGAAGGATCTCGACCTCGCCGCGCTGATCGGCGCGATCCAGAACCCGCCCTTCGACGAAGTCGGCGTGCTCGATCTCGAGAACTTCTACCCCGCCGACGCGCGCTTCGAGCTGGCGATGACGCTCAACAACCTGCTCGCGTCGCCCGACTTCGCGAGCTGGATGCAGGGCGAGCCGCTCGACGTGAAACGTCTGCTCTACACCGAGGAAGGCAAGCCGCGCGTCTCGATCCTGTCGATCGCGCACCTCTCCGACCCCGAGCGGATGTTCTTCGTCACGCTGCTGCTGAACGAGGTCGTCGCGTGGATGCGCGGCCAGGCCGGCACCTCGAGCCTGCGCGCGCTGCTCTACATGGACGAGGTGTTCGGCTACTTCCCACCGACGGCGAATCCGCCCTCGAAGACGCCGATGCTCACGCTCCTCAAGCAGGCGCGCGCGTACGGCCTGGGCTGCGTGCTGGCGACGCAGAACCCGGTCGACCTCGACTACAAGGGCCTCTCGAACACCGGCA
>JAHEJV010000282.1 GCA_024638705.1 Deltaproteobacteria bacterium | reverse complement strand
GGCATCGTCGTCGCGAGCACGCCGTGGATGTTGAAGGTGTCGGTGCAGATCGCCTCGACGGCGGCGAGCACGACGGGCAGATGCTCGGGCAGGCAGCCCGCCATCACCGCGTTGATCGCGATCTTCTCCACCGTCGCTGGTGTGAGGTCGGGTGGCACCGTCGCCACCACTTCGTCGGCGGCGCGCGTCGTGCCGCCTAGCATCGCGAGCACGCGGCGCTCCGTCGGCGCGACGACGGGCAGGCCGTCGGTCCAGCCGCGCGCATGGAGCGCTTCGGCCTCGTCCTCGAGCTCGGCGAACGCGACGCGCCGCGACGCGAGCTTGTGTCCCTCGAAGCGCACCGCGAGGTCCGGTGCGATGTCGGGGTCGACCGAGCGCGATCCGCAGCCGGGTCGCCACTCGGGGAGGTCTTTGCCCAGGCCGTCGATGCCGGTGAGCTTCTCCCAGTCGCCGCGGTGCCAGCCGAGCGCGCGGTCGACCTCGCGTCCGTCCTCGACGCGGATCAGCGTCGGCACCGTCTCGATCTGGTGGTGGTAGGAGACGGCGAGGCCGGTGTCGTCCTGTGCTTCCAGGCCTTCGGGGAAGGTCAGATCGTCCTGGGTGTAGACGGTCAGCGCGGTGCGTTCGGCGAGCTCGCGCAGCACCGGCGCCACCACCTCGCAGGTGGGGCATTCGCGCTTGACGACGGCGACGAGGCCGGACGGGAGGACGGGCACTTCGGGCGCCGGGGCGCTGGACATCGGAACCTCCTCGGAGCCCGCATTCTACAGCGGCAACCGGCCCGGATTCGAGCGGCTTCTTCGCGGGCGCGCAGCAGCGCCGGGGTCCGCTAGACGTTGAAGCGGAAGTTCACCACGTCGCCGTCCTGGATCACGTAGTCCTTCCCCTCGACGCGCAGCGCGCCGGCTTCCTTGCACTTCGCTTCGCTGCCGTGCTCGAGGAGATCCTCGTAGCGGATCACCTCGGCGCGGATGAAGCCGCGCTCGATGTCGCTGTGGATCTTGCCCGCCGCGCGCGGCGCCTGGATGCCGCGCGGCACCGGCCAGGCGCGGCACTCGTCGGGCCCGGCGGTGAGCATGCTGATCAGGTCGATCAGGTCGAAGGCGGCGCGGATGAAGCGGTTCTTCGCGGGCTCCTCGAGACCTAGCGATTCGAGGAACTCGCCCTGCTCGGAGGCGTCGAGCTGGGCGATGTCCATCTCGACGGCGGCGGAGAGCGCGATCAGCCCCACGCCGCGATCGGCCGCGGCCTTCGCGAGGTCTTCGGGCACCGGCGCCGCCACATCGTCCTCGGCGACGTTCAGCACCATCAGCAGAGGCTTGCCGGTGAGGAGCGCATAACCCGAGAGCGACTTCTCCTCTTCCTCGGAGAGATCGAGGGCGCGCACCGGCTGCTCGTTCTCGAGCGATTCCTTCACGCGTTCGAGGAGCGCCAGCTCGCGCGGGTTGCTGCGGTCCTTCGCGAGGCGCGCGACGCGCTGCTCCACCACCTCGAGGTCGGCGAGCAGCGTCTCGGTCTCGAGGCCGGTGAGCTCGGCCATCGGGTCGCCGGCCTCGCCGGTGGCGTCGGGGAAGGCGCGCAGCACCTGGCAGAGCGCATCGACGTTGCGCATCTCGTTCAGCACCGCGCGGTCGAGGCCCTCGCCCTTGCCGCCACCGAGGTCGGTGAAGGTGATCTCGGCGTAGGTGGTCTTCTTCGGGGAATACAGGCCGGCCAACGCGTCGACGCGCGGGTCCGGCACCTTGACGACGCCGAGGTTCGCCTTCCCCGCGCCGTAACCGGTCTCCACCTCCATCCCGGTGAGCGCGCCGAACACGGTGCTCTTGCCGCTGCCGGGGTATCCGACGAGTCCTATCTTCATGGGCCCCGAACGCTAGCCGATTCCACCGCGGCGCATCACAGGACGCACCCGCCCGATGATCGACCACATGAGCACCTACGCACTCGATTTCGCCGCGACGAAGTCGTTCTACGAAGCCGCTCTCGAGCCGCTCGGATTCTCCGTTCAGCTCGAGATGACCGCCGCCTGGGACGAGGCGTTTCCCGCCCGCCGGATGTGCGCCTTCGGACCGCCGATGAACCCGACCTACTGGGTGATCGAGACGCGCGAGGCGGTGACGCCGCGGCACGTCGCGTTCACGGCGGTGAGTCGCGAGGCAGTGCAGGCGTTCCACGCGGCGGCACTGGGGGCCGGGGCGACCGACCACGGCGCGCCAGGGCCGCGCCCGATCTACCACGCGAACTACTACGGCGCGTTCGTGCTCGACCCGGACGGCAACAACGTCGAGGCCGTGTGTCACGCGCCGCCGGCTTGAGAGGCGCCGCGCACTTCGTCTGCGCGGTCGTCGGTCTGGCGCTCGGCTGTCGCGCCGCCCCGCCGGCGACTCCGCCGACGCCGACCCCGCCTCCCGTGCTCTGCCACGAGATCCCCGCCGTCGCGGAATATCTCGAAGCCGCGAGCCAGCGCATCGTGAACGCGACGCCCTTCGGCGAGCTCGACGCGCGCGAGCAGGTGACGCTCGGCATCCGCTTCGAACGCGACGGGGCGCTTCGCGAGACGCGCGTCGTGAAGGCGAGCAGCGAGGCCGCCGGCGCGATCGTGCAGCGCGCCGCCGCGGACGCCGCGCCCTTCGGTCCGCCGCCGCACGCCGAGTGCCTCGTGAAGCAGGAGTCGCTCGTCACCCTCGTCTCGCTCGGCCCGCGCTGTGACGAGTCGCGCGCCGGGGACTACATGAACGCCGTCGCCGCACGGGTGCTCGAACGCCTCGCCGAAGACGAGTACGCGACTCGGCCCGGGACCGGTCGCGTCGTGCTCGACGTGACCCTCGAGGAGACCGGCGTCCTGCGCAGCGCCGAGGTCGTCCGCGCCGACGACGCGCCGGCCGGTGAGAAGGCCACAGCGGCCGCGCGCGAGATCGCCATCTTCCCGCCCCTCGACCCCGAGATCTACGGCTGCACCAACCGCGGCAGCTTCAACGTGTGGTTGACCGTGCCGGGAACGCCGGGCGCCGACTAGCGCCGGCGCAAGCCGGCGTTCACCAGCGGGTCGACCTCGTTGAAGTTCTGGAGCGACCAGACGTAGCCCGTCGGTCCGAGCGGGCGGGCCTGCACCACGGAGAAGGCGGCCAGCTCGCTCTCGAAGCGAAGCCACTCCCAGGGAACCGGGCGCACGTCGAGCAGGTGTGCGAGCGCCACCGAGTTCGTTCCGCCGTGGGCGACGATGGCGATGCGCGACGGCTCCGCGTCGAGATCCCACTGGGTGAAGTCGTGCTCGTCGTCGCGGCGCGGGCGGAAGCCGTGGCGCGCGAGCAGCGACTCCAACGCCTCGGTCACGCGCGTGTGGAACTCGTGGAAGGTCTCGGCGCCGGGCCAGCCCTCCCAGTGCTCGGCGAGCGGGCGCTGCGACGCCGCGACGAAATAGCGATCGGCCGCCTCCTGCGAGAGACCGTCGACGGCGACGCTGATCTCGGCGAGGCCGGGAATCGTCTGCGGGATCAGGCCGGTGGCCTTCACCAGCGGCGCAGCGGTCTCCTGCGCGCGGCGATACGGGGACACGTAGATCGCGTCGATGTCTTCCTCGGCGAGCCGTTCCGCAGCGGCCGCCGCCTGCGCGCGACCGAAGGGCGTGAGGCTCGGGTCGGGGACGGACGCGCCCTCGGGCGCCCAGTCGGGCTCGCCGTGCCGCAGGAGCAAGACGCGCGCCGTGTGCTCGGCGCGCTTGCGGGTTTCGCGGGTGGCGGTGTCACCGGGTAGCGGGGCGGTCGTGGAACTCGTCTGGGAACTCACGGCCGCAGAGACTAGACGCTCTGGTCGTCGTCGGCGCGCCCGATCGGACGATTGCTCGGGCGGAGGGGGGCGCCCCGCCACGACGGCCACACGCGCACCGTGCCGAAGACGGCTCGGACCGTGATCCACAGCGTCGTCACCCACCACACCGAGAGCAGCGTCTCGGTGCCGCGCCACTCGCCGAGCAGGAGCCCGGCCGCGCCGATCGCGGTGGAGCACGCCATCGCGTTGCGCAGATAGCGGTAGTCGCGCGCGCCCCAGTGGATGCCGTCGGTGGCGAAGGAGAGCGCATTGATCGGCTGGGCGAGGGCCGCGACGCGCCACGCCGCCGAGAACACCTCGCGCGCGGACTCGGGAACGAGCCACGCGGCGACGAACGACTCGCCGAGCAGCATCGCCGCGCCGATCGCGACGCCCGACACGAAGGCCCAGCGCGTCGCGACGCCAGCGGCGAGCCGCGCGAGTCCGATCCGCGCGGCGCCGAGCCCCGTCCCCACCAGACTCTGCGCGACCGCCGCGTAGGCGTCGAGCAGCAACGCCGTCGTGAGCCAGACCTGACGGATCGCCTGGTGCGCCGCGCCCGCGTCGCTTCCGATGCGCGTCGCCGCGCGCGTCGTCAGCAGGAGGAAGGTGATCAAGAGGCTCGTGCGGACGAAGAGATCGCGACCGACGACGAGCAGGTTGCGCGCGTCGCGGAGGTCGACGCGCTCGGGGCGTCCGAGGCGTCGGCGCACCGCTGCGAGCGCGACGAGCCCGCCGCCCCACTGCGCGACGACCGTGGCCCACGCCGCGCCCGCCACGCCGAGCGCCGGGATCGGCCCGGCGCCGAAGATCAGCACGGCGTCGAGGGCGATGTTGACGACGTTCGCGCCGACGGCGATGTAGAGCGGCGTGCGCATGTCGTGCACGCCCCGCAGGCCGCCCATCGCCGCCATCATCACGAGCATCGGCGGCCCGCCGAGCAGGCGGATCGCGAGGTAGGTCTCGGCGGCGACGGCGACTTCGTCGCGCGCGCCCATCCAGGCGACCAGCGTCGGCAGCACGGGCCACGCGACGAGGCCCAACGCGACCCCGATCGCGGCGGACACCCACACCGCGGTGCCGCAGGCGTCGCGTCCGCGCGCCGCGTCGCCCGTGCCGAGTGCCTGCGCGACTTCGGTCTGGGTTCCGATCCCGAGGAAGTTGAACACCCAGATCGAGCTCGAGAGCAGCACCGTGCCGACGCCGAGCGCCGCGAGCTCGGCCGCGCCGAGCCGCGCGACGAAGGCCGTGTCGACGAGGCCGGTGATCGGCTCGGCAATGAGCGACACGACCACCGGCAGCGTCAGCGCGGCGAGCGTGCGATGGGGACGGGCGGCGAAGCGCGCGGCCTCGGGGGCGAGAGGGGCGTCGCTCGCCGCTCGCTCGCTCCGCTCGCTTGCGGTCAGCGGAGCGACACCCGGCGCGCGTCGGGCACGGCGTCGAAGCGCTCGGGCGAGCAGGTGAGCACGATCACCTGGCTCGTCTCCCCGGCCGACGCGAGTACCGGCCCGAGGGCGGCGAGGCGCACCGGGTCGGTGTGGCCGAGGGCGTCGTCGAGCCAGAGCGGAACGTCGCCAGCGATGCGCGCTGCCGCCAGACGCGCGAGCAGACCGAGCTGTTCGCGCGCGCCGGCAGAGAGCTGGCTCTCCGCCAGGTTGCGCCCGCCCTGGATGCGGCGCTCGATGCGCAGGTCGTCGTCGAGCTCGACGGCGAAGTCGTCGCCGAAGAGCGGCCGTCCGAGCATGGCGATCGAGGACGCGAGCGGCGCGGCGTAGTGGCTGCGCGCCGCCTCGCGCTCGTCGCGCAGGGCGGTGAACAGGCGCTTCGCGGCTTCGGCGCGCCGCGTGCGTCGCGCGACGTCGCGCTCGTCGCGGACGACGGTCCGCCGCGCCTCCTGCCAGCGCTCGAACAACCCCTCCTGTCCGGCCTCGGCGAGCCGGCCGGTGAGCTGCATCAGCGCGTCGCGGCGTTCGCGCAGCGAGCGTTCGGCAGCATCGAGAGCGTCGCGCTGTCGCGCGGCCTCCGCTTCCGTCTCCTCGGGATGGCCCTCGGCGAGCCGCGCCGCCGCTTCGCGCACCTGGGCCTCCAGCTCGCGCACCTCGTCGCGGCGCGCTTCGAGGCGCTCGTCGAGCTCTTCGTCGGCGACCGTCCCGCGGGCTTCGGCGAGGCGGTCGCCGAGGTCGAGGCGGTCGCGCTCGGCGAGCTCGAGCCGCTGGTGCGCGTCGCTACGGCGGTCTTCGATGCGCTGCACGCGTCGCGCCAGCTCTTCGC
>JAHEJV010000281.1 GCA_024638705.1 Deltaproteobacteria bacterium | reverse complement strand
AGGTCGCCGAAGGACGCGGCCTGGTCGAGGAGGTCCTGTCCGATGAGCCGTCGCATCCGGGCGGTCTCTTCGTGAAGGCGAAGCTCAACTTCGCAGCGAACGAGTTCGAGGAGGCCATCGCCGCGCTGCGTTCGGCCATCGACGTCCGCCCGGACTGGGCCGAGGCGCACTTCCTTCTCGGCACGGCCCTGCGCCTGACCGGCCAGCGTTCGGTCGCCCGCACCGAGCTGGCCCGTGCGTTGGAGATCGACGCCAGCCTCCTCGAAGCCCGGCGGATCCTCGCCGAGGTGCACGCCGATCTCGGCGAGCACGAATACGCCGTGGAAGAGGGTCGCCGCTATCTCGCGCAGCGACCCGAAGCCCACGCGACGCGGATCCGCGTCGCCCAGAGCCTCGTCTACCTGCGCCGTGTCGACGAGGCGCTCGCCGAGGTCGAGGCGATCCCGGAGGAGGAGCGCGACGGCACGGTGAAGTTCGCGCTCGGTCGCATCTACACCGTGACGCGCGATTACGACAAGGCGCACGCGATGCTCCTCGGCGCCTACGAAGAGCTGCCGGACAATCCGGACATCCTCTCCGCGCTGCTCCAGCTCGAGAAGCAGATAGGGAAGCAGGAGGACGGCATCGCGCGAATCGAGATGGCCGTCGCGTCGGATCCGGACAACGCGAGGTTCCAGCAGCTCTCCGCCAATATCGCGCTGAGCAGGGGCGACGTCGACGGCGCGACGCAAGCGCTGAATCGCGCAGTCGAGCTCGCTCCCGACGACATGAGCGGCTACCGCCGGCTCGCGGAGCTCTACGTGCGCACGGGTCGCACCAAGCAGACGATCGAGACGTACGAGGCGGCCCTCGAGCGCAAGCCCGAACAGCCGAACATCCATCACTTCCTCGGCGTGCTCTACGAGTACGGCGGACAGCGCGAAAAGGCGATCTCGCATTACGAGGAGGCGATCAAGTACTCGCCGGATCTCGCGGAGTCGAAGAACAACCTCGCGTACCTCTATGCCGAGCAGGGGAAGAGCCTCGACCGCGCCCTCGACCTCGCCCAGGACGCGAAGGCGCTGCTGCCCGACGACCCCAACGCGGCCGACACGCTCGGCTGGGTTCTCTTCCGTCGCGGCGTCCCGTCGGCCGCGATCGGCTACCTCAAGGAAGCCGAGGCGGGCATGCCTCCGGACGGGCCCAACCTGGGTCTCGTCCGCCACCACCTCGCGATGGCCTACGAGGCGAGCGGCGACAAGGTGAGCGCACGCGACACCCTGGATCGCGCGATCGAAGCGCACCAGGCCTTCTCCGAGGCCCAGAGGGCCCGCGGCTTGCCGGTCGGCGCCGATCCGCCGTGGTTCCGCGAGGCCCGCAGCCTGCGCGAGCGGCTCTGATCCAAGCGGCCCGGGTCCGCCCGGGCCCGTATTCGCGCCCCATGACGAGGTCCGACTCGCCAGGTCCAACTGGCGGTCAAGCCATCTCGGTGGCCGTCCGATAACGGGGACGGCGCGCTCCCAAGGGGGGCGCTGTAGCCGGAGGTGGCGATGATTTCCTGCAAGCGGACCCTGGCGTGGACTCTCTGCGCCGTCGTGGCATCGGCCGCGGCGGTGGCCGAAGAGCCCGCTGCCGACGCGACGATGACGAGTGCGGACGCGGTGATGGAGGCGGATGCGGGCGAGAGCCCTGCCCAGGCTCCGGAAGCGGAGGCCGCGCCTGCCGACATGGCCGAGCTCGACGCCGAGGCGACGGAAGCAGAGGTCGTTTCGGATGACCTCGAAGAGATGTTCCCCGATGAGCCGCTCGAAGCGGCGGACGCCGAAGAGGCGACGCCGGGGCACACCGTGCAGCTCGGCGCCACGGCGTGGGACTCGGACGGCCGCGAGGGTCGCATCCACGTCGTCGTGCCCGGCGACACGCTCTGGTTCATCTCCGACGCCTATCTCGGCACACCCTGGGTGTGGCCGTCGATCTGGAACGACAACGGCGAGATCGAGAATCCGCACGTGATCCATCCCGGCGATCGCATCTGGATCACCGCGACCGAGATGCGACGCATCACCGCGGAAGAAGCGGCATCGATGCTGGCGAATCAGCCGATGGAGCCCGCCGACATGGCGCCCGCGGCGATGGAGGACGCAGTCCCCGGCATGGAGGAGGCGGCACTGCCCGCCGCCCCGTCGCGCACCGTCAAGGTGAGCCCGCTCGAGACGACCGGCCTGATCTCGCCGGACGTCTACGAGAGCGCGGCCAGCGTCGTCTCGCGCGGCGAAGAGCGCATCATGTTGAGCCAGGAAGACGACGTCTACATCGGGCTCGGCGAGTCCGAGGTGCAGGCGGGCGACGAGTTCACGCTCTTCCGCACGAACCAGAAGGTCATGGACCCGGACACCGGCGCGCTGCTCGGCTATCACGTCGACATCCTCGGCTGGGTCCGCATCGAAGAAGCGTTCCCGGAGACGGCGCGCGCGACGATCCGCATGTCGACCGGCGAGGTCGAAGTCGGCGATCGCGTGATGCCGCGCGAAGCGCTGCCGAAGGAGATCGAGGTCCAGCCGGTGCCCGAGGGCGTCGAGGGGAAGATCACCTTCTTCCCGATGCGGCGCGTGCTCCTCGGCTTCGCGGACTTCGTCTACCTCAACCGCGGCACGCTCGACGGACTCGAAGTGGGCAGCCCGCTCGAGGTCTATCGCGCCGGTCACGCGGCGGTCGAAGTCGCGCGCGACGAGAAGGTCGACGTCCCCGATCGGGTGATCGCGAACATGCTCGTGGTGCGGGCGGAGGATCAGACGGCGGTCGCGCTGGTCACGCGTGCCGACAAGGAGCTCGAGCTCGGGGATCGCTTCCGCGGCGAGGGCGAGACGCGTTAGTACGACGCGCGGGGTCACCCGCGCGGCTCGCCCGAAAACGTGCCATGCTTCTGTCTCCCCGGTCCCGGGGAGATCTCCGTGGCTCGAGTCCGGGTAGATCAACGGAACCGCAGCGGGCGCGAGCGCCCGCGTGAAGACGGCAACCCTTCGCGCCAGCGCCGAGACTGGATTGCGCTCCAGCTCGCAGGCGCTCTCGTCCCGAGCGATTGCGTGGCGGCGTTGCGCGAGGGGGTCGGGCCGGCGCAGGCGCTGGAGCGTCTCGACCGACGCAGGCCGACCGACGCGCGTGTGGCGCGCGCGTGCGCGTTGCTCGATCGACTCGGCGCGACGCTCCTGCCGTACGGCGCGCCGGGATATCCGGCGCCGCTGAAAGGCCTCGACGACGCGCCCCCGGTCCTGACCCTGCGCGGCGATGCGACGGCGGTGACGGCGCCGGCCGTCGCGATCGTGGGGAGTCGCGCGGCTTCGGCCTACGGGCTCGACGTCGCGCGGCGCGTCGCCGGCGAGCTCGCACGAGCCGGGGTGGTCGTCGTGTCCGGGCTCGCGTTCGGCATCGATGCGGCCGCGCACACGGGCGCCCTCGACGCCGGAGGCCGCACCGTCGCGGTGCAGGCCTGCGGTCTCGACCACGTCTATCCGGCGGCCCATCGCGCGCTCGCCGCGCGGATCGCCGCCAGCGGCGCCGTGCTCACCGAGTTTCCGATCGGGATGACGCCGCGGAAGGGCTTCTTCCCCCTGCGCAACCGGGTGATCAGCGGCCTCTCGGGCGCGGTCGTGGTGGTGGAGGCGCGCGAGCGCAGCGGCTCGCTCACCACGGCCCGACACGCCGCCGAGCAGGGCGTGGAGGTGTTCGCCGTGCCCGGACCGATCGCGGTGCCGCAGCACGCCGGCAGCAACCGGCTGCTGCGCGAGGGCGCCGCGCCGCTGCTCGAGACGGCCGATCTGCTCGAGGCGTTGGCCTGGCCTTCCGCGCGCCGCGCCGCGCCCGAGGACGATCCGCTCTCGGCGGCGGCTGCAGCGGTCCTCGCGGCGCTGCACCACGAATCCGGCGACACGGACGCCCTCGCGCGGCGCCTCGGCGAGACGCCGGGCGCGCTCGCCACGCCGCTGCTCGAGCTCGAGCTCCGCGGCCTGGCGGCTCGCGATCGCGACGGCTCCTGGCGGGCGCTTCGTTGAGCGGCGCCGTGCGCTCCTCCCGGGGGAAGCGGGCTATCCTTCGCCGCTCCCCCTGGATTCCGGAGCCGCGCTTGCACGTCGTCGTCATCGGGGCCGGACTCGCGGGCTGTGAAGCCGCCTGGCAGGCGGCCCAGCGCGGGCTCGACGTCACCCTGATCGAAATGAAGCCGGTGGAGCGCTCTCCGGCGCACCACTCGGACGCCTTCGCCGAGCTCGTGTGCAGCAACTCGCTGCGCTCGAATCGCGTGACGAGCGCCGTCGGCCTGCTCAAGCAGGAGATGCGCGCGCTCGACTCGCTGGTGATCCAGGCCGCCGACGAAGCCGCGGTTCCGGCCGGCCAGGCGCTGGCCGTCGACCGCGAGCTCTTCGCGAAGCGGATCACGGAGACGCTCGAGTCGCATCCGCGCGTGCACCTCGAGCGTCGCCGGATCGATGCGATTCCACAGGAGCGTCCGGTCGTGATCGCGACGGGGCCGCTCACCGCCGGCGGGCTGGTGGCGGAGCTCCAGGAGCTCCTCGGCGAGGAGCACCTCTACTTCTACGACGCGCTCTCGCCGATCGTGTACGCCGATTCGATCGACATGGACGTCGCGTTCCGCGCATCCCGCTACGACGACGGCCCCGGCGACTACCTGAACCTGCCGCTCGATCGCGAGGGCTACGAGGCGTTCGTCGCGGCGCTCCTCGCGGCCGACACCGTGCCGCTGCACTCCTTCGAAGCCGCGATGTACTTCGAGGGGTGCCTGCCGATCGAGGAGATGGCGCGACGCGGTCGCGACACGCTGGCCTACGGCCCGATGAAGCCGGTCGGGCTGCGCGATCCGCGCACCGGTCGTCGTCCGCACGCCGTCGTGCAGCTGCGCCAGGAGGATAAGCGCGGCGTGCTCTACAGCCTCGTCGGGTTCCAGACGAAGCTCCGCGTCGGCGAACAGCGGCGAATCCTCCGCACGCTGCCCGGCGCGGAGGGCGCGGTGTTCGCGCGCTTCGGCTCGGTGCATCGCAACACCTACCTGAACGCGCCGCGGCATCTCGCGCCGAGCCTCGAGCTGCGCGCGAAGCCGGGGGTGTACATCGCGGGACAGCTCGCCGGGGTCGAGGGCTACGTCGAGAGCGCGGCGCTCGGGCTGCTCGCCGGCATCCAGGTGTCCTTCGACGCGCGCGGCGTCGCGGCGCCCCGCGCCGATCCGGCCACCGCCCACGGCGCGCTGCTCCAGTTCCTGGCCGGCGCCGACCCGAACCGCTTCCAGCCGATGAACGTGAACTTCGGCCTGTTTCCTCCGCTCGGCGCCGGCGGTCGGCGCAATCGACGCGAGCGTTATGCGGCGATGTCGGAGCGGGCGCTCGCCGCGATCGCGCAGTTCTCGGCCGAAGCGACGGTCGACGCGTGAGCGTCTCCCCGCGCGCCGAGACAGAGCGCACCGAGGGCGAACGCGCCGCGGCCGAGAAGCGACTCCACGCCGAGCGGGACGCCTTCGAGGGACACCTGCGCGACGAGCGGAATCTCTCGGCCCACACGCGGCGTGCCTACGTCTCCGATCTCCGCCAGTTCCAGGCCTTCACGGACGACGCGGCCCGCTCCGCCGACGGCGACCGGGTCCGCGACTTCCTCGCCTCGCTCCACGGCAAGCGGCACCCGACGACGCTGGGCCGGAAGCTCGCCGCGCTGCGCACTTTCTTCCGCTTCGCCGTGCGCTCGGGGTGGCGCCCCGACGATCCGACCGCCGGGCTGCGCGCGCCGCGCGCGCCGAAGCGTCTGCCGCGACCCCTCGGCGTCGACGATTGCGTGACCCTGATCGAGCAGGGCGAGCCGATGGCAAAGCCCGAGCCCGGCACGCGCGACGACGAACGCGCGCGCCGCGATCGCGCGATCGTCGAGGTGCTCTACGGCGCCGGGTTGCGCGTCTCGGAGCTCGCAGGGCTCGACGTCGGCGACGCCGACCTGCGCCGCGGTGACGTGCGCGTGCTGGGGAAGGGCGGTTCCGAACGCATCGTGCCGCTGCCGGCCGAGGCGCGCCGCGCGCTCGAGGCCTACCTCGCCGAACGCGCGGCC
>JAHEJV010000031.1 GCA_024638705.1 Deltaproteobacteria bacterium | reverse complement strand
TGCGGCGCGAGTTCTCCTCGAGATCCTGGGCCGCCATGACGCCGAAGTTGCTCCGGGTCGTGACCTTGCGGACGCGCTCCTCGCTCTCCAGATGAGCGGTGAGGCCGCGACCCGACGACGCGGGGCCGAAGGTTCCCGCGATGAATTCGGCGAGATAGTTCTTCGGCAGGAGCGAGGGGCGCAGGGGCGCCGGATCGGCCTCCTGCTCGCCTTCCTCACGCGCTTCCCGCAGCCGGGGTATGCACGGGAACACGTCATTCAACTCGAACGCGTCAGCCATTCTCGCGAACCTCCAGCAACGACCCCGAAAGGACCTGCAGATCACGCATTATAGGGTCCCCTCTCGACCGCAGGTCTGGCAGGCGTGACGCCGTCGCTCACGCCGTCGTGACCGGGACCCCTTTCACGCCCGGCTCGCTGTCCACCATCATCCCCGCCTTGCGCCACTGCTCCTCGGTGCGCTCGGTGATGAGGCCGAGGTTGCGCAGGTTCGGCACGACGGTGTGCATGTACGGCATCGAGTTGAGCGTCGCCCAGTTCGGCAGGTCGAGCATTGCACGCGTGATGAGTTCCGGGTCGATGTCGTACTTCGGCCCGAGGGCGTGCAGCATGTCGAGCTGCTGGTTGGCGTTCAGGGCCTCGAGGATCGAGAACGCCCAGTCTTCCATCTCGTTCTTCTCTTCGGTGCTCGCCTCGCGCACCACGCGGCGCATCATCAGCACGCCGAAGGCGGCGTGACGCGCCTCGTCCTGCTCGACGCGACGCAGCGTCTCGACCAGCAGCGGGTTGCGACACTCCGTGCGCATCATGTCCATGATGCCGACGGCCATCCCCTCGAAGAGCGTCTGCATCCCGAGCGTCTTCTTCTGCGCGGTGTCCGCTTCGAGCAGGATGTCGAGCAGCACCTTGAGCGTGCCGCCGATCGGGTAGATCGTGCCCATCTTGCGCTGCATGAACTTGCTGAACGCCTCGATGTGGCGCGCCTCGTCGATCACCTGGCTCGCGGCGTACCACTTCTCGTCCATCTTCTCGCAGACGTTGGTGAGCTGGCCGCAGAGCTGGAGCGCCGCCTGCTCGCCGTGCAGGAGCTGCGAGAGCAGGTAGTTCGTCTCGTCGAAGGCGGCGGCCTTCTGGGTGGCCTCGTCCTTCCCCATCAGCTTCGTCGCCTGCGCGAGCAGCGACGTCTCGGGGTTGACGAGGAAGTCGTCCTTCGTGACGGGGAGCTCCCATTCGAGGTCGGTCTCGGCGTTCCACTGGTTGACCTTCCCCTTTTCGTAGAGCCTGCGCAGCTCTTCGACTTCGGAGCCGTAGTTCCACGTCCAGTTCAGCTCGAGGGGGACGTCGATGTCGAGGTCGCTGCGCAACGACTCGATCTGCTTCTCGTCGACGAAATCGATGACTTCGAACTCGCCGAAGCGCTTGCGGTGTTCCTGGATGAGCTTGTCCATGGGGTTCTCCTCGAGAGTCAGGGAGCGGGGTTTTCTTGCGAAACGAACAGGCCGTGTTGCAGCAGCGAGAGCACTTCCCGCTTGCGGCGCGCGACCTCGTCGGCGGAGAAGAGCGGGCGTCCGAGGATGCCCTCCCCTACTTCCGCCGACGCGAAGTGATAGACGGTGGCGCCGATCAGGGTCTGGAGCGTGTGCGCCGCCGACACCGGGCGCAGCTCACCGCACTCGACACCGCGCCGGATCAGGCGCTCGGCGTCGCCGAGGATCTGCGCCATGCGCTGCTCGGTGGCGTCGGCCTCGGGCGACACGGCGTCCTCCTCCTCGAAGATCGAGCGGAGCAGGAGACGCGGGATCGTCGGGTGCTCGGCGAGGATGTCGATCAGCTCGTCGATCCAGCGCTCGAGCTGGGCGCGCGGCGAGTCGCCGGCGGCGATCGCGGCAGCGGCGAAGCGCTCTTCGATGTGCCGGAGCATGCGCAGCAGCACCTCGTGATAGAGCTGCTCCTTGCTGCGGAAATGGTGGAAGAGCGAGCTCTTCGAGAGACCCGACGCGTCGGCCACCTCGCGCAGACCGATCCCGGCGTAGCCGCGGCGCGCGAAGAGCGACTCGGCCACGTCGAGGATCTTGTCGCGGGAGGTCATGGTGGGTTCGGACACGGGCTTCGACCTGACTGGGGCCGACCGATCGGTCGGGCCGGCCTCTCAGCCTACCCGACCGTTCGGTCGGTAGTCAATCGAATCGGCCGGACCCCGGAGCGGCTGAAGCCGCAGCGGCTGGGCTCGGACTCAGACGATCTTGCGCAGCGTGAAGGTCACGGTCGCCTCCCCGTTGGTGTCGATCCGCACGCCGACCGCCGGCGGGTCGCCGATCTCCGACTCCCAGCGGACCCGGATCGGCCCGGACGGGAAGCGCTCGGGATCCGGATCCGGGAACGGGAAGTCCGGCGGAATCGGAAAGGGCTCCGGCGGATCGGGCCCCGGATCCGGGAAGGGACCGGGATCCGGACACGTCGCGTGGCGCACGATCCAGTGGATCAGCTCGTGGATGACCGGCGGCCAGTCGTACATCTGCATGAGCTGCTTCTCGGAGAGCCGGTCCGACGCGATGCCGAATGCCACGATCGCCTTGCCGAGTTCGTCGTGCGGAAACGATTTCCAGGTGAGGCAACACTTGTTCCGCATCTTGTCGTCTCGCTGCCAACCCCGGCTCGCCTCGTTCAGGAAATCCGTGACGTGGAAGCGGGGTCCTTCAACGGACTCACCTTCCGCTTCCCCTTCCGCTTCGGTTTGGATGCCGATTTCGACGGCGACTTCGCCATGCTCTCCTCCTGCTCTCCGTGGTCGATCAACGCATCGCGAATCGTCCGATGACCGGATCGCTCTCGAGCCGCTCCCGATACGCGTGCATCCCGAGGGTCGCGAACATCGCGTCGGCCTCGGCCTCGGCGCGCGCGGCGGACGGCTCGCGCCGCGGGGCGCAACGCGCGCGGTGCAGCAGTGCGAGCGCCACGTAGGGACGCATCTTCCCGCGTCGCGCGATGCTCAGCGCCGCGTCGAGGTCCGTGCCGCTCGCTTCGCGGTCGCCCTGCAGCGCCGAGATGCGCGCCAGGTCGATCGCGATCGGGCCGAGCTGGATCGCGGCGCGATAGGGCGAGAGCGAGCCGTACCACTCGCCAGCCCGCTCCGCGTCGCCCAGGAAGGTCCAGCCCGCCGCGAGCGATTGTGCGGCGGGCAACCAGTTCAGCCCGACGCCGTCGCGCGGGTGACTCTTCGAAGCGGTTTCGAGCAGACGCGCAGCTCCCGGGTCGCCGCGCTCCGACGCCATCTGTCCCGCACCGGCGAGCATCGCGGTCTGGAACTGGGAGATGCCCGAGTAGGTGATCTCCGGCGCCGGCGGATCCCCGTCGCCGCGCATCAACCACGCCTCCATCCGGGTGCGCGACCAGATCAACTGACCGAAGCGCAGGCTGCTCGGCGTCTCGCCCCGCTCTTGAGCGGCGCGTTCGTACTCCTCGCTGACGGCATCCCACTCGCCGCGAAGACAGAAGCACACCGCGCGCAGCGCGCGGACATCGAGGATCTTCGCGGGCACGCCGATCCGCAGCACGATTGCGAGGGCACGGTCGAGCGCTTCGAGCGCGGCGTCGAGATTTCCGAGACAGAGCTCGAAGAAGCCGACGCTCTCGGCACGCAGCGCGAGATCCCAGGGTTCGCCGCGCCGTTCGGCAATGCGCTCGGCGCAGCGGCTGAGGCGGAGGGCTCGCGCGACGTCGTGGGTGTGGTTCGCGTACCAGTTGCGCTCGATGAGATAGGCGCGATCGAGCAGGTGCGCGCTCGCGAGCCGACGTGCGAGGGAGAGCAGCGAGTCGGTGATGCGTCGCATGTCGTCGGAGCGGCCGGCGAGGTCGAGGGCGGTCGCGTAGGCCGTGAGCAGGCGCGCGTGGGTTTCGTCGATCGGATCGGGCGGTGTCGCGACGGCCTGCTCGAGGTAGGGCAGCGCATCGCGATGTCGCGCGTGAAGGATCAGGCTGTCGGCCACGGCGGCGCGCGCGTCGCGGGCGCGCGTCGCGTCGCCCACTTCCTCGAAGACCCGGATCGCGCGATCGCCGAGCTCGCGCGCCGCGTCGGGCTGTCCGACGCGGCCGAGGGTCGCGACGCGTCGCACCTCGAGGTCGGCGCGATCCGCGGCGGCGACGTCCGGCATGCGATCGAGGGCCGACACGGCGAGCTCGTAGAGATCGTCGGCGCGCTCCCAGGCGTGTAACTCGGACGCCGCTTCGGCAGCCGGCGCCGCATGACGCAGGACGTCTTCGGGCGAAGCAGCTTCGCCCGCGCGCTCGAGGTGATAGGCGATGTTCAGCGCTGAACGCCCGGCCTCCTCCTCCGACGCCGTCACCTCGAGAGCGCGAGCGATCGAGAGATGGACGTCCTGGCGACGCGTGACGCTCAGCTGCTCCGAGGCCACTTCCGCGATCAGCGTGTGGTGATAGGCGTAGACCACCCGACCGCCGACCTCGCGTTCGTCGATCACTCCGGCAGCCATCGCCTCCTCGAGCGCGGCCAGCACGTCGCTGCGCGACCGATTCAGCGCCTCGCTCAGCAACCCGACCTCGAAGGAGCCCCCGGTCAGCGCCGCGCTGCGCAACACGTCGAGGCAGTCGCGGGAGAGGCGGGCCAGGCGCTGCCTCAACACGCGCTCGATCGCCCTCGGGACGCGATTGGCGTGCTCGATCGCCTCGCGTTCCCAGGCGTCGTCGCTCGGTGCGACGGACGCCGTCTCGACCAGATCACGGAAGATCTCCTCGACGAAGTAGGGGTTGCCCTGGCTACGCTCGTAGACGAAATCGGCGATGGCGCGACCGCTCGCGGCGCCGCGCAGCTCGCGCAGCAACCGCTCGACCCATTCGCGTTCGAGCGGACGGATCAGCATCGTGACCAGCACGCGGTCGCGCTCGAGCTCGGCGAGACAGCGCGCCAGCGCGGTGTCGTCGTCGCGATCCGACGCCGCGTTCGTCGCGAGAACGAGAATCGGGATCTGCGAATCGCCGCCCGTGCGCGCCATCCGCATGCCGAGCAAGCGCAGGACGTCGAGGGTCGCCTCGTCCGCCCACTGGAGGTCGTCGAGCAGGAGCAGCAAAGGCTGCTCGCGCGACCACTGCACGAGCAGGTCGACGATCCCGCCGATCAATCGGGGGCGCTCCTCGGGGTCGTCGCGCGCCGCCGCGGCCGGCTCGATCCACTCGCGCAGCGCGCCGAAGCGCCGGGTCAGGGGAGCGAGCGCCGCCTGCGTCTCGAGCGAGGCCGCGGGTTCGTGGAGCGCGCAATGGAGCTGCTGGAGCCATTCCACGACGGGCTCGAAGCTGGCGCCGAGTCCGCGCGGAGTGCGCGCAGCGGCGATGGCCAGGGGACGTCGCGACATCCGATCGAGGAACTCGAACGCGAGCCGACTCTTCCCCGAGCCCGGGTCGCCGCCCAACACGACGATGCGTCCCTCGCCGCGGTCTGCCGCTTCGAGCGCCTCTTCGAGCAGCCGCAGCTCGGTCTCGCGACCGAGGAAGGGCGTCCTCCACGCCGGTTGCAGCGGCGTCGTCTCGTTGGCTTCGGAGAGCGCCGCCTCGCTCCGCCACACCACCTCGTGGAGTCGCACGCCCTGATCGAACCCTTTCAGGTGATAGACGCCGAGGTCGACATAGCGGACGCCGGGTCGCGGCCCGGCGGAGGCGAGACTCGCGTCGTCGATCAGGATCCGGTTCGGCGTCGCGCGCGTCATGATCCGCTGGGTCAGGATCACGGCCTCGCCCGCAAGATCGTCTCCCTCGTGGATCGGCACGCCTTCGTGGATGCCGATGCGCACCGAGGGAACCGCGCCGTATCCCTCGAGCTGCTCGACCCCGGACTGGATCGCCACGGCGGCGTCGACGGCGTCCGCGGTGGCGGCGAACGCGAGCTTGAACCCGTCGCCCAATGCCTGGAGCTCGACGCCGCGATGCCGCTCCACCACCTCCCGGACGACGCGATCGTGCGCGAGGATCAACTCGTGCGCGGCGGCGTCGCCGAGCCGACGCGTCAGCTTCGTCGATCCCGCGATGTCGGTGTAGACCATCGCGAGCCGATCCGAAGCGAGGAGCCGGCGATGGTCCGGCGGGCGTTCCGGTCGCTCCGTGAATACTCCGGGCGTGACGGCGATGGCGCGCCCCTTTGCTGCGCCCCCAGCCAAGAGTTTAGTCGCACCCGTCGCGGGTCGCCGCGATTTCGATCGCGGAAAGACCCCGATCGCCATCGATACCCGCGTCGGAATGCCAACGGCGATCCCAGCTCATTAGGCGGCGCGGTGGCGACGGTGCGATCGACCGGGCGGCCGCCGGTGTGACCGGATCTGTCACTGTCCTGCGTCACGCTCCCGGGTCACCCCGGAGGCCCGCGTGGAGACGAACGACCCGACCCCGCTCCCGGAATTCGCGATCCTCGACGCCGCACGCGAGATTCTCGACGCACTCGCGAGCGGCGACCCGGCGGTCTGGGCCCTCGCGGTCGGCCTCGTCTTCGCTTCCCTGTCGCTGGGATTTACCTTCGGTCTCTGGCTCGGCCGCAGCGGCCAGGCGCGCGCCCGCGATAGCTTCGCCGCAGCGGCGGCGGAGGCGCTCCGCGACAACACCGACGGCTTCCTCGCCCTCGCCGCCGAACGTTTCGCCCGGCTCGAAGAGTCCTCCGAGTCGGATTGGGAGACGCGCCGCAAGGCGCTCGACGACACCGTCGGCCCGCTGCGCGACGCCCTCGACCGCTACCGGAGCGAGAACCTCGAGATCCAGCGGGCGCGCGCCGACGAAGCGGGCGGGCTCAAGCGCCAGATCGCCGAGCTCGCGTCGCAGACGACGCGCCTGGCCGAGGCGCTGCGCAGCACCGGTCAGCGCGGACGCTGGGGCGAGCTGACACTGAAGCGCACCGCCGAGCTCGCCGGCCTCACCGAGCACTGCGACTTCGGCGAACAGGTCACCATCGGCAGCGCCGGCAACGCCCAACGTCCCGAC
Source organism: Deltaproteobacteria bacterium (assembly GCA_024638705.1). Lineage (GTDB taxonomy): Bacteria > Myxococcota_A > UBA9160 > UBA9160 > SMWR01 > JAHEJV01. The sequence continues at coordinate 15,008 of JAHEJV010000031.1, read as the reverse complement.
ATGGTCGTGCGGCTGCCCGGCGGGCGCGAGGTGGTCGTCGACGCGAAGGCGCCCCTCGACGCCTATCTCGAAGCGATCGACGCGGGCGACGACGAGGCGCGCCGCACGGCGCTCGAGAAGCACGCGCGCCAGGTCCGGCGGCACGTCGAGGCGCTCGCCGGTCGCGGCTACACCGCGTCGCTCGAGCGCACACCCGAGTTCGTCGTGCTCTTCCTGCCCGACGAGAGCTTCCTCGGCGCTGCCGCCCGCCACGATCGCGGCCTCGTCGAGCACGCCCTCGCCAAGGGCGTCGTCCTCGCCACGCCCGCCAGCCTCTACGCCCTGCTCGGCGCCGTCGCCCGCGGCTGGCGCGAGGTGCGGATGGAGGAGAGCTCTCGCGAAGTGCTCGTCCACGCGCGCGAGCTCGACGAGCGGCTCGGGCTCTTCGTCGAACACCTGGGCAAGCTCGGCAGCGCACTCGGCCGGTCCGTCGAGGTGTTCAACAAGGCCGTCGGGTCGCTGGAGGCGCGCGTCCTGCCGCAGGCGCGACGCCTGCGCGAGCTCGGCGCGGAGGGCCGGCGCGATCTCGCGGCGCCCGAGATCGTCTCGGTGGCCGTGCGTCCGACCACCACGTCTCCGGAGGACGGATCGCCGGGCGGCTAGGGCTCCACGACCTCGACCGGTCCGAGCCCCTCGAGCTGCGGCGTGATCGCCTCGGCCGGGCCGACGAGCACGATCGCGGCGCGATCGGGGTGGAGGTGGGCGCGCGCCGCGGCGGCGACGTCGTCCGCGGTGATCGCGCGGACGCGGCTGCGATAGGTGTCGAGGCTGTCCTCGGGCAGACCGTAGACGTCGAGGTCGGCGAGCGAGCGGGTCACCGCCGAGGAGGTCTCGAGCGAGAGGGCGAAGCGTCCCGCGGCGAGCGTGCGCGCCCAGGCGAGCTCGTCCTCGCCCGGCGGGTTCGCGCGCGCTTCTTCGAGCTGACCGAGCAGGATGTCGAGCGCCTTCCGCAACTCCTCGACCCGGGTGAAGGTCGACACGACGAACGGACCGGGCGCACGGCGCAGCGAGTAGCCCGAGTTCACACCGTAGGTGAGCCCTTCTTCGGAGCGCAGCGCGACCATCAGCCGCGACGAGAAGCCCGCGCCGCCCAACACGAGATTGAAGATCGAGACCGCGATGCGGTCCTCGTCGGTGCGGGCGATGCCCTCGTGCCCGACGACGATGCGCACCTGGCCGAGATCGGGACGGTCGACGACGACGATGCGGCGCTCGGTCGGGGTCTGCCCCGGCGGCGGCGCGCCGGGGTCGACCATCTCGCCGCGCGGCCACGCGCCGAAGCGCTCGCGCAGCGCGGCGACCACCGCGTCGGGATCGACGTCGCCGGACACGCTGAGGATCGCGCCGTTCGGCACGAAGAGGCGCTCGTGCAGCGCGCGCGCCGAGGCGGCGTCGAATCGCGCGACGGTCTCCGCCGTTCCCGACACGGGGAGGCCGAACCGGTGCTCGCCGTAGATCGCCCGGCTCGCCGACCAGGAGGCGAGTGTCGAGGGGTCGTCCTTCGCGCGCTCGAGCGCCGCGAGCCGCTCGTCACGCGCACGTTCTGCGTCTCGCTCGGCGAAACGGGGACGCAACACGCCGTCGACGAGCAGGTCGAGCAGGGTGTCGAAATCGCGCGAGAGTCCGGAGATGCCGGCCCCGACACTGTCCCAATCGGCGCCGCTGCTGAAGTCGGCCCCGAGCGCGTCGGTGACTTCGGCGAACTCGAGCGCATCGCGATCGCCGGCGCCGCGCTCGAGCAGCTCGGCCATGAAGGCGACGGCGCCCGCTTCGTCGGGCGACTCCACGGCGGCGCCTCGGCGCACGGTGAGCGACATCGCGACCCGCGGCAGGCGGTGGTCTTCGTGGATCAGCACGCGCAGGCCGTTGTCGAGGTCGAGCCGCGTGATGGCGGCGGGATCGACGACGGCGCGATCCTCGGGAAGCGGCGCGGGAAGCTCCCATGCCGGCTTCGGACCGACGAGCGATCCGCAACCGACGGCGACGGTCGCCGCCAGGACGATCCCGAGACACAGCCCGGCTGTGCGCGCGCCCATCACGAGCCCTCCTCCGCTTCGGACGACGGCGGTGGCACGACGTGCACGACATTGCGTTTGGACGGGACGAGGTAGGCGCGGGCGACGCGCTGCACGTCTTCGGCCGTCACCGCCCGGATGCGGTCGAGCCGCTCGCCGAGGGGGCGGATGCGTTCGAACGTCGCGATGTCACGCCCGATCCGGGACGCCAGCGCGTGACTCGTCGCCAATCCGTTCACCAGCGACACTTCGAGCTGTTGCTTCGCCTTCGCGAGCTCGGCCTCGGTGACGAGACCGTCGCGAACGCGATCGATCTCGGCGAACACGAGGCGCTCCGCTTCGTCGATGTCCTGACCCGGCCGCACGCCGGCGATGGCGAGGAAGGTGCCGACGTCGTTCATCTCCCAGTAGCCGCCCGACGCCGACAGGGCGATCTCGGCGTCGTGCACGAGGCTGCGGTAGAGCCGGCTCGAGCGTCCGCCCGAGAGGATCTGGCCCAGCACGTCGAGCGCTTCGCCATCGTCGTGTCCGGTCGGCGGGGCGTGCCAGGCCGCGGCCATCAGCGGACCGCGCAGGTCGAAGTTCACCTCGACGCGGCGCTCGCCGCGCTGCTCGGGCTCGTCGGTGGGATTGCGCGGAATGTGCGCGGCCGGTTCGAGCCGGCCGAAGGTGCGCTCGAGATGGGCGAGCGCCTCGTCGGCATCGAAGTCGCCGGCGATCGCGACGACGATGTTGTTCGGCGCATAGTAGGTGTCGAAGAATTCGCGGCAGACTTCGACCGTCGCCTTCTCGACGTCGCTGCGCCAGCCGATCACCGGCGTGCGATAGGGCGAGGCCTGCCACAGGGTCGCGAGTAGCGTCTCGTAGAGCCGCCCCATCGGCTGGTCCTCGGTGCGCAGGCGCCGCTCCTCGAGCACCACCTCGCGCTCGCTCTTGAGCGTTTCGGCGCTGATGTCGAGATTGGCGAGCCGCTCGTACTCGAGGTCGATCACCAGCGGCAGCGACTCGCGCGTGACGTCGTCGAAGTAGACGGTGTAGTCGTTGCTCGTGAACGCGTTGATCACGCCGCCGCGCGCGTTGACGAGCTGCGCGTGCTCTTCCGGCTCGAGGTTCTCCGAGCCCTTGAACATCATGTGCTCGAAGAGATGGGCGAGACCGGTGTAGTCCGACTCGTCGCGCGAGCCGACCTTCACCCACATCTGAAAGGACACGACCGGCGTGGCGTCGTCTTCCAGCGTCACGATGACGAGACCGTTCTCGAACTCGGTGACCCGGGCGCGTTCGGCAGGATCGTCGAGCGCTGCGGCCGAGCCCGTGACGACGAGAACCAGGAACAGCGAGACGACGAACGAAGACACGAGCAGGCGGGCGTTCGGCATGGCGAGGTACAGTATCCGTCGCCTTTCCCAGTGTCGACTGCACGCGCGCGCCCCGCGCACCCCACGTACCCGGAAGGACCCGACGGATGGAGAGCGACGCGGAAGTTCGCGCGGCGATCGAAGCGACGCGCACCATCGCCGTGCTCGGCGCGAAGACCGGAGCCAGCGACGACGCCTGGGAGGTGCCCCACTACCTGCGCAGCGTCGGCTTCCGCATCCAGGCGGTGAGCCCGAAGCTCGCGACGTGGGAGGGCGAGCCCGCCTACCCCTCCCTCGCCGCGCTGCCCGAGCCGGTCGACCTGATCGACGTGTTCCGCGCGTCCCGGCACGTGCCCGCACACGCAGACGAGATCCTCGCGCTGCCGTGGCGGCCCCGGGTCGTCTGGCTCCAGCTAGGCATCCGCCACGACGAAGCCGCCGCAAGGCTCGAAGAAGCCGGCATCCGCGTCGTCCAGGACCGCTGCCTGCTCGTCGAGCACCGTCGGCTCCTCACCCCCCATTCCGCCCGGACGAGGACCGCGTGAGCCGCGACCGCACCGTCTACTCCAGCCAGAAGGGGCGCATGTGTCCCCACTGCGGCCGTCCCGAGAAGGATTGCGTCTGCCGCAAGAACCCGCGCGCGCCCCGCGGCGACGGCATCGTCCGCGTCAAACGCGAAGTCTCCGGCCGCCGCGGCAAACCCGTCACCACCATCTCCGGCGTCCCGCTTCCCGCCGACGAGCTCCGCGATCTCGCAGGCGAGCTCAAACGCCGCTGCGGCAGCGGCGGAACCGCCAAGGACGGCGTCATCGAAATCCAGGGCGACCACCGGGAAACCGTCATCCCCGAACTCGAATCCCGAGGCTACACCGTAAAACGAGCCGGCGGCTGACCAAGCTGTTAGTTCGAGTCGAGCTCCGCGGTAGCGGCCGGGGTCAGGGGGATCCCGCAGCCCGACTCAGCGCAGCAGAGCCCCGCATCGGGGTCCAACCGACTGCGAGCCTCCCGGCCCCGACGACCCGGAAACGCCGCCAGGGAGGGCGAGCCATCGGGCGGAGGGATCCCCCTGACCCCGGCCGCGGCTCATGAGACGCGAAGCGGCTCATCGGACGCGAAGCGCGGATGCGAAGCGGCTCATCGGACGCGAAGCGCGGACGCGAAGCGCGGATGCGAAGCGGCCCGAAGCTAGGCCCGCACCAACCACCCGCCATCCACCACCAGAATCTGTCCCGTCACATAACCCGCCGCATCGCTCGCGAGAAAAACCGCCGCCCCCTTTGCATCATCCTCCCCACCCGCGCGCGCCAACGGAATCTGCGAAAGGAACGCCGCCAGCTTCGCCTCGTCCTCCCGCACGTACTCCATCATGTCCGTGTCGAACGCCCCCGGCGCGATCGCGTTCACGCGGATCCCGTGCGGCGCGAGCTTCACCGCCATGTCCTTCGTCAACGTGTTCACCGCGCCCTTCGCCGCGCTGTAGGCGATCGCCGGCTCCTTCTCCTCGAGCGAACCGCGGAAGCCCGAGATCGACGACACGTGCACGATCGAGCCGCCGCCGTGCTCGGCCATGTGTCGCGCCGCGCGCTGGGAGAGCTGCCACAACCCGCGCACGTTCACGGCGAAGGTGCGATCCCAACCCTTCATCGGGTAGTCGAGCGTCGGGGCGCCCCAGATGACGCCGGCGTTGTTGAACAGGATGTCGAGGCGTCCGACCGCGGCGAGCGTCGCGTCGGCCAGCGCGTCGATGCTCGCCTCGTCGGCGAGATCGACGGCGAATGCCCAGGCGCGGCGCCCGAGCGCTTCGAATTCGGCGGCGGCCTCTTCGCAGTTCGCGAGCTTCCGCGACGCGACCACGACGTCGCAGCCCGCCTCGGCCAACCCCTTCGCGATGTGACGGCCGATGCCGCGTCCACCGCCGGTGACGAGCGCCGTGCGTCCGGAGAGATCGAAGAGCGACGTCGTGTGCACGCCCTCTCAGTCCTCGCGCACCAACACGAACCAGCTCCCCATGTCCCGTCCCTTGCGTGCGGCGGAGCCGATCGTCACGTGCTCGGACACCCGGCGCAGCGTGTCGACCATGAAGCCGTAGACGAAGCGCGACAGGCCGCGCTCGTTCGATCGCGGTTCGGGCCAGCCCGGCGGATGTTCGTCCGGCACGCGGCGATAGTCGACGAGCACCTCGGCGCGCTGTGGATCCTCGACGGCGGTGAAATAACCTGGCCCGGTGACTGGGGCCATCGTCTGGAAGTTGAAACCGTAGAGCGCGCCGGGCTTCGCGGCGTCCTCGCCCCGGGGACGGCAGAAGCGTTTCTCGAAGTGGGTGAACACCGGGAGCGTGTTCTTCCCGTAGTGACGCACCTCGGTCCAGTCGGGCACCGACGGCGGCACGACGTCGGCGAGCGCGAGCGGGAGTGCCCCGTCGACGGCGGCATAGAGCGCGCGCTGCTCGGCGCGGCCGAGTCGACGCGTTGCGGCGACACGGCTCGCGTGATCGGTGTCGTCGAGCAGCGTGCGGATCGCCGCCGGGTCGGGTTGCGGCTCGCGCAGGCGTCGCGTCAGTTCGCTCTCGATCTCGTGCATCCGGGCGACCTCCCCTCGGGATGCTACCGGCGATTCGCCGACGGTGGGAATCCGCGATCGACGGCCCGGCGCCACGTGCCGAAAGCGGCGCAAACTCTCCGGAAAACCAGCGGGAACGCCTGTTTCGTGACCCGGAGTCGGCTAGAATGCCGGCGCCGCGGCCGATCCACTCGATCGGATCGCTTTCGCTCCGTGCGTCCCCCGAGCCGCCAGCGACCCGGCGGCCGCAAGCGCTGCGGAACCTTGCAGATCCCTGCGAAAACCTGCGCAGATCTGCGACGACGACCCCGAAACCGAAACCGACGAAGACCATCGCGAAAGGAAATCCCATGGCGGACTCCGCTGAGCTGCGGGTTGGTGACCAGACGATCAATCTCCCCATCATCGAGGGGTCCGAGGGCGAACGCGGCCTGGACATCAGCAAATTGCGTAGCCAGACGGGGCTCATCACCCTCGACCCGGGTTATGGGAACACGGGATCCTGCCAGAGCGCGATCACGTTCATCGACGGGGAGAAGGGCATCCTCCGCTACCGCGGGATTCCGATCGAGCAGCTCGCGGAGAAGAGCACCTTCCTCGAAGTCGCCTACCTGCTGATCCACGGGAAGCTGCCCACCCAGGCCGAGCTCGAAGAGTACGTCGGATCGATCACGCTCCACACGATGCTGCACGAGGATTTCCGCAGCTTCTTCGGCGCGCTTCCGAAGGACGCCCATCCGATGGCGGCGTGCTCCGCGGCGGTCGGCGCGCTGTCCACCTTCTATCCCGACTCGCTCGACCCGAGCGACGAGCGTCAGCTCGAGATCTCGATCCACCGCCTGATCGCGAAGATGCCGAACATGGCGGCGTGCGCGTACAAGCACTCGATCGGTCAGCCGCTCATCTACCCCCGCAACGACCTCTCCTACGCCGCGAACTTCATGCACATGATGTTCGCGACGCCCTGCGAGCACTACGAGGTCGACCCGGTGATCGAGAAGGTGCTCGACCTCCTCCTCATCCTGCACGCCGACCACGAGCAGAACTGCTCGACGAGCACGGTGCGCCTGGTCGGCTCGTCGATGGTGAACCTCTTCGCGTCGGTGTCCGCGGGCATCAACGCACTCTGGGGACGCAGCCACGGCGGCGCGAACCAGGAAGTGATCGAGATGCTCGCGCGCATCCGCGACGAGGGCATCACGACGAAGCAGTTCGTCGACCGCGCGAAGGCCGGTGACGACAACGCACGCTTGATGGGCTTCGGCCACCGCGTCTACAAGAACTTCGACCCGCGCATGAAGATCATCAAGAAGGCCTGCTTCGACGTGCTCGAGAAGCTCGGCGTTCGCACGAAGCTGCTGGAGATCGCGGTCGAGCTGGAAGAGATCGCGCTCAAGGACGACTACTTCGTCGAGCGCAAGCTCTACCCGAACGTCGACTTCTACTCGGGCGTCATCTACAACGCGATCGGCACGCCCGCGAACATGTTCACCGCCATCTTCGCGCTGGGCCGCCTTCCCGGTTGGATCGCCCAGTGGAGCGAGATGCACGACGACCCGGCGTTCAAGATCGGTCGCCCGCGCCAGATCTACACCGGCGAAACGATGAGCGACTACGTCCCGATCGAAAAGCGCTAGCCGCCCGGTGGGCGCGCGCGTCTGCTGGCTCGACGGCCGCTTGCGTCCCGCCGACGCCGCGGCCGTGCGCGCCGACGACTCGGCGTTCGCCGACGGGCGCGGCTGCTACACGAGCGTGCGCATCCGCGACGGGGCGCCGCGCTTCGCCGCCGAGCACGTGCGCCGGCTCGAGCGCGGGGCGCGCGTCCTCGGGTTTCCGAAGCCCGACGCGCGCGCACTCCATCGCGCCCTGGACGAGCTCGCGCGGGCCGCGTTCGCGGACGGCGACGGCGTCGTGCGCCTGCAGCTCTCGCGTGGCGGCGACGGCGCCCTCCACGTCACCGGCGTGCCGCGCCCGCTCGGCGAAGACCGCGCCAGGTGGCAGACGATCACGGCCCCCTTCCCCCACCCCGGCGCCACGCTTCCCGGCGGGCCGAAGCTCACCAGCCGCCCACTCTTCGCGATCGCGGCCGAAGCCGCGCGCGCGACCGGCGCCGACGAGGCGCTCTTCTTCGACGCCGCGGGACGTCTCGTGGAAGGCGCCCGCTCGAACCTCGTCGTCCGTCTGCCCGACGACACGCTCTGTACGCCGCCCGTCGAGCGCGGTGCCGTGGCCGGCGTGGCCCTCGAGGTGCTGGGCGCTCGGATCCCCCGCCTCACGCGCCGCGACGTCTCGCGACGCGGCCTGCTCGGCGCCTCCGCCGTCGTCGCGCTCAACGCGGTGCGCGGCGCGCGCGCGATCGTGTCGCTCGATGGGGCGGCACTCGCCGCCGGCGGTCCCGCCCTTGCCGCCGAGTGGAATGCGCTATGGGAGAAGGCATGAGTGCACCGATCGTCATCACCGGCGCCACCGGACTCGTCGGCCGTCGCCTCGTCGCGTCGCTGCGCGGGGACGGCCGCGACGTGCGCATCGTCTCGCGCCGCAGCGAAGTGTCGGGCTTCGACCCCGGCGTCGAGGTCGCCACCTGGGACGGCGTCCGCCTCGGCGCGGACGCGCTGCGGGGCGCGGCCACCCTCGTCCATCTCGCGGGCGAGCCCGTGTTCGGCGGCCTGCTCACCGCGGCGCGGCGCAAGAAGATCCGCGCGAGCCGGGTCGACTCGACCGAAGGGCTCGTCGCGTCGATCGCGGCGCTCCCCGAGAGCGAACGCCCGGCGAGCTTCGTGTGCGCCTCGGCGGTCGGCTACTACGGCTCGCGCGGCGACACGCCGCTCGACGAATCGGCGGCGCCCGGCGACGGATTCCTCGCCGAGGTGTGCGTCGCGTGGGAGCGCGCCGCCCGCGAGGCGAAAGCCCTGGGCGTCCGCACCACCTCCATCCGCATCGGCATCGTGCTCGCAGCGGAAGGAGGGGCCCTGCCGATGATGGCGACGCCGTTCAAGCTCGGTCTCGGGGGAAGGCTCGGCGACGGGAGCCAGTGGTTTCCGTGGATCCACATCGACGACCTCGTCACCCTGCTGCGCGCCGCCTGCGACGACCCGCGCTATGCGGGGCCGGTGAACGCGGCCGCCCCGAACGGCGCGACGAACGCCGAGCTCACCCGCGCGCTCGGCGAGGTGCTGCGCCGGCCGACGATCCTCCCCGTGCCCGCCTTCGCCATCCGCGGCGTGCTCGGCGACCTCGCCGACGAGCTGCTCGGCAGCCGACGTGTCGTTCCGGGCGCCGCGCTCGAGAACGGCTTCCGCTTCGCGCACCCCGATCTCGAGGAAGCGCTGCGCGACGCCCTCGACCGACCGGCGTAGGCCTCTTGCGTCGGCCTCAGTCCGAGCCCGTGCCCCGCACCGCCTCGCCGCGTGCCGGACACAGGCCGCGCTTCGAGCCGTTCACGAACGCGAGGTATTCGGCGACGATCGGGCGGTCGGCGCGGGTCTCGAGCTCTTCGCGGGCGCGCCCGAGCGAGTGGCCGCGCCGGTAGAGCGTCTTGTACACCCATTTCACGTCGTCGATCTGATCGCGCGGCATCCCCGAGCGACGCATCCCGAGCACGTTGATGCTGCCGGCGATGTTGCCGCCGGTGAGCGTGAAGAAGGGCGCGAGATCCTTGTTCAGGCCCATCGTGCCCGACAGCAGCGCCCCGCGGCCGACGCGACAGTGCTGGTGGATCGCCGTGTTCCCGCCGATCACGACGCCGTCGCCCAGGCTCACCGAGCCCGCGAGCAGCACGCCGTTCGCGATCACGCAGGCGTCGCCCACCACGCAGTCGTGTCCGGCGTGGCTGTTCGCCATCCAGTAGTTGCGATCGCCGACGCGCGTGGGCGCGTCGTCCGAGGCCGCGCGGGAGATCGTCACCGACTCGCGAATCTGGTTCTCGTCCCCGATCACGAGCCCGGCGCCGGGACGATCCGGATCCCAGTCGAGGTGCTGCGGTGCGAAGCCGAGCGCGCTGAACGGATAGAGGCGGTTGCGCGCGCCCAGCGTGATCGGGCCTTCGAGCTGGACGTGCCCGACGAGGCGCGTGCCCGGGCCGATCTTCACCCGGCCGCGCAGCACGCAATAGGGTCCGATCGACACGTCGTCGGCGAGATCGATTTCGCCGTCGAGGATCGCGGTGGAATGGATCTCGGGCACGGGCGCGAAGGGTAACAGGGCCCTCCCGCGCCGCTCGCGTCGCGTTCGACTCCGCTTCGGCTTGGCCTCGCTCCGTGCCCGGCTACGCCGGGCTTGACGTCAGTGCGCCCGCGGCGTCGCGAAGAGCGCGGGCAGGATGCGCTTCACCGACACCTCGCCGGTGTCGGGACCGACCTCGAAGGTGCCGAAACCGACCGACGGATCGGAGAGGCGCGGAAAGCGTTCGCGGTACTCGCCGATCAGGCGCTGGAGGACGGACGTCGCCTGCTCCGCGTTCACGTCGGTGAGCAGCAGCACGACGCGGTCGCGCGTCATCCGGTACACGGTGTCGTCCACGCGCAGCGCGCTCTCGATGTAGTCGACCACCTCCTGGAAGGTGGGGTCGCCGTCGAAGCCGGTGAGCCCGACGACCACCGAACGCAGACCGTGCTCGTGGGCGAGCAGTGCCGCGCGATCCATCATCTCGCGGAGACGGCGGGGGTCGTGGGGAGACATCGTCTGCACTTGCGTGTCCATCGTAGAGTCCATCGACCTGTCGGGCGTCGACCTGTAGCCGTGGAGCTCCGCCTCGGGCCGCGCTATTCGCGGGTGCCCCGGTCGAAGGCGACCACCGCCGCGCCGACCGCCACCAGCGTCCCGACGCCGAGCAGGGCGGCCGACAGCGCCAGCGGAAGCTCGTGGACTCCAAGGAGTGCGTGGCGCAGGAGATCGACACCATAGGTGAGGGGATTGATGTGCGCGATCCAGCGCACGGGGCCGGGCAGCGACGCCACCTCGTAGAAGATCCCGGAGAAGAGGTAGAGCGGGATCGTGACGAAGGCGGAGATCATCCGGAACGACTCGAGGCGCCGGAAGCGCACCGAGAGCGAAATCCCGAGCGCCACGAAGATCGCCGTCACGCCCACCACGGCAACGAGACCGCCGAGCGGGTCGACCACCCGGATCGGCGTGAACAGAGCGAGCAGCGCACCGAGGCCGCACACCAGCACGATCGACACGATCACGCGCGCCACCAGCTTCGCGAGCACGAGGTTCGTCCGCGACACCGGCGCCACGAGCAGCGCGCGCAAGAAGCCGCTGCTGCGATCCTCCATCAGCGCGAAGCCGCCCCCGACCCCGCCCGAGCCGACCAGCATCGCGAGCAGGCCGGTCGCGAGATGGCTCGCATAGGGAACGCCCGTCCCGAGATCGGCCTCTTCGTCGAAACCGATCCCGACGACGCCGACCAGGATGAGGGGAAAGACGATCTGGCCCACCCAGTAGGCGCGGTCGCGCGAGTAGCGCTTGAGCTCGCGGCCGGTGAGCGCGACGAAATCGGCGAACTGCGCGCTCATCGGGGCTGCTCGCGCTCGAAGCGGTGGCCGGTATGGTGCAGGAAGACGTGCTCGAGGCTCGGTCGTCGCAGGTCGACCTCGACGATACCGGCGTCGCGGGCGCGCTCGAGCAGCGACGCGAGGCGTCGCGACCCCTCGCTCACGGTGATGAGCAGCACGCCCTCGCGATCGGGGTCCGCCTCGATCCGCGCGACACCCTCGTGTGTCGCAAGCGCCTCCCGCGCGACGTCCGGTCGTTCGAGCAGCAGGCTGACGACGTCGCCCCCGAGCTCGGCCTTGAGCGCCTCGGGGCTGCCCTGGGTCGCGATGCGCCCGGCGTCGATGATCGCGAGCTCGTCGCAGAGCGCGTCGGCCTCCTCCATCGAGTGGGTGGTGAGGAAGACGGTGGTGTCGCCGGTGCGGCGCAGGGCGCGCAGCTCTTCCCAGATCCGCGCGCGCGCCGCGACGTCGAGACCGGTCGTCGGCTCGTCGAGGAAGAGCACGCCGGGTCGGGCGAGCAGGCCGCGCGCGATCTCGACGCGGCGCTTGAGCCCGCCGGAGAGCTTGCGCACGGGAAGGTCGGCGTGGTCGCCGAGGTCCATGCGCGCGATCCAGTCGTCGGCGAGCTTCACCGGCTCGTCCTGGTGGAAGAGGCGAGCGTGCAGGACGAGCTGCTCGCGCGCGGTCAGCTCCGGGTCGAGCGCCGCTTCCTGGAACACGACGCCGATGCGCCGCCGCACCGCAGCGCGCTCCTTCACGACGTCGAAGCCGAGCAGCGTCGCACTGCCCGCGGTCGGGGAGAGCAGCGTCGTCAGCACGCCGACGGTCGTCGACTTCCCGGCGCCGTTCGGTCCGAGCAGGCCGAAACAGCCGCCGGTCGCCACGGCGAGGTCGAGGCCGTCGAGCGCCGTGCCTTCGCCGTAGCGCTTCACCAGTCCGCGCGTTTCGATCGCGAGCGGTTCGTTTGTCGGGGCGGGGGGCATTCCCTAGCGTCGCTCGCGTGGGTGAGTGGGGAGGGTCGGCATGCTAGACGAGGGTTCGCCGCGACGCGACGGCGGCGCGGCCGACGCCTCGGACGTCGGCGGGCTCGCCCTCCCCTTCGCCGCGCTCGTCGTCCTGACCTGGATGCTGCTCGTGCTCGGCGCCCTCGTGCGCGCGCACGAAGCCGGTCTCGCCTGCCCCGATTGGCCGCTCTGCTTCGGCGAGTTCGTCCCGGACATGAACCTGAAGGTGGCCTTCGAATGGGGTCATCGCGTCGTCGCCGGCGGCGTCTCGCTGATCTTCGCCACGCTCGCCGTGTTGATCTGGCGGCGCACCGGGCCCGGCGACCCGATCCGACGCCTGATCGTGATCGCCGCCGCCGCCCTCGTCGTACAGATCGTGCTCGGCGCGCTCACCGTCTGGGAGCTGCTCGCATCGTGGACGGTCACGTCGCACCTGCTCACCGGCAACGCGATCGCGGCGGCCTTCCTGTGGACCGCGCTCACCCTGCGCGACCGCCGCATCACCGCACCCCCGCCCGCTCCGACCACGCCGCTCATGCGCCACTGGCTCGCCGCCACCCTCGTGCTGCTCTTCTTGCAGATGCTGCTGGGTGGGCTCGTGTCGTCGCGTTATGCGGGGCTCTCGTGTCCGGAATGGCCCACCTGCAACGGCGGCTTCTGGTTCCCGTCCTGGCGCGGCCCGGTGGGCCTCCACCTCCTGCACCGGATGAACGGCTACGCGCTGCTCGCTGCGTTCATGGGGCTCGCGGTGGTGTGCCGCGACGTCGGGCGCCTCTCGACACTCACGCGCGTCGCCCTCGCGCTCGCGATCGCCCAGGTGATCGTCGGCATCGCGAACGTGCTGACCGGGCTTCCCGTCGAAGTGACCGGCCTGCACTCGGCGCTGGCCGCCGCACTCGTGCTCACCGGCACCGCCGCCGCGCGGGAAGCCTGGGGCCGTTGACGCGCCGCGCGCGCGGACGCCCCGGCGTGCTACAACCCAGCCCGGAGGCGCCATGCGTTCGTTCCAGGTCTTTGCTGCGATGTCCCCGGAAGAAGCCGAGCGGATGATGAAGGTGCTCTCGAAGGAGGCGCCGGCGATGTTCCGCCAGGCCGTGGACGCGGCGGCCGTGTCGATCAAGGCGCGCCCCGTCTATTTGCGCCGCCAGCCCTTCGAAAAGCGCGCGGCCGCCGTCCGCCGCTCGCTGTCGCGGATCATGGCGAACCCGGTCGCCGACGAGCTGCTCGCCGTCTACTTCCTCGAGTGTCGGAAGGATCTGCTGCTCGAGTGGCTCGACCAGATCGGTCTCGCGCACGAGGACGGCACGCTCGAGGACGAAGCGCCCGAGCAGCCCGACGAGGCGAAGCTGACCGGCGCCGTCGAGAAGTATCGCGCCGCCGACGGCGACCCCGACCGCGACCTGCTGCTGCGCGCCTTCGCCGCCCAGAGTGCCGTCGAGTGGCCGGGCCTCGACAAGCTGCTCGGCTTCGAGGCCTGAGCATCGGTTCGGGCGTGGCGTCTCCCGCCTCGAGCGTTCCCGTCAGTGCGTGCATCATCACGCACGACGAAGAGGATCGTCTCGGCGCCTGTCTCGACGCACTCACCTGGTGCGACGAGGTGCTCGTCGTCGATTCGCACTCCGAGGACGGCACGCGCGAGCTGGCCGCCGCGCGCGGCGCGCGCGTGATCGAGCGCGACTGGCCCGGCCACGTCGCGCAGAAGGAGTTCGCGATCCGCGAGGCGCGGCACGACTGGGTGCTCTGCGTCGACGCCGACGAGGTCGTCACCCCCGAGCTCCGCGAGGCGATCGCGGCGGTGCGCGTCACCGGCTTCGCGGGCGCCGCGGGCTTCGAGGTGTCGCGCGTGTCGCGCTATCTCGGCCGCTGGATCCGCCACGGCACCTGGTATCCCGACTGGAAGCTGCGCCTCTTCGACCGCCGCCGCGGCGGTTGGGGCGGTCGCAACCCCCACGACCACGTGTCCGTCGACGGGCCGGTCCGCCGCCTCGCCGGCGAGCTGCGCCACGACCCGTACCGCAGCTTCGACGACCACCTGCGCACGATCGACGACTACACGACGATCATGGCCGAGGAGATGCGCGCCGAGGGCCACAAGGCGCGCTTCCTCGATGTGATGACGCGGCCGCCCGCGCGCTTCTTCGTCTTCTACGTCGTGCGCCGCGGATTCCTCGACGGCTGGCGCGGCCTGCTCCTCGCCTATCTCGCCGCGCACTACGTGCGCCTCAAGTACGCGAAGCTCTGGGTGGCGACGCGGACGTGATCGAGCTGCGCTCGCTCACGCGACGCTTCGACGCGCACACCGCCGTCGACGACGTGTCGCTCGAGGTCGACGAGGGCGAGCTGCTGGTGCTGGTCGGAGGGTCGGGGTCGGGGAAGACCACGACGCTCCGGCTCGTGAATCGCCTGATCGAGCCGACGAGCGGCAGCGTACGGATCGACGGCGTCGACACCCGCGAGCTGGCCGGCCCCGCCCTGCGACGGCGCGTCGGCTACTGCTTCCAGCAGATCGGCCTCTTCCCGCACCTCTCCGTCGCGGAG